>JBQGDL010000068.1:0-44949 GCA_052039045.1 Steroidobacteraceae bacterium
ACCCTCGAGCGTGTGGTCAGCGAATATCCTGACACCGAAGCCGCGCGCCTGGCGCAGCAGCGCGTCACCAAGATGGACGTCGAGGGCCGTTGATCCGGCGACGACCGTGACCAGCGCGACACAGGCCGGGAGCCGGCGGGCACGTGCCGCCGGGCCCGATGCGCGGGTCAGGATCACCGAGACCTTCGTCTCGATACAGGGCGAGGCGGATGCGGTCGGCTGGCCCACGTTGTTCATCCGTCTGACGGGCTGTCCGCTGCGGTGTGTGTACTGCGACACCGAGTACGCCTTCTACGGCGGGGAGTGGCGCACGGTCGCGCAGCTGCTAGAAACCGCGCAGGCGAGCGGCGTGCGCCGCGTGTGCGTGACCGGCGGCGAGCCGCTCGCCCAGAAGAGCTGTCTCGAGCTGCTGCGCTCGTTATGCGACGCCGGGTTTGCGGTATCGCTCGAGACCAGCGGCGCGATCGACATCGCGCCGGTCGATCGGCGCGTGAGCCGCGTCGTCGACCTCAAGACCCCCGATTCCGGAGAGTCTGCGCGCAACCGCATGGACAATCTCGACAGACTGACCGCGCACGACCAGCTGAAGCTGGTGATCTGCTCGCGGGCCGACTACGAGTGGGCCCGCGACTTGGTGACTACGACTATGGCGGGGCTGCCCTGCCAGGTGCTGTTTTCTCCGTGCTACGGACGCCTCGAGCCGCGCGAGCTCGCCGAATGGATACTCGCGGACCGGCTCGACGTGCGCCTGCAGATACAGCTGCACAAGCTGCTGTGGGGCGAGGAACGGGGTCGATGATCTCCAAAATTGGCTCGGAGCCGAATTTTCCGGGAACGGCCGAATGACGTGGCAGGACGATCCGGAACCGGATCTTGCGATGGCGACGGGCCCGCTCGTGCAGGCTGCCCCGGCCGGAAAGCCACGCGCCGTCGTGCTCGTGTCCGGCGGCCTCGATTCGGCGACCTGTCTCGCGATCGCGCGCGCGGAAGGGTTCGCGTGCCACGCGCTCAGCTTCGCCTACGGCCAGCGCCACACCGTCGAGCTCGATGCCGCCGCGCGCGTGGCAGCAGCACTCGGCGCCGTCGAGCAGCGCGTGATGCACATCGACCTGGCCGCTTTCGGCGGCTCGGCCCTCACGGATCCCGCGATCCCGGTGCCCGAGACGCCGGTCGCCGGCATCCCAGTCACTTACGTGCCGGCGCGTAACACGATCTTCCTGTCGTTCGCGCTTGCCTGGAGCGAGGTGCTCGGCGCAAGGGACATCTTCATCGGTGTCAGCGTCATCGATTACAGCGGCTATCCCGATTGCCGGCCCGAGTACATCGCGGCGTTCGAGCGCATGGCAAATCTCGCGACCCGCGCCGCTACGGAAGCGCAGATGCACCTGCGGATCCGCACGCCGCTCATTCAGCTCAGCAAGGCGGAAATCATCCAGCGCGGCCGGGCGCTCGGCGTCGACTTCTCGCTCACGGTGTCCTGCTACCAGGCGGACGAGCAGGGGCGGGCCTGCGGCCGCTGCGATGCCTGCCGCCTGCGCCGTGCGGGGTTCGAAGCGGCCGGTGTGCCGGACCCGACGCGCTACCGCTGACGGTTTCTGACCCGCGGCGCGTTCGGATATCATCCACGCCCCGCACCGGGCCGTTAGCTCAGTCGGTAGAGCAGCTGGCTTTTAACCAGTTGGTCGCTGGTTCGATTCCAGCACGGCCCACCACAATCAACGGCTTACGAAGTACCTTGCGGAATCCTTAGCGTCGGATGGCTGCCCTCAGCGGCCTAACCTGCGAGGAGTCCGGCAATGGCGATGTTTCGCGAGCGTAAGACCTCCAAGGGCGAAGTGAAGTGGCAGGCCGTCGTCCGCGAGCTGGTGCTGCAGGACCTGGAAAACGAACTCTACGTGTAGTCACTCTCGCGCCGCCCGCGCCACACCCGCCGCTCGACGCCTCGGTAGCGGGTGGCATGCGGAACGCGACGCGAGACCGTCCGACGCCGATCGTCGAAGTGTCGATACCTGCATGTGCAGGTTGCGTTGCGATCACAGGTCTTTAGGGGCAGCAGCGGAACATCCGAGGACAGAAAGCGCGAGCTCATGAGCGCCTTTGCGGAGTCGCACGCATCGTCGTCCGCGATGACCTCCGCGCCCCGATACTTCAGTCTTGGCTTTCCTTCGACCATGACAATTACCTTAGTTGGATTCGCGCAGATGTTTCATGGTCAATCGCGCTGCGCGTAAGTTGTCGCGCGTTTGTCGTTCTTTCTTGTCGCGAGTGCGGGGATGGGCGTTCACACTTCTACTAGAGATGTAGACAATGCGGCAAGTCGGACTGGACATAAGGCGACTTTTGGAGTCCGTGGGGGCGCAAATGGCATCGAAAACCGAACTGATGAGGTCGGCGGCTGAGATCGTATCCGCGATCGCTGTAGTAGTAACACTGGGACTCTTGATCGCGAGTGTCAGAGAGAACACCGCCGTACTTCGTGCCACAGCGGCGGCGGAGTCGCGCGACAGCCTGGCTAGCATGAACGACCTTGATCTGATGCTTGGCGAGGGTCACCTCAAGTTGATACTGCGGTCTCAGGAGCCAACGTCGCGCCTGGAGGACTTCAGCGAATTCGAAATGGAGTACCTCAGGACGGTGCAACGCAGCTTCTTTAGACGGGCAGAGGCACAATACTTCCGCTACCGCACTGGTTTGCTCGATGAGGATGCCTGGCAGACCGTTCGCCACAGGGTACGGCTGAACATTCAAAGCCCGATCGAGACCGCCATATGGCGAAATGACATTGGCGCCGGGCACGTATATACGCGCGGCTTCGCTGACGCGATTGAGTCGTACAAGCTGCCGGACTAGCCGCGATCGTCTTCTGCGCTTCGTCGTCAAACACGGGGCTCGCCGAGGCGGCGCGGGTACTCAGCGCGCCGGCGGATGAAGACTGCAAGATCAATGGCTTAGATCACCTATCTAGATCGTCTCGAGCGTATGTCGCAATCCTGACCTGACGCGCGATGACTTCGCGCTCGCCAGACGATCCCGACAGGGACTAGGCTGCGCACTCCCGCTTGCGACGTACGCAAACCCGACAGAGGATTCATCCATGACACGCTCGGCACCATATGGCGTTGCTCTGGCGCTCCTGCTGCTGCTCGTCTGCGCGGCCGCGCGCGCGGATGAGTACGACGACACGATCAAGGTGTTCAAGGAAGCCGGTGAGAGCGCACAGTTCTTCGACAAGAGCTACGGCTACGCCGTATTCCCCACGATCGGCAAGGGCGGTATCGGGATCGGCGGTGCTTACGGCAAAGGCCGTGTGTTCGCCGATGGCAGGCACGTCGGCAACACGTCGATGGCCCAGCTGACAGCCGGCTTTCAGCTCGGCGGGCAGGCCTACAGCCAGATCATCTTTTTCGAGGACAAGCGCGCGTTCGACGAGTTCACCTCGGGCAACTTCGAAGTCGGCGCGCAGGCGACCGCGGTCGCGATCACCGCAGGCGTTTCGGCAGGTGCAACGACGACGGGCGCCTCGGCCGGTGCCAGCGGCGGCCAGCACGATGCCAAGACCGCGGGCAGCTACTACAAGGGGATGGCGGTGTTCACCGTGGCAAAGGGCGGCCTGATGTACGAGGCCACGATCGGCGGCCAGAAGTTCAAATACGAGCCGCTCTGAGCGACGACGAGTCCATCGGCGGGGGCTGCGACCGCGGTCGCAGTCCGTGCCGTGAACCCCGCATCCGATGCGTCGTCAGGATCCTGGTCAGAGTTGCGAACGAATCGGCAGGATGAATTTCTCGACGAACTTCTCCTGCCACGGTCGCTGTCGCCACGTGTCGAGCGTGTAGCGACGGGTCCGTTTCAGATCGTCCTCGAAGACCTGCGTCATTCGCGCGGCAAATGTCCGGTCGTAGACGTTCAGGCTTGCTTCGTCGTTGAGCCGGAACGAACGCGGGTCGAAGTTCGTGGATCCGACCGAGACCATTTCCCCGTCCACGACCAGCACCTTGTTGTGCATCATCGTGGGCTGATACTCGTAGATTTCGACACCGGCCTCGAGCAGCCGCTCCCAGTGCGCTTTGGAGGCGATCCGGACGGTCTCGGAGTCTATGTGTGCGCCCGGCAGCAGGACGCGCACACGGACGTCGCGCTTGCGCGCCGCCAGTAAGGCCGCGATCACGAGATCGTCGGGTACGAAGTACGAGGCCTGCAGGTCGATGCGAGTCTCCGCGGCCGCGATCGCCATCAGGTACATGAGATGCATGCTCTCGCTGCCGCCCGCGGGTGACGCGATGAACATGTGGGCGTCCGTCTCCCCGGCCGGCGCCAGGGGAGGGAAATAGTCGGCGCCGTTGAGCACCTCGCCGGTCATCTTGATCCAGTTGTCGTTGAACGCAGCCTGCATCTGCGCCACGACCGGTCCTTCGACCTGGAAATGCATGTCCCGCCAGTGGTCGGCGTCCTGCGCGCGGCCGCGCCACTGGTCGGCGATGCCGACGCCGCCGGTGAAACCCACCGCGCCGTCGACGATGAGCAGCTTGCGGTGCGTGCGGTTGTTGAGCCGGCCGAGGTTGTACCACTTGAGCGGGCGGTACATCTCCACCTGGACGCCCGCTGCGCGCAGCTGATCGAGCAGTGCCTTCTCCATCTTGATGCTGCCCGCCCAGTCGATCACGACCTTGACCGCCACGCCGGCCTGCGCACGCTCCGACAGGGCATCGGCGAACTGGCGCCCGATCTCGCCCGACCAGTAGATATAGGTCTCGAAATCGATGGTTCGCCGCGCGGCACGGATTGCCGCCAGCATCGCCGGAAAGATCTGGTCCCCGTTCTGCAGGTCCAGGACACGATTTCCGGCCACGATCGACGGACCGAGCAGCACCGACATCTCACGACGAAACTGAGGGTCCGCGATCGGGTAGCGGTGCTCGATCTTGCGCTCGAGCTTCTTCTCGGGCGTGGCGAAGTTCATCGCGAGGACGACGCCGAGCACCGTCACCGCCGCCGTGATGAGGATTATCCAGTGCACTCGTGTCCGGCTCCGGGCGCCCATGAACGCGATAGTACCTGCGCGTGCTGCGCGATCACCCGATGCTGCGGGCGTGGATGGGGTGGCGCGGTGCGCGGGCCGCGGCCCCGTCTGGCGGCCGAAGAACGTTACATCGTGCGTCCCCAGCGCAACCGCGAGGTGATCATAGCGCACCTCCATCCCGACACGGCCCTGCGCGCCGGCAGGGATTCGGGTAATACTGGCAGGAGGTCCTCTACGAGAAGCAACGCCTCCTGCCTTGTCAGAGCCACGTTTGCGCAGCAGACTAGCCGCTGACGCGCTCGATCGCGCCGCGGATCCGCGATCACCGGCGCAATCACCTGCGCCGCGAAGGCGCGGCCCGCGACGAGGACTGCGCCGGATCGCATTCCGCGACCGAGCACACTAAGATCTGCGGCTACAGTTTCACTTGAAACTAATTGCCGCCGGGAGGCCGCATGGCCGATCTGTTCGACAACCCGATGGGCACGGACGGCTTCGAGTTCGTCGAGTACACCGCTCCGGACCCGCAACAGCTGCGCGCCCTGTTCGAGCGCATGGGTTTCCCGGTCGTGGCCCGGCACCGCCGCAAGAACGTAACACTGCACCGTCAGGGCGACATCAACTTCATCATCAACGCGGAGCCGGGCAGTTTCGGCCAGCGCTTCGCGCAGCAGCACGGGCCCTCGGCCTGTGCCATGGCGTTCCGCGTGCACGACGCGGCGCTCGCCTTCGAACGTGCGGTACGGCTCGGAGCGACCCCCGTGCGCCATCCGGTCGGACCGATGGAGCTCAATATCCCGGCCATCGAAGGCATCGGCGGGAGCCTGATCTACCTGGTGGATCGCTACGGCGGCGCGACGATCTACGACGTCGACTTCGTTCCCGTGACGCCGGCAGGCGGTGGTCGCTCGGCCGGACTGACGGTGATCGACCACCTGACGCACAACGTGCGACGCGGCAACATGGACAAGTGGGCAGGCTTCTACGAGCGCCTGTTCAATTTCCGGGAGATCCGCTACTTCGACATCGAGGGGCGCAAGACCGGGCTCCTGAGCCGGGCGATGACCAGCCCGTGCGGCCGCATCCGCATACCCATCAACGAATCGCAGGACGACAAGTCGCAGATCGAGGAGTACCTGCGCGAGTATCAGGGCGAGGGGATCCAGCACATCGCGCTCGCCACGGATGAGATTCGCGGCACCGTCGACGTGCTGCGTGCCAACGGCATCGACTTCCAGGACACGCCGGACACCTATTACGAGGGCATCGCAGCGCGCGTGCACGGGCACCGCGAGCCGGTCGAGGAACTGCGCAAGCGCGGGATCCTCATCGACGGCAGCGCCGAGGAGGGTATCCTGCTGCAGATCTTCACGCGCAACGTGATCGGCCCGATCTTCTTCGAGATCATCCAGCGCAAGGGTAACCAGGGTTTCGGCGAGGGCAACTTCAAGGCACTGTTCGAGTCGATCGAGCTCGACCAGGAGCGCCGCGGAGTGATCTGACGAGCCGGCGCCTGGCCCGCGAGGAGCTTAAGATGAAGCGCTACATTCCGGTGTCGAGAGTCGAGGGCCAGGCCTCCCGTCAGGCGCACTGCGACCTGCCGCCAGGGACCTTCGAGCGCGAGATGAGCAAGGAGGGGTTCTTCGGACCCGCCGCGTTCTTCTATCACCGCCATCCGCCCACCGGCTGGTCCGACTTCAGCGGCCCCTTGCGGCCCCGCGCCTTCGACCTCAACGCGCTCGCCGCCGCGCCCGACAGTCCCTGGTCGGCCGCGCGGATCCTCGGCAACGCGCACTGCCGGCTGCGTTACTGGCGCTTGCCGGGCCGCATGCCACGCCTGGCGCGCAACGCCGACGGCGACGAGCTCCTCTTCGTGCATTCGGGCGCGGCCGACCTGTACTGCGACTTCGGCCATCTCGCCCTCGCCGCCGGTGATTACCTCGTGCTGCCGCGCGGCACGATGTGGCGTCTCGAGACCGGCGCGCCGCTCGATGCGCTGCTGATCGAGGCGACCAACGCGAGCTACACGCTGCCGGACAAGGGTATGCTCGGCGGGCACGCGATCTTCGATCCGGCGCTGCTCGACACGCCGCGGATCGACGCGGCCTTTCTCGCGCAACAGAGCGAGCGCGAGACCTGGCAGGTCGAGGTCAAGCGCCGTGACGAGGTGTCGACCATCACCTATCCCTACAACCCGCTCGATGCGGTCGGCTGGCACGGCGAGCTCGCGCCGGTGCGGATCAACGTGCGCGATCTGCGCCCGGTGATGAGCCATCGCTACCACCTGCCGCCGTCGGTGCACAGCACCTTCCTGTCCGCGCGCTTCGTCGTCTGCACCTTCACGCCGCGGCCCTTCGAAACCGATCCGGGCGCGCTCAAGGTGCCGTTCTTCCACAACAACGACGATTACGACGAGGTCATCTTCTATCACGCCGGGGATTTCTTCAGCCGCGACAACATCCGTCCGGGGATGGTCACCTTCCACCCGTGCGGCTTCACGCACGGCCCCCACCCGAAGGCACTGGCGCGGATGTTCGAGCAGACCAAGCCCGCGACCGACGAGTACGCGGTGATGATCGACACGCGCGATCCGCTCGACGTGGGAGAGGGCGGGGCCGCCTGCGAATGGGCGGACTACGTCCACAGCTGGAAGCCCGCGGCGGGCGGCGCGCAGGGACGCGGCGGCGGATGAAGCTTGCGACGCTGCGCGACGGCACGCGCGACGGCCGGCTCGCGGTGGTGAGCCGCGACCTGTCGCGCGCCGTGGCGGCAACCACCGTCGCGGCGCGCCTGCAGGATGCGCTCGACGCCTGGGGCGAGCTGGGCCCCCGGCTTCGGGCGCTGGCGGAATCGCTCGATGCCGGGCGCGCGCAAGGCAGCTTCGCGTTCGATGCCGCACAGGCGATGGCGCCGTTGCCGCGCGCCTACCAGTGGGCCGACGGGTCGGCATACGTCAATCACGTCGAGCTCGTGCGTCGGGCGCGCGGCGCCGAGATGCCGCCCTCGTTCTGGAGCGACCCGCTCGTCTATCAGGGCGGATCGGACGACTTGCTCGGGCCGCGCGAGGACGCGGCCTTCGCAAGCGAGGAGTTCGGCATCGACCTGGAAGCCGAGGTCGCGGTGGTCACCGACGACGTGCCGATGGGCACTGCGGCCGCGCAGGCACGCGATCACATCGTGCTGCTGATGCTGGTCAATGACTGGTCGCTGCGCAACCTGATCCCGACCGAGCTCGCCAAGGGCTTCGGCTTCTACCAGTCCAAGCCCGCGACTGCCTTCTCGCCCGTTGCCGTGACGCCGGACGAGCTCGGCGCGGCCTGGGACGGCGGGCGCGTGCATCGGCCGCTCGAAAGCCGGATCAACGGCACTCTGCTCGGCCGTCCCGACGCCGGCACGGACATGACCTTCGATTTTCCGGCGCTGATCGCGCATCTGGCCCGGACGCGGCGACTGGCCGCCGGCACGATCGTCGGCTCGGGCACGGTTTCGAACTACGATCGATCGCTCGGCTCGTCGTGTCTGGCGGAACGCCGCTCGCTCGAGCAGATCGACAGCGGACACCCGGTCACGCCGTTCCTGCGCTTCGGCGACCGGGTCCGCATCGAGATGTTCGACGATGCGGGGCACAGCATCTTCGGCGCGATCGAGCAGCGCGTCGTCGCGGCGACGCAGCGCCGCTGAGAAACGAGCGGAGCAACCTGCATGTTCGACCGCCTGCAAACCCTGCCGCCCGACCCGATCCTCGGGCTGAACGCCGCCTTCCGGCGTGACGAGTCGCCGCACAAGATCGATCTGGGGATCGGTGTATATCGCGACCAGGCGGGCAACACGCCGGTGCCTGCGGCAGTGCGCGAGGCAGAGCAGGCGCTGCTCGCGGCGCAAAGCACCAAGACCTACGTCGGTCCGGCGGGCAATGCGGAGTTCAACGAGCGCGTCGCCGAACTCGCCCTCGGGCCGCTCGCGCACAGCCTGCGGGCGCGCATGGCGGTCATCCAGACCGTCGGCGGCTGCGGGGCGCTTCGTATCGGCGCGGAGCTGCTGCGCGCCGCCGCGCCCGACGCCGTGATCCACGTCAGCACGCCCACGTGGGCCAACCACGAGCCGCTGGTCGGCAGTTCGGGTCTCGCGCTGCAGCGTTACCCGTACTACGACGCGGCGACGCGCGGCGTCGATTTCGAGCGCATGCGCGCGCAGCTTGCGGTACTGCCGGCGGGCGCGGTGATTCTGCTGCACGCCTGCTGCCACAATCCGACGGGGGCGGACCTGACGCTCGACCAGTGGCGCAGCGTCGCGGAAATCATCGAGGCACGCGGCCTGCTGCCGTTCGTCGATCTGGCGTACCAGGGCCTCGGCGACGATCTCGAAACCGACGCGGCGGGTCTGCGACTGCTCGCCGAACGCGTTCCGGAGATGCTGCTCGCGATCTCCTGCTCGAAGAACTTCGGCCTGTACCGGGAGCGGGTCGGCGCGCTGGCGGTGATCGGACGGGCTCCAACCGTGGCCGCCGCGCTGGTGAGCCATCAGGCGCGAATCGCGCGACGCATGTATTCCATGCCACCCGATCACGGCGCCGCGGTCGTCGCCCGCGTGCTCGGCGATCCGCAGCTGCGCGCCGCATGGACCGAAGAGCTCGCGGCGATGACCACGCGGCTCCTGAGCCTGCGTGAGCTGCTCGCGAGCCGCCTCGCCGCCTGCCGGCCAGACCGCGACTTCTCGTGGCTCGTGCGTCATCGCGGCATGTTTTCGCTGCTGCCGCTGCCGGAGGCGGCGCTGGTCCAGCTGCGCGAGCGTCACCACGTCTATGCGCTCACCGACGGACGGGTGAACGTGGCGGGGGTCTCCGCCTTGAACGTCGACCAGGTGGCGGATGCGATCGGTTCGCTGCTGAACTGACGGGCTCGCTGGCGACGGGCGCAGACTAGCCCTGCGGGGACCCTTGCTATAGAATCCGCGCTCTGAATCGCCGCAGCACTGCAAGTCCTTGATTGGTGCGGAGGTTCGGTCGGAGCCGGGTGCATGCGCCCGCGCTGTGCGATCCGGTAACGGGTCGCCGTCCGGCGGGAGATTCGCCATAGAAAATCCCCGAACGCGGGGATTTTTCTTTTGCGGCGGTCGCGCACTGCGGCGCTGCAAGGGAACGAATGGGCCGCCGGCCCATTTTTTGTGTCTGGGCGAGGCACGGACGATGCTCAGGGACACGCTCGCGGAGCTCGTGCGGCCGGTGGTCGAAGGACTCGGCTACGAGCTCTGGGATCTCGAGTACTTGGCCGGGCGTGGCCATGGGCTGCTGCGCGTGTACATCGACGCGGCGACGGGGATTACGCTCGAGGACTGCGAGCGTGTCAGCCGGGCGGTGAGCGAGGTGCTCGACGCCGCGGACCCTGTGCCGGGTCACTACACGCTCGAGGTGTCCTCGCCGGGGCTCGAACGTACGCTGCGCACCGCCGGGCAGTTTGCCCGGTTCGTGGGCCAGAGCGTGTACGTCGAGCTTCGCGAACCGCTGGACGGCCGGCGACGGTACAAGGGTTGGCTGCGCGCGGCGGGAGCGGACACGGTCGAGATCGAGGTGGATGGTCGGCGGCAGGTGTTGCCGATCGCCGGCATACGGAAGGCGCATCTGGCGCCCGAGTAGAGCGGATCCCGGCCTCCGGGAGGATGAGCGATGAACAAAGAGATACTGACAGTCGTCGAGAACGTGTCCAACGAGAAGGGCGTCGACAAGGAGATCATCTTCGAGGCGCTCGAGGCCGCGCTCGCGTCCGCCACCCGCAAGAAGTACGGTGAGGACATCGAGGTGCGGGTCGCGATCAACCGCAAGTCCGGGGACTACGACACGTTCCGGCGCTGGAAGGTGTTCGCCGACGACTCTACCGAGCTCGAATTCCCCGAAAAGGAGCTGCGGCTCGAGGATGCTCTGGAGATGTCCGCGGACGCCACACCCGGCGGCTTCGTCGAGAGCCCGCTCGAGTCGGTGGCCTTCGGGCGCATCGCGGCGCAGACCGCCAAGCAGGTGATCGTGCAGAAGGTACGCGAGGCGGAGCGCGCGCAGGTCGTCGAGGCGTATGCCAACCGTGTCGGACAGCTCGTGTCGGGCATCGTCAAGCGCGTCGATCGCAACGGCATCTACGTCGATCTGGGTGGCAATGCCGAGGGCTTCATCCCCCGCGAGCAGATGATCCCGCGCGAACCGGTCCGCACCCAGGACCGTATCAAGGCCTACCTCAAGGAGGTGCGCTCGGAACCGCGGGGGCCGCAGCTGTTCCTGTCGCGCACGGCGCCGGAGTTCCTGATCGAACTGTTCAAGCTCGAGGTACCGGAGGTCGGTCAGGGCCTGATCAATATCCTGGGTGCGGCCCGCGACCCGGGCGCACGCGCCAAGATCGCGGTCAAGAGCAACGACCCGCGCATCGACCCGGTCGGCGCCTGCGTCGGCATGCGCGGCTCGCGCGTGCAGGCGGTATCGAGCGAGATAGCCGGTGAGCGCGTCGACATCATCCCGTGGGACGACACTGCCGCGCAGTTCGTCATCAACGCGATGGCGCCTGCCGAGGTGAGCTCGATCGTCGTCGACGAGGAAAGCCACAGCATGGACATCGCGGTGGCCGAGGAGAAGCTCTCGCAGGCCATCGGCCGGGGCGGACAGAACATCCGCCTGGCGAGCGAGCTCACCGGCTGGAAGCTCAACATCATGAGCGAGCAGGCCGCCGACGAGAAGAGCGAATCCGAGCAGCGCGAGCTCCGGGAGCTCTTCATGAAGGCGCTCGACGTCGACGAGGACGTGGCGGGCATCCTCGTGCAGGCCGGGTTCTCCAGCATCGAGGAGATCGCTTACGTGCCGCAGTCGGAGCTGGCGGCGATCGAGGAGTTCGACGCGCAAATGGTGCTCGAGCTGCGCAACCGCGCGCGCGACGTGCTGCTGACGCAGGCGATCGCCTCGGAGGAGACAATCGAGACCGCGGAACCGGCGCAGGACCTGCTCGAGCTCGAGGGGATGGACGATGACCTGGCAGGCGAGCTCGCGCGCCACGGCATCGTGACCCGCGAGGACCTTGCCGAGCAGTCGGTGGACGAGCTGGCCGAGATTCCCAACCTCGCGCCGGAGCGCGCCGGCGAGCTGATTCTCGCGGCGCGCAAGCACTGGTTCGAGCAGCAGGGTCAGCAGGCCTGACCGGAGATCAGCAATGGCGGAAGTGACGGTCAGCCAGTTCGCAGAAGTGCTCAAGGTCCCGGTCGAGCGGCTCATCACGCAGCTCGACGAAGCCGGGATCAAGGTGGCCGGCGCGGACGACGTGATCAGCGACGAGGCCAAGATGGAGCTCCTCACGCATCTGCGCCGTGCGCACGGCCGCGTCGAAGACGCCGCCGCGCCGCGCCGCATCACGCTGCAGCGCAAGTCGCAGTCGGAGATCAAGCTGGCCTCGTCGCAGGGCCGGGCGCGGACCGTGAACGTCGAGGTGCGTCGCAAGCGCACGTATCTCAACCGCACGGTGCTCGAAGAAGAGGCGCGACAGCGGCAGGAGGAGCTCGACCGGCAGCGCAAGGCCGACGAGGCGGTGCGCATAGAGGCGGAGCGGCGCGAGCAGGAGCGCCGAGCCGCCGAACAGCGCGAGCGCGACCGGGTCGAGGCCGAAGTGCGTCGCAAGGCGGACGACGAGGCGCGGCAGCGCGCGGAGGAAGAGGCGCGTCGTCAGGCCGAAGCCCGCGAGCGCGAGCGTGCGGAGCGGGGCGAGGCGTCACGCCAGGCTCCGGCCGCGCCAGCGCATCCGCCCAAGGCGCGTGCGGAGGTGCCCGCGGAGGAGCGGCGCGGTACCAAGTACGGTCGCCAGGAGCTGCATGTCGGCGTCGATGCCAGCGCGCGCTTCAAGAAGAAGCAGGCGCAGCGTAGCCGGCGCCACGTGCAGGTCAGCGTCGACGCGCGGCACGGCTTCGAGCTGCCGACAGCGCCGGTCAAGCGCGACGTGCAGATCCCGGAGACCATCACCGTCGGCGAGATGGCCAACCGCATGGCGGTGAAGGCCAACGAAGTGATCAAGGTGATGATGAAGATGGGCGTCATGGCGACGATCAACCAGCCCATCGATCAGGATACGGCGCAGCTCGTGGTCGAGGAGTTCGGCCACACGGCGGTGCGTCTGAAGACCGATTCGCTCGAGGAGCAGCTGCGCGTTGCGCATGGCGCAGAGGAGGCGCTGCCTCGGCCACCGGTCGTGACCATCATGGGTCACGTCGACCATGGCAAGACTTCGCTGCTCGACTACATCCGGCGGGCCAAGGTGGCCGCCGGCGAGGCGGGCGGCATCACGCAGCACATCGGCGCGTATCAGGTCGAGACGCCGAAGGGCATGATCACGTTCATCGACACCCCGGGCCATGCCGCGTTCACGGCGATGCGCGCGCGCGGTGCGCACGTCACGGACATAGTCGTGCTGGTGGTTGCCGCGGACGACGGCGTCATGCCGCAGACCGTCGAGGCAATCCAGCACGCGAGGGCGGCCAACGTCGCGATGGTGGTCGCGGTCAACAAGATCGACAAGGGCGACGCGGATCCGGACCGCGTGCGCAACGACCTCGGCAAGCACAACGTCATCCCCGAGGAGTGGGGCGGGGACACGATGTTCGTCAACGTCTCGGCGCGTACCGGCCAGGGTATCGACCAGTTGCTCGAGGCGATCCTGCTGCAGGCGGAGGTGCTCGATCTCAAGGCGCCCCAGGAGGGTCCGGCGGTCGGCGTCGTGCTCGAGTCGAGCATCGAGAAGGGCCGTGGCGCGGTCGCCACCGTGCTGGTGAAGCGCGGTACGCTCCGGGCCGGCGATCCGATCATCGCGGGGCAGGAATTCGGCCGCGTGCGGGCGCTGTTCGACGCCACCGGCAAACAGGTGACCGAGGCGGGTCCGGCCGTGCCGGTGCAGGTGCTCGGCCTGTCCGACGCGCCGAACGCCGGCGACGACATGCTGGTCGTCGAGAGCGAGCGCAAGGCGCGGGAAGTTGCCCTGCACCGCCAGGGCAAGGTCCGCGACGTGCGGCTCGCCAGCGCGGCGAAGAAGAGCGACGACGTGTTCTCGCAGATGGGGACGGGCGCCGGCGAGACGGTCCAGCTGATCGTCAAGGCTGACGTGCAGGGCAGCGCCGAGGCACTGCGCGACGCGCTCTCCAAGCTGGGCACCGAGGAAGTCGCGGTGCGCGTCATTGCCAGCGGTGTCGGCGGCATCACCGAATCCGACGTCACGCTCGCCATCGCCTCGCGCGCGCGCATCGTCGGGTTCAATGTGCGCGCCGACTCGGCGGCCCGCGCGGCGCTCAAGGACTCCGGCGTCGACGTGCGCTACTACAGCATCATCTACGAGGCGATCGACGACGTGAAGCAGGCGATCGCCGGTCTCGTCAAGCCGGAGATCAAGGAGCAGATCGTGGGCCTGGCCGAGGTCCGCGAGGTGTTTCGCTCGAGCAAGTTCGGCACGGTGGCCGGCTGCCTGGTGGTGGAAGGCTACATCCGGCGCGGCCATCCGGTGCGCGTGCTGCGCGACAACGTCGTGATCCACCAGGGCGAGCTCGATTCGCTCAGGCGCTTCAAGGACGACGTCAGCGAGGTACGCGCCGGCACCGAATGCGGCATCGGCGTGCGCAACTACAACGACATCCGCGTGGGCGATCAGATCGAGTGCTACGCCCGGGTGGAAGTCGTACGCAACGCCTGAGGCGGAAATGCCACGCGAGATCCCGCGTGCGCGACGCGTCGCCGAGCAGGTGCAGCGGCTGCTGAGCGAGATGCTGCGTCGCGAGGTGCGGGATCCGCGCCTCAAGCCGCTGACGATCACCCACGTGCGCCTCTCCCCGGATCTGGCGCATGCCTGGGTGTACTACGCGCCGCTCGAAGGCAGTCCGCACGATGCTCTGCAACGGGAGATCCTCGACGAGGCGGCGGTGTATCTGCGCGGCCCGTTGGGACGCGCGCTGCGGCTGCGACTCGCTCCGCAACTGCACTTTCAGCCCGACGAAGAGCTGGAGCGCGGCAACCGGCTCGACGAGCTCATCACGCGCGCGGTGCGCGACGACGCCGCCCGACACGTGCCGGACGACCCCCGGGACGAGAAGGGGTGACGCGCGGCGCCGGTCACGCCGGATCCGAGCGTCGTGGGCCGATCCGTCGCGCTGTGTCCGGGATCGTGCTGCTCGACAAGCCCGCCGGGCTCTCCTCGAATCACGCGCTGCAACGCGTGCGGCACGCGCTGCGCGCCGCCAAGGCGGGGCACGCCGGCACGCTCGACCCGATGGCGACGGGCATGCTGCCGCTCTGCTTCGGGCAGGCGACCAAGACCTGTGGGCGAGTCCTGAGCGGCAGCAAGGCTTATCGCGCCCGTCTGCGGCTCGGCACGGCGACCGACACCGGCGACGCGCTTGGCCGTGCGACCGTGCGGGCCGAGGTTCCGGCCTTCGGCGCTGCGGATGTCGAGCGTGTGCTTGCCGGGCTGCTTGGCAGCATCGAGCAGACACCGCCGATGGTGAGCGCGCTCAAGCTCCGCGGCGAGCGGCTGTATGAGCTCGCGCGACGCGGCGAGAGCGTGCCACGGGCCGCGCGAAGGATCGAGGTGCACCGCCTGGATCTGCTCGCGCTCGGATCCGACGAGCTCGAGCTCGAGCTCGAGTGCTCCAAGGGCACCTACGTGCGCGTCCTCGGTGAGGACATCGCTGCAGGGCTGGGCACCGTCGGTCATTTGACGGCGCTACGCCGGCTGTGGGTCGCGCCATTCGAATCGGAAGCGATGGTGAGCCTCGACGAGATCACCGCCTGGGAAGCGACCGGCGCGGCACTCGAGCCACGTCCGGGATGGCTGCTGCCCGTCGCGAGGGCGCTCGAGGGGCTGCCGCGCGTGGATCTCGATGCCGCGGACAGCGCGTCAGTCCGCCACGGAGGCAGCGTCGCTGCGGTGGCGGAGCTGACGCCCGGCGCGACGGCCTGCGCTTACGATGCGGCGGGGGCGCTGCTCGGACTGCTCACGGTCGGTTCCGACCGCAGGCTGCACGTACTGCGGTTGCTGGTGGATCCGGAGCCTGCAGCGCGGCCTGCGACTTGAGCCCATCGGGTGGGCAAGGCTAGAATGCGCGGCTCAGTTGAGCGAGAGACCTGGGATTTCGAGGGACACGCACAGATGACTCTCTCCACCTCGCGGAAAAGCGAGATCGTCGGCGAGCACCGCCGCAGCGCCAGGGACACCGGCTCGCCGGAAGTCCAGATAGCGCTCCTTACCGCTCGGATCAATGAGCTGGGCGAACACTTCAACGTCCACAAGCGCGACCATTCCTCGCGCCGCGGGCTTCTCAAGCTGGTGACCCAGCGCCGCAAGCTTCTCGACTATCTCAAGGTGGCCGACGTGGCGCGTTACCAGGACGTGGTCAGTCGGCTCGGCTTGCGCCGCTGATTCACCCGCTGCCGGCCCGCCTTGCGGGCCGGTTTAGTTTCTGCAGAACCAAACCAGCACCGGACCGCCTATCGTGAACGTCCACAAGAAAAGCTTTCAGTACGGGCCGCACAACGTCACCCTCGAGACGGGCCGTCTCGCCCGCCAGGCTGACGGCGCAGTCCTCGTCACCATGGGAGACACGGCCGTGCTGGTCACGGCGGTCGGCCGCAAGGACGTGAGCCCCGGCAAGGACTTCCTGCCGCTCACCGTCAACTACGTCGAGAAGACCTACGCGGCCGGGCGCATCCCGGGCGGCTTCTTCAAGCGCGAGGGTCGCCCGACCGAGAAGGAAACGCTCACTTCGCGGCTGATCGACCGGCCGATCCGGCCGCTCTTCCCGGAGGGCTTCTACAACGAGGTTCAGGTCATCGCGACCGTCATCTCGCTCGATCCGGAAATCGACTCGGACGTGCCGGCGATGCTGGGCGCTTCCGCGGCCCTGTGCCTGTCCGGCATGCCCTTCAAGGGGCCGATCGGCGCGGCCCGGATCGGCTATCGCGACGGCAGGTATCTGCTCAATCCCACCGCGCAGGATCTCAACACCTCGCAGCTCGACCTGGTGGTCGCCGGCACGGCTGATGCGGTGCTGATGGTGGAGTCCGAGGCAGATCGCCTGCCGGAGTCGGTGATGCTGGGCGCCGTGGTGCACGGCCACGAGCAGATGCAGGTCGCGATCCGTGCGATCCGCGAGCTCGCCGCGGCGGCCGGCAAGCCCGCCTGGGCGTGGACGCCGGCTGTCGCAGATGCAGGGCTCGCCGCGGCGGTTGCCGCGCAGGCCGAGGCGCAGCTCGCGCAGGCCTACACCATCACGCAGAAGCAGTCGCGCCACGAGCGCATCGACGCCATCAAGCTCGCGGTTCTCACCGATCTCGCCGCCGGCGAGACGCCGAAGTTCGACGCCAAGAAGGTGAGCGACGAGCTGGGCCGGCTCGAATACAACATCGTGCGCCACAAGGTGCTGGCAGGCGCGCGGCGCATCGATGGGCGCGACATGCGCACCGTGCGGCCGATCACAGTCGAGACCGGCGTGCTGCCACGCACGCACGGTTCGGCGCTCTTCACCCGCGGTGAGACTCAGGCGCTCGTGACGACCACGCTCGGTACCGGCCGCGATGCGCAGATCATCGACGCGCTGTCGGGGGAGCGGAAAGAACCCTTCATGCTGCATTACAACTTCCCGCCGTTCTCCGTCGGCGAAGTCAGCATGCAGCTCGCGCCGAAGCGCCGCGAGATCGGTCACGGCAACCTGGCACGGCGCGGCATCAGCGCGGTGATGCCGGACATGGCCACGTTCCCCTACGTGATTCGAGTGGTTTCCGAGATCCTCGAGTCGAATGGCTCGAGCTCGATGGCGAGCGTGTGCGGCACCAGCCTCGCGCTGATGGACGCCGGCGTGCCGGTCAAGGCGCCGGTGGCGGGCGTGGCGATGGGGCTCGTGCTCGAGGGCGATCGCTACCAGGTCCTGACCGACATCCTCGGCGACGAGGACCACCTCGGCGACATGGATTTCAAGGTCGCGGGCACCTCCGACGGCGTGACCGCGCTGCAGATGGACATAAAGATCGAGGGCATCACCAGCGAGATCATGCGGGTCGCGCTCGATCAGGCGCGCGAGGCGCGCCTGCACATTCTCGGTGAGATGGCCAAGGTGCTGTCGAAGCCGCGCGAATCAATGTCCGAGTGGGCCCCGACCATCATCACCATCAAGATCGACCCGGAGAAGATCCGCGAGGTGATCGGCAAGGGCGGCGCCGTGATCCGCGCCATCACCGAGGAAACGGGCACGACCATCGACATCGAGAACGACGGCACGGTGAAGATCGCGTCGGTGAATGGCGCGGCCGGGCGGGAGGCGCAGCGGCGCATCGAGCTCATCACCTCCGAGGTGGAGGTTGGGCGCGTCTACGAGGGCAAGGTCGTGCGGCTGATGGACTTCGGCGCATTCGTGCAGATCCTGCCCGGGAAGGACGGCCTCGTGCACATCTCGCAGATCTCCGACGAGCGAGTCGAGCGTGTCAGCGACAAGCTCAAGGAGGGCGACATGATCCGCGTCAAGGTGTTGGAGGTCGATCGCCAGGGCCGCGTGCGCCTGTCGATGCGCAGCGTCGACGCCTGAAAGAACGGGGACATTCTCTATTCGCCAACGGTCGGCGGCCTGGCGCGCTCGCCGGCGAAATAGAGAATGTCCCCTTTTACTCTTTGTCGTCCCGTCCGAACGGCCGCGGCAGCCGACTGAAGACCTCCTCCTGCAGGGTCTTCCAGCGCTGGTAGTTCTTGTGCGCGACCGCGCCGACCGCCTCGACGGGGTCGACGCCGACCACGTTGCGCAGACGTTCGCGAAGCTCGCGCTCGCTGCGCAGGAAGAGTCGCAGGCTCTCGTCGAGGTAGCGGCCGACCAGCTCCTGCAGGCCGTTGCCGTAGCTGCGGATGACGTGCGACAGAAAGTCGCGGCTCATCAGCGACTCGCTGCCGCCTTCCTGCTCGGCGATGACCTGCAGCAGGATGCTGCGCGTGATGTCCTGCTGCGTCTTGCGATCCAGCACGACGAACTCCACGCGCTCGACCACCAGGCGGCGCACGTCCGCAAGCGTCACATAGCGGCTCTCGACGGTGTCGTACAGGCGTCGGTTCGGATATTTGCGGATGACGCGCGGGCTCGCGCCGGTGCCGTCGTCGCGCGCAGCGGCGGCCGGCGCGCGTTTCTGTCTGGGCCTGCTCGTCATCGGCTTGGTTCCTGACCGGGGGCTTCGCTGGGCGGCACCGCGTCGACGTTTATTGTCATCAGACTCCGAAAACGCTCCGGGCGCCAGTGCCCGAGCGCCCACCGCCACACTTCATCCGGTCGGGCATGCCTCAGCTCGGCGGGCGGGTTCTGTCGCAGGACATCGAGCGCCGCAACGAGCTGCACCGACGGTGTGGCCGCATCCAGTGCCTTCGCATCCCCCGACTTGGAGAGCTTATTCCCGTCCGCGTTCACGGCAAGAGGCAGATGCAGGTAGCCGGGCCGCGGCAGAACGAGCGCCTCCTGCAGCAGGATCTGTCTGGCAGTAGAGCCGAGCAGGTCCGCACCGCGCACTACATCGGTGACGCCCTGCGCCGCGTCGTCGACCGTAACGGCGAGCTGATACGCATGCAGCCCGTCGCGCCGGCGCACGACGAACGGTCCGACCGAACGCGCGACATTAACGTGCCGCCGCCCCTGGCAGCGGTCGAGGAATTTCACCTCGCGGTCCGGACAACGGAAGCGGATCGCACCGCTGCCTGCCGGGGCCGGTGCCGGGCAGACCTGCGGGTGGCGAGGTTCGTCCGTGGCATCCGGCGGCGCCGACGCGGAGCCCGCCGCGGCGAGCTGGCTGCGGGTGCAGCCGCATGACAGTGTCAGCTGCAAGTCCGCGAGGCGTTCGAGCGCGGACTCATAGAGCTCGGCACGCATGCTCTGACGCAGCACCGGCCCGTCCCAGGTGAAGCCGAAGCGCTCCAGGTCGGCGAGGATCCGGTCCGCGGCGCCAGGTCGCTCGCGCGGCGGATCAAGGTCCTCGATGCGGACCAGCCAGCGCCCGCCGCGGGTGCGTGCCTCGAGATAGCTGCCGAGCGCGGCCAGCAGCGAGCCGAAATGCAGCGGCCCCGTGGGGCTCGGGGCGAAGCGCCCGCAATACCGATGCGGCGGATCAGCGGTACCAGTCGTCCCGATCGCCGAACTGCTTTTCGCGACGCTCACGCCGCTCCTGTGCCTCGACGGACAGGGTCGCCACGGGTCGCGCTTCGAGCCGCTTGACGCCGATGGGCTCGCCGGTTTCGAGGCAATAGCCGTAGCTGCCGTCGTCGATGCGCTTCAGGGCCTCGTCGATCTTGCGGATCAGCTTGCGCTCGCGGTCCCGGGTGCGCAGCTCGAGGCTGAACTCGGACTCCTGCGTCGCGCGATCGTTCGGGTCGGGAAAGTTGGCGGCCTCGTCCTTCATATGCAGCATCGTGCGGTCCACTTCCTGCATCAGGTCCTGCTTCCAGCTGGCGAGGATGCGACGGAAGTGGTCGAGCTGCTGCTTGCTCATGTATTCCTCGTCCTTGCGCGCGACGTACGGCTTGACGTTGCGCGGCCCGGCGAGCAAGTTGAAGCGCAGCTCGCCCTCACCGTCGTCGCCGGCCGGTGGCGGGGGAACGACCGGTCTGGCGGGCGGCGTCGGTGCGGTGCGCGCGGAGCGCGTTGCAGGCCGGGCGGGCGCGCTGCGCGGCGCGGTCTTGCGTGGCGCCGGGCGGGCCTTTACCGCCGCGGGGCGGGCCGCGGTCCGGGAGGCCGCCTTCGCCGACGCAGAAACAGTCTTCCTGGGCCGGGAGGCCTTGACAGACGGTTTCTTGGCGGGCATCGGATACTCCGGGGGTCCTTGAGGGGTGCGGGATTATACAGAGCGGCCGCGCCGGGTCCACCGGCAATTTTCGCGATAAGCGACGGATTCTTTTACACTCCGCGCTGCTCCGCGGGGCCCCCGGTGACCGATGCGCCTGACCAAGATCAAGCTGGCCGGATTCAAGTCATTCATCGACCCGACCGCCGTGTCGTTTCCGAGCAACCTCGTCGGGGTGGTCGGACCCAACGGTTGCGGCAAGTCGAACATCATCGACGCCGTGCGCTGGGTGATGGGCGAGATCTCCGCCAAGCATCTGCGCGGCGACTCCATGGCCGACGTGATCTTCAACGGATCTGGGTCGCGCAAGCCCGTCGGCCAGGCATCGGTCGAGCTGGTGTTCGACAACTCGGAGGGCAAACTGGGGGGCGAATACGCCGCCTATTCCGAGGTCTCGCTGAAGCGCGTGGTCGAGCGGGACGGCAACTCCGCGTACTTTCTGAACGGCGTGCGTTGCCGGCGCAAGGATATCACTCAGCTGTTTCTCGGCACGGGGCTCGGCTCGCGCAGCTACGCGATCATCGAGCAGAACATGATCTCGCGCGTCATCGAGGCGCGGCCGGAGGACATGCGCGGCTTCCTCGAGGAGGCCGCCGGCATCTCGCGCTACAAGGAGCGGCGCCGCGAGACCGAGACGCGGATCGGGCACACGCGCGAGAATCTCGAGCGGCTGAGCGACCTGCGCGAGGAAGTCGACAAACAGCTCAAGCACCTGCAGCGCCAGGCGGCGACGGCGCGCCGCTACCAGGCCCTCAAGCAGGAGGAGCGACAGCTCCAGGCGCAGCTGCTCGCGCTCAGGCTGCGTGAGGTCGAGACCGAAGCCGGCGCGCGCGCGGCGATCCTGCGCGAGCGTGACCTCCTGCTTCAGTCCGCGCTTGCCGAGCAGCGTGCCTTCGAGGCGTCGATCGAGCGATCCCGCGCCGAGCACGCCGGGCAGTCCGACCGGCTATCGGGAGTGCAGGGACGCTATTACGAGATCGGCGCGGAGATTTCGCGCGCCGAACAGGCGATCGAGCACGCGCGCGAGCTGCGCGCTCGGCAGCGTCAGGAGATCGAGCAGCTCGCCCAGGCGCTCGAGGAGGCGGTCCTGCAGCGCGGCCGCGACGCGCAGCAGGCGGCCGAGCTGGCGGCCATGCTCGCGGAGCTCGGGCCTGGCCTCGAGGCGGCGCGGGCGGCGGAGCAGGCTTCGGCCGCGGCGCTCTCCGCCGCCGATCAGGCCATGCACGACTGGCAGGACCGCTGGGAGCTCTTCAACCAGCGGCTCCGCGCCGGGGCGACGGCCGCCGAAGCGGAGCGTGTCCGGGTCGAGGAGCTCGAGAACAACCTCCGCCGCGTGCTCGCACAGAAGGAGCGCACGACACGCGAACTCACCCTGCTCGCGGCCACCGACGTGGCGGCGAGCATCGCCGCAGCCGAAGCCGATGAGCAGGCCGCGCGCACCGCAGCCGACGATGCGCGGCGACGGATGGAGGAACTGGTGGCGCAGATGCAGTCCGAACGGCAGCGCGAGCGCGAGCTGGCGGAGTCGGCTCAGGCGGCGCATCGCGAGGCGCTCGCAACCGAGGGGCGAATCGTGTCGCTCGAGGCGTTGCAGCGCGCGGCGCTCGGGCAGTCGGGGGGACGGGTGGTCGAGTGGCTCGCGGCGAGCGGATTCGCCGGCCGGCCGCGTCTGGCCCAGCAGCTCAACGTCGACGCCGGCTGGGAACGCGCCGTCGAGACGGTGCTCGGCGCGTATCTCGAGGCCGTCTGCGTCGATTCGATCGACGACGTCGCCGCGGCGCTCGGCAGCCTCGACCAGGGCAGCGTCGGTTTCTTCGCCTCCGCGTCGGTGCGTGCGCCGGAGCGCGCTGCCGCGCGCGGCCTGCGCGAGCACGTCCGTGGCCCCGCCGGGCTCGACAGCCTGCTCGACGGCGTCGTGGCCGCCAAGGACCTGCCGCAGGCCCTGGCGCTGCGAGGCCAGCTCGAGCCGCGGCAATCGGTCATCACGCGGGACGGGATCTGGATCGGTCAGGACTGGCTGCGCGTCAGCCGTGACGAGGATCATCACCAGGGCGTCATCGAGCGCGAGCAGGCGTTGCGCCGCGAGCGGGCGCATCTGGAGCGGCTGCAGGAGCGGCAGCGCACGGTCGAGGCGGGGCTCGATGCGCTGCGTCAGCAGGTCCACGCGATGGAAGACCTGCTCGCCGATGCACAATCGGGTGTCGCGGCGCGCGGCGCGGCGCACCTCGAGCTGCGTGCGCAGCTCGATGGGTTGCGCACCCGCACCGAACAGCGCAACGACCGGCTCGCGGCGTTGCAGGCGCAGATCGGCGAGCTCGACGCTGAGCTTGCCACGGCGAACGGGGCAGTCCAGTCGGCGCGCGCGCGCGCGGCGGACGCGGCAGCCGTGCTCGCCGGGCTCGACGAGGAGCGCCGCAGACGCGAAGGCGAGCGCGACGAGCTCCGGCAGCGCCTCGCTGCGGCGCGCGAGCAGGCCGCCGGCGACCGGGCGACCACAGGCGAAGTGGCGATCCGCGTCGAGTCGCGCCGCAGCACCCATGCGTCGCTGCTTGCGGGGATCGCACGGCTCGACGCCCAGGTCGACCAGCACGGGGTGCGGCGTGCCGACCTCGATGCGCAGTTGGCTGCGGGCGAGCAAACCGAAGCGCAGCTACGCAGCGGTCTCGAGGAGCGTCTCGGCCGGCGCGTGAGCGTGGAGAACGAGCTGGCCGAAGCGCGTCGGGCGATGGAGGCAGTGGATACGCGGCTGCGCGAGCTCGATGAACAGCGCCTGGCTGCGGAGAGTCGCGTCGCCGAGGCGCGCGAACAGCTCGACGGAGTGCGCCTCTCGGTGCAGGAGCTCAAGGTGCGCCGCGAGACGCTGCTCGAGCAGTTCGCCGCGACGCGTGCGGATCTCGCTCAGACCGTGGCGGGACTTCCGGAGGAAGCCACCGTCCCGGGCTGGGAGCTGCAGCTCGCCGAGACGGGCGAGAAGATCGAGCGGCTCGGCCAGGTCAACCTGGCGGCGATCGACGAGTTCCGCGAGCAGTCCGAACGCAAGGAGTACCTCGACCGGCAGCACGCGGACCTGAGCGATGCGCTGAACACTCTCGAGGATGCGATCCGGCGCATCGACCGCGAGACGAAGAGCCGCTTCCAGGAGACCTTCGAGCGGGTCAATGCCGGTCTCAAGGAGAAGTTCCCGCGGCTGTTCGGCGGCGGACACGCCTATCTCGAGCTCGGCGGCGAGGATGTGCTCGATGCGGGCGTCGCGATCATGGCGCGCCCGCCCGGCAAGCGGAACAGCTCGATCAGCCAGCTCTCGGGCGGCGAGAAGGCGCTCACGGCGGTGGCGCTCGTGTTCGCGATTTTCGAGCTGAACCCGGCACCCTTCTGTCTGCTCGACGAGGTCGACGCACCGCTCGACGAGAACAACGTCGGGCGTTTCTGTGACATCGTCCGCGACATGTCGAGCCGCGTGCAGTTCGTGTTCGTCACGCACAACAAGGCGACTATGGAGCTTGCCAATCAGCTGCTCGGCGTGACCATGAACGAGCCGGGCGTGTCGCGGCTCGTCGCCGTGGACGTCGACGAGGCGGTGCGCATGGCCGCGATGTGATGCGGAGATGAGCGAGCTGCGCTGGATACTTCTGATCGCGGGCATTGCGCTGATCGTCGCGCTGTACGTGTTCGGGACGCGCAACCGCAAGCCGCCGACCGCCGCCGAGCTCGAGCGATCGACGCGTGTGGAGCCACCGCGGCCGGCGGCGACGATCGAGGCGCCCCGGCTCGAGCCGCGCGTGACGCTGGGCGGCGCGGCTCGCAGCGAGCCACGCATGACGCTGAGCGAGCCCAGCGAGGCGCGGCCTGAGGCTCCGAGGGGTGCGGCGCCGGCGTCGCGCCCGGCGGAGGCTCCGCCGCAGCAGGCAACCAGGCGCGAACCGAGTCTGGGAGTGCCGCGGCCCGCGCCGAAAAGCGCGGCACATCCGCCCGCAGCGGAGCCCGGCATGCGCGCCGAGCCGCGCCCCGCGGCAGCCGCGCCGCGTGCTCCACAGAAGATCGTCGCGATACGCGTCACGGCGGCACACCCGGCACGCTTCGACGGCGCGGTGCTGCGCGAGGTGGTCACAGCCGCGCGTTTTACGCATGGACGCTACGACATCTTCCATCGGCTCGACGCGGAAGGCCGTCCCATCATGAGCCTCGCGAGCCTGCTCGAGCCCGGCACGTTCGATCCGGCGACCATGGACTCGGCGGCCTATCCCGGCGTTGCGATCTTCACGGTCATGCCGGGACCGTTGCCGGTCGTGCGCGCGTTCGACGAGCTGCTCGACGCCGCGCGCGGCCTCGCTGCTCGCCTCGGGGGACAGCTGCAGGACGACCGCGGCGCGCCGCTTTCTGTGCAGCGCGTGTTCCAGCTCCGCGAGGAAGTGGTCGCCTTCGAGCGCAGCCTCGGATCCGCGGGCCGCGCCTGAACGCGCCGCAATGGCCGCCCGCGAAGCTGCCAGGCGCATCGAGGAACTGCGCGCGCAGGTCGCGCATCACGACTATCGCTATTACGTACTGGACGACCCCGAGGTCTCGGACGCGACCTACGACCGGCTGATGCGTGAGCTGCGCGAGCTCGAAGCTGCGCATCCGGAGCTCGTCACTCCCGACTCGCCGACCCAGCGGGTCGGCGGCGCGGCGGCCCAGGCATTTCCGGCGGTCGTGCACACCGTGCCGATGCTCTCGCTCGAGAACGCGTTCACCGAGGAGGACATCGTCGACTTCGACCGGCGTGTGCGCGCGCGTCTGGAGGTCGAGGAGGTCGAGTACGCCGCCGAACCGAAGCTCGACGGTCTTGCGATCAGCCTGCGCTACGAGGGGGGTCGGCTGGCGCAGGCTGCGACGCGTGGTGACGGCAGCCGCGGCGAGGACGTCACCGCAAACGTCCGCGCGATCCGCGCCGTGCCGCTGCGGCTGCGCGGGGCGCCGCCGAAGGTGATCGAGGTGCGCGGCGAGGTGTTCATGACCCGACGCTCCTTCGAAGCGCTCAATCGTCAGGCCGCGGAAAAAGGCGAGAAGACCTTCGTCAATCCGCGCAATGCCGCTGCGGGCAGCCTGCGGCAGCTCGATCCGAAGATCACGGCACAGCGCGCGCTCGATATCTGCTGCTACGGACTGGGCGCCGTCGAGGGCTGGAAGATGCCGACCCGGCAGAGCGCAATCCTCGCCGCACTGCGCGAGCTGGGGCTGCGCACCGCCGCCGAGGCGGCGGTGGTCGAGGGCGTGGCAGGCTGTCTCGCCTACCACGCGACTCTCGCGGGGCGACGCAATGCGCTCGCCTACGAGATCGACGGCGTCGTCTACAAGGTGGATCGCCTGGACTGGCAGCGTGAGCTCGGCTTCGTGGCCCGTGCCCCGCGCTGGGCGGTGGCGCACAAGTTCCCTGCCCAGGAAGAGACGACGGTCGTGCGCGCGGTCGAATTCCAGGTCGGGCGGACGGGCGCCCTGACGCCGGTCGCGCGGCTGGAGCCGGTGTTCGTCGGCGGGGTCACCGTCAGCAACGTGACGCTTCACAACATGGACGAGCTCGCCCGCAAGGACGTGCGCATCGGCGATGCGGTCGTGGTGCGGCGCGCCGGCGACGTGATCCCGGAAGTGGTGCGTGTGATCGTCGAGCGCCGGCCCGCGGACGCAAGGGTCGTCAAGCTGCCGGCGAAGTGCCCCGTCTGTGGCTCGCCAGTGGTGCGTGCGGAGGGCGAGGCGGTTGCGCGCTGCACGGGCGGACTGATCTGCGCCGCGCAACGCCGCGAGTCGCTGCGTCATTTCGCGGCGCGCCGCGCGATGGACATTGACGGCCTTGGCGACCGCCTCGTCGAGCAGCTGGTCGAGCGGGGGCGCGTACGCACGCCCGCCGACCTCTACACGCTCACCGCACAGGAGCTGTCCGACCTCGATCGCATGGGTGAGCGCTCGGCCGCGAAGCTGGTTGACGCGCTGGAACGCAGCAAGCGCACGACGCTGGCGCGGTTCCTGTTCGCACTCGGCATCCCCGAGGTCGGCGAGGCGACCGCGCTGGCGCTGGCGGAGCATTTCGGCACGCTCGAGGCCCTCATGGCGGCTAGCGAGGAAGAGATCCAGTCCGTGCGCGACATCGGGCCGGTGGTGGCGGCACACGTGCACGCGTTCTTCGCCGAGCCGCGCAACCGCAAGGTCATCGCGCTCCTGCGCAGGCATGGGGTCACCTGGCCGGACGTTGCCCGGGCGCGGTCCGGCGCCGGCGGGGCGCTGCGCGGTGCGACTTTGGTCATCACAGGCACGCTCGAGAGCATGACGCGCGATCAGGCGCGCGACTCGGCACGTGCCGCCGGCGCGACGGTGACGGATTCCGTGTCGAAGAAGACCACGTTCCTCGTGGCAGGCAGAGAGGCGGGCTCGAAGCTGCGCAGGGCTCAGGAGCTCGGCATCCGCGTGATCGACGAGGCGGAGTTTACCGAGCTCATGTCGGGCCGCTCCGGGAAGCGGAGCTGAGCGCGCCGGCGCATGCTCAAGTACGCGATTCGTCGTCTCGCGGGTGCAGTGCCGACGCTGTTCGTGATCGTCACCGCAGCGTTCTTCCTGATGCGGCTCGCACCCGGCGGACCCTTCGACGAGGAGCAGACGCTGCCGCCGGAGGTGGCCGCCAACCTCGAGGCGGCGTACGGCCTGGATCGTCCGATCCTGGTCCAGTACGGCAACTATCTGGCCGGTCTGCTGCGCGGCGATCTGGGTCCGTCGTTCCGCTACCGGGACTTCGACGTCTCCGAGCTGATCGCGCAGGGGCTGCCGGTCACGCTGGCGCTCGGCAGCGCGGCGCTCGCGGTCGCCGTGCTGGCAGGCATCCTGCTCGGCATGCTCGCCGGGCGCCGGCGCAATCGGCCGGCGGACCATCTGGTGATGGGCTCGGCGCTCGTCGGTCTTGCGCTGCCGAACTTCGTGGTCGCACCTCTGCTTGCGCTGCTCTTCGGTGTGCAGCTCGGCTGGCTCCCGGTGGGCGGCTGGGATCCGGGTGACCTGCGCTATGCGGTGCTGCCGGTGGCAACGCTCGCGCTGCCGTTCGTCGCCTACATCGCGCGCCTGACGCGCGGCAGCCTGCTCGACGTGCTGCAGTCGCCGCACATCCGCACTGCGCGGGCGAAAGGTTTGAGTGAACGGCGCATCCTCTGGCGACACGCGTTCAAGCCCGCGATCCTGCCCGTCCTCAGCTTTCTCGGTCCGGCGGCGGGCGCGCTGCTTACCGGGTCGCTGGTCGTCGAGCAGGTGTTCGCGCTGCCCGGCGTCGGACGCTACTTCGTGCAGGGAGCGGTGAACCGCGACTACACGCTGGTGATGGGCATGGTCGTGTTCTACGCGACGCTGATCGTGCTGCTCAACCTGCTGGTCGATGTGCTGTACGGCTGGCTCGATCCCAGGATCCGGCATGATTGAGTCCGCAGCCTGGAATCGGCAAGGACAGGGCGGGCTGTGGACCGGCGCGCGCCGCCGCCTGCGCGGCAACCGGGGCGCCGCGGTCGCCGCCGGGCTGCTCGTGCTGGTACTCATCGCCTCGCTGCTCGGACCGGCGGTGAGCCCGTGGCACCTCGACACCGTCGACTGGTCGCTTTCGCCGCTCGCGAGTCCGCCGTCGCTGGCGAACGGCCACTGGTTCGGCACCGATGCCAACGGCCGCGATCTGTTCGTGCGGGTCTGGGCGGGCACGCGCATATCGCTCTCGGTGGCCTTGCTCGCGAGCCTCGTGAGCCTGGTGATCGGTGTGGCCTGGGGGGCGACGGCCGGCTATCTCGGCGGCCGCGTCGACGAGTGGATGATGCGGCTGGTCGACATCCTCTATGCACTGCCCTACATGTTCTTCGTCATCGTGCTGACCGTCGTGTTTGGACGCAGTCTGTGGCTCATCTTCCTGGGCGTAGGCGCCGTCGGGTGGCTCACCATGGCGCGCATCGTGCGCGGGCAGGCGCTGGCGCTGCGCAGCCGCGGCTTCGTCGATGCGGCGATTGCGCTCGGGCTGCCGACCCGCCGCATCCTCGTGCGCCACATCGTGCCGAACCTGCTCGGAACTGTGATCGTGTACGCGACCCTCACCGTGCCGCAGCTGATCCTGTTCGAGAGCTTTCTCTCCTTCCTTGGCCTCGGCGTGCAGGAGCCGCTGACGAGCCTGGGACGGCTGGTGGCCGAAGGTGCGCTCGGGATGGAGCGCGCGCCTTGGCAGCTGCTGCTGCCCTGCACGGTGCTGGCGGCGATTCTGCTGGCACTCAATTTCCTGGGCGACGGGCTGCGCGATGCGCTCGACCCGAGGCTCCACTGAGTGGGCGCTGCGCTGCTGACGATCGAGGACCTGAGCGTGGATTTCGCCACGCCACAGGGCAGGCTGCGCGCCGTGCACGACGTATCGCTGCGGATCGCTGCGGGCGAATGCCTGGGCGTGGTCGGCGAGTCCGGATCCGGCAAGTCGCAGACCTTTCTCGCGTGTCTCGGCCTGCTCGCCGCCAACGGCGCCGCCTGCGGCTCGGCGCGCTTCGAGGGGGAGGAGCTGATCGGCGCCGGACCCGCGCGGCTCAACCGCGTGCGCGGCACGCGCATCACAACGGTCTTCCAGGACCCGATGAATGCGCTCACGCCCCACATGACGGTCGGCGCGCAGCTCGCCGAGGTGCTGGTCGCGCACGACCTGGCCGGACGGCGCGAGGCCGGCGTGCGTGCGTGCGACGCGCTCGCGCGCGTGGGTCTCAGCGATCCGGCACGGCGGCTGCGCCAATACCCCCACGAGCTCTCTGGCGGGCAGCGCCAGCGCGTCGTCATCGCAATGGCGCTGATCGCCGGTCCCTCCCTCCTGATCGCCGACGAACCCACCACGGCGCTCGACAGCGAGTCGCAGTCGCAGGTGCTCTCGCTGCTCGCTCGCCTGCGCATCGAAGGTCTGGCGATCGTGCTGATCACGCACGATCTGGGTGCGGTTGCGGGGCTCGCCGATCGCATCGCGGTGATGTACGCAGGACGCGTGGTGGAGGAGGGGCCCGCGAGCGTGGTGCTCGCCTCGCCACGGCATCCTTACACCGCGGCGCTTGCACGCTCGGTGCCGCGGGCCGATGCGCCGCATGGACAGCCGCTCCTGGGCGTCGGGGGTCAGCCGCCGCGGCCCGGCGAACGGCTGCCCGGCTGTTCGTTCGAGCCGCGCTGCCCGCTGCGCATCGCGCGCTGCACGAGCGAGCGGCCAGCGTTGCGGCCGTACGCTCCTGAGGCCACCGCGGCCTGTCACGTGGTGGCACCGCCGTGAGCATGCCGTTGCTCGAAGTCGAGGCGCTCAGCGTCGACTACCGGCGTTCCGGCCCGGGCCGCGGCAGCGCAACCTTCCGCGCGCTCGACGCCGTGAGTTTTGCGCTCGCCGAGGGCACGGCGCTCGGCGTGGTCGGCGCCTCGGGAAGCGGCAAGTCGACGCTGGCGCGGGCGGTGCTGCGACTGGTGAAGCCCGCGTCGGGACGGATCCTCTGGCGCGGCCGACGCTACGACGACGCGCCGCGCTCGCAGCTCGCCGCGGTGCGGCGCGAGTTGCAGGTCGTGTTCCAGGATCCGTTCGGCAGCCTCGATCCACGCATGACCGCTGCGCAGTCCGTCGCCGAGGCGCTGGAGGCGCTGGCCGGCGTGCGGGATGGGGCCGTCGCGCGGCGCCGGGTGGAAGCCGCACTCGAGGCCGTGGGGCTCGACCCGTCGCTCGGCGCGCGTTATCCGCACGAGCTTTCGGGCGGTCAGTGCCAGCGCGTAGCGATCGCCCGGGCCACCATTGTGCAGCCGGCCCTGCTGCTGTGCGACGAGGCCACCAGCGCGCTCGACGTATCGGTCCAGGCGCAGATCATCAACCTGCTGCTCGAGCTGCGCGCGAGAAGCGGCATGGCGCTGATGTTCATCAGTCACAACCTCGCGGTGGTGCGCATCCTGTGCGAGCGGGTGCTCGAGCTTGCCGATGGGCGGCTCGTGCGGAGGCAGAGCGATGCCTGAACGGCCGCTGTCGGACGTCGTCGTGCTCGATCTGACGCGGGTGCTCGCAGGCCCCTGGGCGACACAGATGCTGGCCGACATGGGTGCCACGGTGCTGAAGATCGAGCGGCCCGGTGTCGGCGACGAGACGCGCCACTGGGGACCGCCATATCTGAGAGACCGCGAGGGCCGTGAGACCGCCGAGTCCGCCTACTTCGTGTCGGCGAACCGCGGCAAGCGCAGCCTCGCAGTCGATCTCGCGCAGCGAGACGGCCAGACGCTGGTGCGCCGACTCGCGGCGGGCGCAGACGTGCTGGTCGAGAACTTCAAGGTCGGCACGCTCGCCCGCTGGGGCCTCGATTACCGATCCCTCGAGTCGGTGAACGAGCGGTTGATCTATCTGTCGATCTCCGCGTTCGGTCAGGACGGACCGGCGGCCGCGGAGCCGGGTTACGACGCCATGATCCAGGCGATGGGCGGCCTGATGAGCATCACCGGCGTGCCGGCCGGCGAGCCCGGGGCCGGTCCGCAGAAGGTCGGCGTCGCGGTGGCGGACCTCATGTGCGGCATGTATGCCGTCGCCGCGATATTGGCTGCGCTGCACGAGCGGCACCGCTCGGGACGCGGCCAGTACATCGATCTCGCACTGCTCGACACGCAGGTCGCCTGGCTGGCGAACCAGGCCCTGAATTACCTGGTGTCCGGCACGGTTCCAGTGCGCCGCGGCACGGCGCATCCGAACATCGTCCCGTATCAGGCCTTCGCCTCCGCCGACGGTCACCTGATGGTCGCGGTCGGCAACGATGCGCAGTTCGCGCGCCTCTGCGCGGCGACCGGACTCGACGCGCTCGCCACCGACCCCCGCTATGCGACCAACGCGCAGCGCGTCGCAAACCGCACGCAGCTGGTGCCGCGGCTGGCGGCGGCGCTCGCCCAGCGGCGCACGGCACACTGGTTGGGCGTGCTGCGCGAAGCGGACATCCCGTGCGGGCCGATCAACGATCTGGCGCAGGTGTTCAACGAACCGCAGGTGCAGCATCGCGGCATGCGCATCGACCTGCCGCACCCTGCTGCGGGCAGCGTCCCGAGCGTGCGCAATCCGATCCGCTACTCGCGCACACCCATCGCCTACGAGTGCGCACCGCCGCTGCTCGGGGCCGACACCGATGCCGTGCTCGCTGAGCGTCTCGGACTCGACGCGCCGGCGCTCGCGGATCTGCGCCGGCGTGGCGTCATCGGCGGCGCGCCGCTGTCGCACGCGGCGGAACCCGGGCCATAATCAGCATTCCGATCGATCGAGAGAAAGCTCCTGATGACGAAGCGTGCCCTGCGTCCGAGTCCGGCCCTGGCCAATGTCCGCTACGAGATCCGCGGGCGCCTCGCCCGTCGCGCCCTGGAAATGGAGCGGCTCGGCTACGACGTGATCTCGCTCAACATCGGCAACCCCGGCGCGTTCGGCTTTCGCACGCCGGAAACCATGCGTCTCGCCATGATCGAGAACCTGCGATCCGCGGAGGGTTATTGCCACCAGAAGGGGATCTTCCCGGCGCGCGAGGCGGTGGTGATGCAGCAGCAGGACCGCGGCGTGCGGGGCGTGACGGCGGAGGAGGTGTTCATCGGCAACGGCGTGAGCGAGCTGATCGACCTCGTGCTGCGCGCGCTGCTCGCCACCGACGACGAGGTGCTCGTGCCGAGCCCCGACTATCCGCTCTGGACCGCGGCGGTGAACCTGAACCGCGGCCGGGCGGTGCACTACCCGTGCCGTCCCGAGCATGGATTCGTGCCGCAGCCCGCCGAGATCGAGGCGCTCGTCACGCCGCGCACGCGCGCGATCGTGATCATCAACCCGAACAATCCGACCGGAGCCGTCTACCCGGTCGAGGTGCTCGAAGGCCTCGCGGCGCTCGCGGAGCGCCATCAGCTGGTGGTACTCGCCGACGAAATCTACGACCAGATGACTTATGACGGCGCATGCTTCGTGCCGATGGCCACGCTCACGCATCACACGCTGTGTGCAACCATGAGCGGGCTGTCGAAGGTGTATCGCGCCTGCGGCTACCGCGTCGGCTGGGCCGCGTTCTCGGGGGATCTCGAGCACTCGCGCGAATTCCTCGCCGCGCTCGAGCTCTTGTCGTCGCTGCGACTGTGCAGCAACGTGCCCGGACAGTGGGCGGTGCAGACGGCACTCGGCGGCTACCAGAGCATCCGCGAGCTGGTCTCGCCGGGCGGCCGCCTGCACGAGTCGCGTCGCGCGATCCTCGAGGCGGTCGCACGCAGCCGCTTCCTCGAAGTGGCGGCACCGATGGGGGCGCTGTACGCGTTCATCGGGGTGCGCGCCGACGTGCTGCCGCACTTCGACGATGAGGCCTTCGCACTCGACCTGCTCGAGCACAAGCACGTGCTGGTCGCTCCCGGGTCGAGCTTCAACGTGCCCTACCGGAATCATTTCCGAATCACGAACCTGCCGGAGCCGCGCGTTCTGGCCGAGGTGTTCGCGCGCATCGAGGAGCTGCTCGGGAGCTATGCCGCCGGGGAACCGCCCGCGAGCCGCCAGGCGCCGGCGCTGCGCGTGGTCGATCGCGGCGTTTGATCGAGCGCGTCGAGATAGTCTTCGTAAGTCATTGATCGACCGAAGTCGGAGTTCCCGCTGGCCAGCGCTCTTCTGCTGACCCCCACCCGGCGGCTGGCACATCAGCTGCGTGCCGATCACGACGCCGCCGAGGTGGTCTCCGGTCGCGAGGTATGGCGAACGCTCGAGGCGCTGCCCTGGCAGACCTGGATCGAGCTGCAGTGTCAGCTCGAGCGACAGGCGGGCGTTCTACGCGGCCGCATCCTGCGGCCCGAGGCAGCGGCGCTCGTGTGGCGGCGGATCGTCGCGGAGGACCCGGGCGATGCCGCGATCGTGTCGCCTGCGGGACTGGCGCGCGCTGCGTACCGCTCCTGGCGCAGCATGCAGACGTACTGCATCCCCGAGGCTGCGCTTCGCGAGGAGGTGACGCCGGAAGCGCAGAGTTTTGCGCGCTGGGTGCGGCGCTACACCGGCTGGCTCGCCGCGCACCGCGCAATCGATCCGGACCTCGCGGCCATGGCGCTCTCGCCTGCGTCGGTCGCGCGGCCGCTGCGGTTGATGGGGTTCGACGAGCTGACGCCGCTGCAGACGCAGCTCATCGCGCGGCTGCGCGCGGGCGGGGTCGAGATCGCCGTCGAGCCGCTGCCGCGGCGGCACGGCGCAGTGTCACGCGTCGATTGCCGCGACGCCGCGGCCGAATTCGACGCGGCCGCGCGCTGGGCGGCCGAATGGCTCGATCGCGACCCCGCAGCACGCCTCGCAATCGTCGTGCCGGATCTGGGGCAGCGGCGTGCGCAGGTGCGCCGCGCGATCGAGCGCATCCTGCTGCCGGCGGCGGGCTACGGCGGCGGCCCCCTGCCCGAATCACGAGCCTTCGAGATTGCCGACGCGCCGCCGCTCGCCGAGCGCGCGATCGTGGTCGCGGCGCTCGACCTGCTGCGCACGCTCGCCATGGGTGAGGATGCGGCTGGCGCGGGACGCCTGCTGCGCAACCCCTGGCTGCGCGGCGCCGCGGCCGAGGGCACCGCGCGCGCGATGCTCGATGTGTGGCTCCGTCGGCACGCGACGGGGCAGGTGTCGCTCGCGCGCCTCGTGCGGTTCGCAGCGCGTCAAGGATGCCCGGTGCTCGCGCAAACGCTGCTCGGCGGCGTGACCCTCGCGCGAAGTCACACGCGGCGTGCCTTGCCGAGCGTGTGGTCGAGCCGCTTCTTCGACCAGCTCGTCACGCTCGGCTGGCCGGGCGAGGGCCTCACCAGCACCGAGCACCAGGTCGCGGAGCGATTGCGCGAGCTGGTCGCCGGTCTCGCCTTCGCCGACGAAATCACAGGCACGCTGGATGCGGGTGGCGCGCTCGCGCTGCTCTCCGAGCAGACGGAGACGATCGCCTTCGAGCCGCAGGAGATCGAGGCCCCGCTGCTCGTCATCGACCCGCAGACGAGCGCGGGTATGAGCTTCGACGGTCTGTGGCTCACCGGCATGGACGCGGCACGCTGGCCGCCTGCCGCAGCTCCCGACCCGTTCCTGCCGCGTGCGTGGCAGATCCGCTGCGGGATGCCCGACGCAAGCGCCGAGCTCGCGGCCGCGGGCGCCGCGCGTCGGTTCGCGCGCCTCGTGCAATGCGCCGACGATACCGTGGTGAGCGTCGCCCGGTTCGACGACGAGGCGCCGGTTCTTGCGAGCGCCTTGCTGGCCGGGGTGGCGCCGCGCGCGGTTACGTCCGCCTGGACACATCCGGCATTGGCCGTGGGCATCCACGCGGCAGCTCCGGTGCTCGAGTCGATCGTCGATGCCAGTCTGCCACCGCCGCGCCTGCAGCCGGCGCGCGGCGGCGCGCGGCTGCTCGAGCTGCAGTCGGCGTGCCCGTTCCGCGCCGGCGCCGAGTACCGGTTGCACGCGCGGGCGCTCGAGGATCCCGACCCGGGACTCAGCGCGGCCGAGCGGGGCAGGCTGGTGCACGGCGTGCTGGCGCGCCTGTGGCAGATGCTGCGCGATCAGGCGGGGCTTGCGTCGCTTGGCCCGACAGCGCTCGAGGAGGCGGTAGCGGCCGCGATCGAGACGGAGCTCGCGGCGCTGCGCCGCGGCGCATCGGGCGTGCGCGCGCGGCTGCTCGACGTCGAGGCCCGCTGGCTGCACGCGCGGCTGCGAGAGCTGCTCGACGCGGAGCGCGCGCGCCAGCCCTTCAGCGTGATCGAGTACGAGGCGAGCAGGACCGTAACGCTCGGAGCGCTCGAGCTCAGTGTCAAGCTCGATCGTGTCGACCGTCTCGAAGACGGCAGTCTCGCGATCATCGACTACAAGACGGGTCGCGACGCGACGGTGGGCGCGTGGCTCGGCGAGCGACCGCGCCAGCCGCAGCTGCCGCTCTATCTGCAGGCATTGGGAACGGAACGCGTCGCCGCACTCGTCTACGGCCGCGTCCGCACCGGCGAGTCGGGCTACTCCGGTCTGGCCCGCGACGCGCAAGCCTTCGGCGGCATCGCGAGCATCGGCGTCGACGGACCGCGAGGCTTCGACTCGTGGGATCAGCTGCTGGCGTACTGGCGCATGCGGCTGCAGGCGCTCGCCGACGAGTATCTGCGCGGCGACATGCGCCTCGCGCCCGATCCCAACCTCGCCTGCCGGCACTGCCACCTGGCGACGCTGTGCCGGATCGACGAGACGGCGCTGCGCTGGGCACGCCCGGATCGCTCCCATGACTGACAGGCGCCCGGCGGACCAGGCGGCGCGCGATCGTGCGCTCGACGTGACCCGCAGCTTCATCGTGCAGGCGCCGGCCGGCTCGGGGAAGACCGAGCTGCTGATTCAGCGCTGCCTGGCGCTGCTCGCGACGCTCGTGGCGCCGGAATCGCTGCTGGCGATCACGTTCACGCGCAAGGCCGCCGCTGAGATGCGCGAGCGCATCCTCGGGGCGCTGCGCGACGCCGCGATGGAAACGAACGATGTCGGTCGCACGCGCGAGCTGGCGCGCGCCGCGCTCGCGGCGGATCGCAGGCACCGCTGGGGGCTGCTCGCGAACCCGAGTCGGCTGCGCATCCAGACGATCGATGCGCTGAACCTCGGGCTCGCACGCCGCTTGCCGCTGCTCTCCGGTCTTGGCCACGGGCTCGACGTGGAGGAGGACGCAGAGGATGTGTATCGACTCGCCGCCACGCGACTCCTCACCCAGCTCGCCGACGGCGACCTGGCGCACGCACGCTCCATCGCGCTCGTGCTCGAGCACCTCGACAATCGCGTGCAGCTGTTTCTCGATCTGATCGTCGAGATCCTGCGCGGGCGCGAAGCCTGGCTTCCTGTGCTGCCCGCTGCAAGCGGCGGCGCCGTAGCCGATGCGGAGCTGCGTATCACGTTCGAACGCGCGCGGGCCGCGCTGGTCGGCGGGCACCTGGCATCGCTGCAGCGGGCGTTTCCGCGGCAGCAGCTGCGCAACGCGGCGTCCCTGGCGCACAGCGCCGCGCAGAACCTGCAGCGCGCGGGACTCGACTCACCGATCCTCGCCTGGCAGGAGGGCGAATCGGTTCCCGACACCACTGCGGCGAGCGTCCCGTGCTGGCTCGGGCTCGCCGAGCTGCTGCTCACCCGGAAAGGCACGCCGCGCAGCAGCTTCGATTACCGCCAGGGTTTTCCGCAAGGTCCAGCGGGCGAGGCGCGCAAGGCACGGGCCCGCAGCCTGTGCGAGGAGCTGCGGCGCGACGAGGAGCTCGCCGCGCTGCTACACGCCGTGCGCCGCCTGCCGGCTCCGGCGTACGAGGCCGGTGAATGGACGGTGGTCGGCGCGCTGCTCACCGTGCTGCGTCTCGCCGCCGCGGAGCTCGAAGTGGTATTCGCCGAGCAGCGCGTGGCGGACTATCCACGCTTTGCGGCCGCGGCGCGCGCGGCGCTCGGCGAGCCTGATGCGCCGACCGACACCGCACTCGCCCTCGACGCGCGACTCCAGCACTTGCTGGTCGACGAGTTCCAGGACACCTCGGTCGCGCAGGTGAGATTGCTCGAGCTGCTGACCGCAGGCTGGCAGCCCGGGGACGGGCGGACGCTGTTCCTGGTCGGCGACCCGATGCAGTCGATCTACCGGTTCCGCGATGCGGAGGTCGGGTTGTTCCTCGACGTGCGTGAACGAGGGCTGGGCAGCGTACGTCTCGAGCGCATCGACCTCGGTGTCAACTTCCGCTCGACGCGCCCGCTCATCGCCTGGCTCAACGCGGCGTTCCCGGGGATCCTGCCCGAGCGTGACGACGTTTTCCGCGGGGCGGTCGCCTATCTGCCGGTCGCGCCCGGTCCCGATGCCGCGTCCGACGGCGGAGTCCGCCTGCACGCGCTGCCCGTCAACGGCCGGCTCGACGAGGCGCGCGAGGTCGTCGACGTCGCCGAGCGCCGACTCGCCGAGTCGGCGGAGGCGCAGATTGCGATCCTGGTCCAGAGCCGCAATCACCTGGTGCACATCGTCGCGGAGCTCGCGCGCCGCGGTTGCCCGTTCAGGGCGACGGACATCGATCCGCTCGCCGAGCGACCGGTCGTTCTCGATCTGCTCGCACTCGCCCGCGCGCTGGCGCACGCGGGAGACCGCACGGCCTGGCTCAGCGTGCTGCGGGCGCCGTGGTGCGGACTCACGCTCGCCGAGCTGCACGCGCTGTGTGCCGCGGCACCCGACCGGGCGGTCGTCGACCTGCTGCGCGAAGGCGAATGGCGCGCAGCCCTGAACGCGGACGCGACGGCGCGCCTCGAGCGAACGCATCAGGCGCTCGAGGAGGCGCTGCGCGAGCTTCGGCCGCTCGGCTTGCGCGACACGGTGGAGCGTCTCTGGCACACGCTCGGCGGCCCCGCAACGCTCACCGACGCGCGCAGTCTCGACGAGGCCGAGTCGTTTCTCGAGGTGCTCGCGGAAGCCGAGCGTCGCGACGGCCCGGCGCTCGACCTCGCGGCACTGGAGCGCGCGCTGCTCCGGCTCTACGCGGCGTCGCTGCCCGATCCGACGGTCCGCATCGAGCTGCTGACGATCCACAAGGCCAAGGGGCTGCAGTTCGATACCGTGATCGTGCCGGGGCTCGAGCAGCTGCCCCGGGGCGACGAGCGGCGGCTGCTGCGCTGGACGACCCAGATCACGGCGGATCGCGGCGGCCTCGTGGTCGCTCCGCTCGCGAAATCGGGCGGAGCGCCGAATGCGCTCTACGACTGGCTGAAGGATCGCGAGCAGGAGCGGCTGCTGCAGGAGCGTCGCCGGCTGCTCTATGTGGCAGCGACGCGCGCACGCTCCCGGCTGCACCTGTTCGGCAGCTGCGCTCTGCGCGCGGGCGACGACGCGCCAGTCGCACCTCGATCCGCGAGCATGCTCGGCATGCTCTGGCCGGTGGTGGCGCAGGAGTTCGAGGCGCAGCTCGCCGAACGCGGCGCGTCGCAGCGTGACGCCGGTGTCGCGCCGGTGCGCCACCCGCCGTTGCGGCGTCTGCCCGCGGCCTGGCGCCCGCCCGGGCCGCCCCCCGCGCCGCGCATCGCGGCAGCACGGCTGCCGCACGGCACGGCTTTGCCGGCCGTGACCTTCGATTGGGTGTCGCAGACGGCCCGGCATGTCGGCACGGTCGTGCACCGCGAGCTGCAACGGCTCGCCTCGTACGCACCGTTGCCGGCATTCGACCCAGGCGTGCTTCACGCGCGGTACGCTGACGAGCTCGCGGAGCTCGGTGTCCCGGCGGAACTGCGCGGCGCGGCGATCGAGCGCGTGAGTGCTGCGGTGCAGGCGATGCTTGCGGACGAGCGGGGCCGCTGGCTGCTCGATGCGACGCACGCCGAATCCGTCACCGAGCTCGCACTCTCGGGACGCATCGGCGGCGAGCTGCTGCACGTCGTGATCGACCGCAGCTTCGTCACCCCCGAAGGTCTGCGCTGGGTGATCGACTACAAGCTGAGCCCTCACGAGGGCGGGGGCCTCGAGGAGTTTCTCGACCGGGAGCAGCAGCGCTACGCGCTGCAGCTCGAACGCTACGCGGAGCTCGCGCGCCGGCTGGGCTCCGAGCCGGTGCGCGTCGGCCTGTACTTTCCGTTGCAGGGCGCGTGGCGCGCGTGGACGCCGCCGCGCGCGTGAGGTCGATTACTTCCGGTAGAAACAGGTTGGGAATGTCGTGCGTGCGATGGTGGCGATCGACGACCGATGTCCGTGGGTCGTCGCCCGGCGGTGAGGACCTTGAAGCCATGGTTGGCCGGCGCCGCGGCGAGGGCGTGCGCGTGCTCGGCGGCGGCCGCAATCTGTGGCCAGTGCGTCGCGAGCCACGCGGCGCCGAACGTGCCGCCGGACGCCTGCAGGAATGCCGGCCGATTCCCGATCTGCCGACAGTCTGCCACCATGCGTGTCACCGATCGCCGTTGCGAGGAGCGTCCCATGAGCCGAGTTGTCCATTCGGGGATCCTGCTGGCCGCAATCGCGCTGCCGCCAGCGCAGTCGCAGGACATCGTTCGCCGTCAGACGGGCGACTTTCCGATCGCAAGCAGCGTCGTCGTGCCCGCGGGGGCGGAGCTCGTGTTCGTCAGCGGGACGCTTGCCGACCCCGTGAACCCCGACGCGCCCGCCACCAGCAAGCCGCGCTTCGGTGACACCGAGACACAGGCCGCGAGCGTGTTCGCCAAGCTCGCGAAGGAGCTCGCGGCATCCGGGCTCTCGCTCGCCGACGTCGTCAGGATGAACGTGTTCCTGGTCGGCGATCCCGGCAAGGGCGGTGCGATGGACTTCGAAGGCCTGATGAAGGCCTACGTGCGGCATTTCGGCACGGCGACGCAGGGCCGGCTGCCCGCACGGACGACGGTGCAGGTCGCCGCGCTGCCGCTCCCCGGCGCGCTGGTCGAGATCGAGGTCATCGCGGCGAGAAAGCTGGCCCGATAGCGGCAATGCCCACGCGCGCCAGCCGTTCTCCGGGGAGGCTGAACGGCTGAGGTCGCCCTCGGCCTAGTAAGTGCCGGATACGCTGAACGGCCGGCGGCCGCGCGCGTCAGGCGGACCGAGTGCCTGCAGCAGCTTCGCGAGATCGGCCGGCGGCGTGCCGCGCGGCGCGAGAGTTCCCTCCAGCAGGAAGGTGCGATCCTTCGACAGCGTGATCAGCCCGTCGAACAACAGCGGGCCGGCCGTTTGCGTGACCATGGCCTTGAGCTGGCCGGCGGAGGCTGCCGGCGCGGGCACTGTCAGGCGGAAATCGCCTAGCGCCGCGGTTCGCGGCGGCGGCGAGGTGAGCTCATGCAGGTCGATGGTGCCGATGGCCGCGACCGGCCAGCTTCCCTCCAGCTCCAGATGCGTCAGGTCGGCCACGACCTGCCCGCGCCAGTTTCGCCCGACGGGCAATCCGAGCGCGGCGAGCGAGGCCAGGGAGAGCTCGGCGCGCGCGGCTTCGAGCGTGAGGCTGCCTGACCATGCTCGCGCGAAGTCGGCCTCGAGTCGACGCTCGGTGCCGATGAGCAGCGCATGTCCGGCCAGCGTTCCGCGCAGCAGCGCCGCGGGTCGCACCGACCACTGCAGATCGCCGAGCTGCGCGCCGCGTGCGGCGAGTCCCTGCGCGTGTCCGGACCAGATCGTTCCGCCGACGGCGTCGGCGGTCACGCCGAAACGCTGCAGGCGGCTCATCACGAGCCCGGCCGGAAGTGTGGCGAGCACGAATGCGGCGATGGCGGCGAGCCCGAGCAGGATCAACGCCGTCGGTCGCCGCGGGCGGCGACGCGCGGGCGGCGCGGGCGAACGGCCGCGTCGTGGCGCCGCGGGCTGTCTCAACCGGCCGCCGCCGGATGTGCGAGCGTCAAGCTCGCGTTGACCAGACCGGGGTTGCCGGTGGCGTCGAAGTTCGCGGCTTCGATGTGGATGCCATGGCGCTGCTGCAGCCGGCCCAGCCATTCGACGAGCGTGTCGAACGCGGCGCTCTCCAGCCGCAGCCGCAGCCCGTTCTCGCCGTTCGGGCTCTGATCGCGCAGTGCACCGCCCAGTCCGGCTTCGCGTGCCGTGCGATCGATCAGCACGACCAGCGATTCGCCCGTCGGCACGTCGACCGCGCCCCCGGATTGTGCTGCCGCGGTGACCGCCGGCGCGACCTGACGCATCCACGCAAGATCGGCAGCCTTGCGTTCGACACGCGCCTCGCGACGACTGGCCATGGTCGTGAGCGGCAGCACCAGCGCGACATACAACACGCCGACCGCCGCGACGGCGCCGGCGGCGAGAACGAGTGTCCGTTCGCGCTGCGAGAGTCCCGCAAGCCAGGCGCGCACTCGGGCGAGCAATGCGTCGAGGTTCATGCCGCACCCAGCTTGATCTGCAGGCGTCCTTCGACCACCTCGCCACGCGGCGTGGCGGAGGTGAGCTCGGCGGCGATGCCGCTGCGCGCCATCGCCTGCTTGATGCCGTCGAGCACCTCGACCGAAGGCGCGACGAGCCGCAGATCGAGCGCGTCGCCACGCAGATTGACTGCCTCGAGCTTGCCGGCCGGCGTGCGGCCCATCGCCTGTGCCAGTGCCGAGAGTGCCGGCAGCAGCGTCCCGGGCCCCGATCCGGCGCCGCCGAGGACCCCCTGCATCTGCGCGCGCGGGTCAACCACGGGCTGCCCGGGCAGCGCCTGCTGGAAAACCTCGGTGATCTGGGCATCGAGGCGCTTCTCGGCGCGCGCCAGCTTCCACACCGACAGCGCCTGCCCGGCCAGGAACGTGAGCAGGCACGCGGCGGCGAGCGCCGCGGGCACGCGCCAGCGCTGCAGGCGTCCGGCGAGCGCGCTGCGCGCCGCATACGGCCCCTGCAGGAGGTTGACCGCGTGCGCGCCGACTGCCTGCGCGGCGAGCAACGGCAGTGCGCCGTCCGTCATCAGCCGCACCTGCAGGCTCGTGGTGCGCGGCCGCAGACCCTCGATCAAGTCACGGTTCGCCTCGTAGACGGCTGGCGACACGTAGCAGGTCACGTGCTCCCCGGTCCCGGCGTCCGTGGCCGTCGCGCCGAGCGCAAAATCGAGCGCCGTGTCGAGTGGCTCGGCGTCGAGTACGAAGGGCGTCGAGTTGGCGCGCCTCACATACAGTGCGTTGTCGTCGAGCAGCAGCGTGCAGCCGTTGCCCGTCACGGGCACCACCGCCGAATCCGCGTAGGCCGCTTGTGGAGCGAGGCCCGCCGCCAGGCAGGCGTCATTCCAGCGGTCCATCAGGTTACGTGCCACGGCGGCGACTGGCGTTCCGATCGAGCCGTCCGCGCGATTGCCGATCGCGAAGTGCAGCGCGTCGACGTCGGAAGCGAGGTGTTCTTCGAGAGCGAAGGGGACGGCCTGCGCCACGCGCGCGCCGCCGCGCAACGGCAGCTCCGGCTCGGCGAGCGTCACCTCGGAACCGGGCACCAGCAGCAGCACGCGGCGCCCGGCCGCAAGCGGCACCGCATCGGCGACCGCGCCTGAGCGCGTCGGGCCCGAGCGCGCGCCGTTGGCATCGACGATGAGCCACGACGCCGGCGCCTCCGGGGCGGCTCGGAGCCGTATCACCAGTGTCTCTGCCATCGAACCTCGGAGGCTCAGTCGCTGCCGAAACTGCGCAGAATCGTCCGGACGGGGCCCTGGGTTCCGCGCGCGAGCAGACTGTACAGCGTGAACTGGGTAGTGCCAATAGTGACCCACACGTTGGCGCGGAAGTAATTGCTCGATTCTGTGAGCGAGTCCTTTACTTTGTTGTATTCCTCGTCGCCGAGCGCGCCCTGCAGCTCGTTCAGCGTGGGAAAACAGGCGTCGGTACGACGCTTGGCGAGATCCTCCGGATTGAGACCGAATTCACGGACACCTTCGGTGAGGGCATCCAGAACGATGCCTGGTGCGGTGCAGACGTTGAGCTTGGTGCCGACCGGGAGCGCCGTGACGTAGGGCGCGAGCCGCGCGTAGCGCTCGGCACCGAACCCGTCCAGCACCATGAGCTCGCTCGCGCGGGTGATCGGCATGTTGGCGGCGCGGTGCGGCGGCGTAAGCGAGGTGTAAACCGAGTCCTCCGCGCCGTCGGGAAATCCCGGCTGCGTATCGAAGTCGATCCAGTCGGCCATCGCGGTCGCCCAGGCGGGCTCGAGATCCAGCGTCGCGAGGATGCGTGCAAGCTGCTTCACGGCGTCCTCGTTGGTCGTGCCGTCCGCGAAGAGCAGGTTGTTGAGATTGAAGCGGCCCTGCATGTCCTCGAGCCGGCCTTCGACCGTGCCACCGTCGTCGAGCGGCAATGGCGGCAGCGGCTGCGCCCAGCTCTCGCCGAAATGATCGGTCTTCGAGTCCTGCTGGTCGCGGCGCAGGAAATCCGCGGCCCACGCCTCGGCACCGAGTGCCACCTCGTAGGCCTGATCGAGCGCGAAGAGCGTCGCGCTGCGGCGCTGGTCGAGGAAGCTGCGGAAGAACACGCTCACCGCGAGTATCGTGCCGAGCGCCACGATCAGCACTGCGGTGATCAGCGCCACGCCGCGCTGCCGGCGCAGTGGCAGCGTCGACTTCATCCCGCAATCTCCACCAGGCGCCGGATCTCGCCCCAGTCTTCGAGATCGAGCACGACCTCGATGGCGGCGGGGCGGCTCTGCTCGCCGCGCGTGCCCGCCTGCGGCGCCGGCCAGAGGTCGACCCACTCGCGGTTCGACGTCATGAAGCGGAAGCTCACGCTACGCACGCCACCGAGCATCCGCAGCCTGACCGGTTCCACTACGAGCGTCCGGTCGAGCACGGGCCAGTGATCGCGCCACAGCTCGTCCTGGTCGAGCCGGTAGCCGACGCGCTGCAGCGTCGGCCGCGGCAGCCCGGCGGTGTTGCTCCAGCCCGCGCGGGTGAACTGCACGCGGTATTCGAGTGCATCGGCCGTCGCCTGCAGCGCCGGCAGGCGGCCGTCGCCGAGCGGCTCGCGCACCGGCCGCGGCTCGAGCTGCGCGATGTCCTGGCAGAGCGTCTGCACCGCGCGCTGCACCTCGCGCAGCCGGGCGAGCCGCTGCTCCGCGTATTCGCTCTGCTGCTGCAGCTGCGTATAGCCGGTCAGCGCGAGCGTGCTGACCACCGCGAAGATAGCGATCGCAACCAGCAGCTCGAGCAGGGTGAAGCCGCGCATGACCCGTGCAACTCGCGTGCTCACTGTTCCTCGTCCTGCTCGGTGCCCGGTTGGTCGTCCTGCGGTTCGGTTCCCGGTTGCTGCGGCGGATTCGTCCTGTCTCCGGCCTGGCCGCCAAGCGGGCGCGGGCCGCCGGGCTTGCTCCAGTTGACGGCCGAGGTGCCCGCGGGGGCGATGGCTGTGCCGTAAAAACCGATCGTCGTGGCAAGCGTCGCGTCCTCAGGCGCGTCCGCCAGTCCGACGCTGACGTCGAAGCGCCGCATGGTCTCGACAGCCGTCTCGGAAACCCTCACCGTCCAGCGCCAGCGCTGGCCCGCGTACTCGAGCTCGTCGGAGCTGCTGCCGATCTCAGGGGGCGCCGTCTGCAGCCGCCGTTCGGTCAGCAGGTTCATCGCGATCCAATGGGCAAGCGTCTTCTCGCGCAGGTAGGTGCCGCTGTTGGCGGACTGGATCACCGCCTGGATCACGCCCAGC
>JBQGDL010000069.1:0-2465 GCA_052039045.1 Steroidobacteraceae bacterium
GTGATCTTGGTCACCGCCGTGAGCGGCACCTGCGTGTTGTTGGCCCCGCTCACGTAGATGCGGTCGAGGTCGCTCGGGTCGCGCTGGTACTGCGGATCGATCTCGAGGATGACGCGGTACTGGTTGCGCCGGGTATAGAGCGTCGAGATCTGCCGTTGCGCATAGGCATTGTTGAGCGCGTTGGCGATGTCCTGCACGCGTACCCCGAGCCGCGAGGCCGCGACCCGGTCGATCGCGACGTTGACCTCGAGCCCGCCCTGCTCGCGGTCGGTCGAGACGTCGACCAGGCCCGGCACGGTCTGCATCTTCGCCAGCACGCGCGGGGCCCAGGCCAGGAGCTCGTTGTAGTCGGCGTCCCAGAGCGTGAACTGGTAGGTGGAGTCGCTCTGGCGGCCGCCGGTGCGCACGTCCTGCATCGGAAAGAAGAACACGCGCAGCCCGGGAATGTCGGCGGCCTTCTGCCGCAGCCGGTTGGCCACGGCCTGCGCGCTCAAGTGCCCGCGCTCCGCCAGCGGCTTGAGGCTGATGAACATGTTGCCGCGATTGACCGAGGCGCTCCAGCCCGCGGCGCCGATGGAGGAGCCGACGCCGGCCACGGCCGGATCGGCCCGCACGATCGCTTCCGCCTTCTGCTGCAGGTCGTACATCGCCTGGAACGAGACCTCGGTCGAGGCGAGCGTGCCGCCCCAGACCAGCCCGGTGTCGTCCTGCGGGAAGAAGCCCTTGGGCGTGCGGACGTAGAGCATCGCGGTGACCGCCATGGCCGCGGCGATGACGAGCAGCGTGAGCGCGCGGTAGTCGAGCGCCACGGCGAGGCTGCGCGCGTAGAACCGCACCATCGCGCCCATGACGCGCTCGACCGCACGGTCGAGCCAGGTGGCGTCGGGGCTCGGCGGCCTGCGCACGAAATGCGCGCAGATCATCGGCGTCACCGTCAGCGACACCGCGGTCGAGACCGCGATCGCGAACGCGAGCGTCACCGAGAACTCGCGGAACACGCGGCCGACCAGCCCGGTCATGAACAGCAGCGGGATGAAGGCGGCGACCAGCGACAGGCTGATCGAGATCACGGTGAACCCGATCTGCTGCGCGCCTTCGATCGCCGCGCGCAGCGGCGACATGCCCTTCTCGAGATTGCGGAAGCAGTTCTCGATCATGACGATGGCGTCGTCGACCACGAAGCCCACCGAAACCGCGAGCGCCATCAGCGAGAGATTGTCGATGGAAAACCCCGCCACCCACATCATCGCGCAGGTGCCGGCGAGCGACAGCGGCACGGTCACGCCGGCGGCCACCGTCGCGGCCGCCCGCCGCAGGAACACAAACACGACGAGCATGACGAGCGCGATGCTCGCGAGCAGCGTGAGCTGCATGTCCGCGACGCTCGCGCGGATGGTCCGAGTGCGGTCGGAGAGCACCGAGATGTCGATGCCGGCCGGGATCCAGCGCTTGATCTCGGGGATGAGCTCGTAGATGCGATCGACGGTCTCGATCACGTTGGAATCGGCCTGCTTGTTGATCACCAGCAGCACCGAGGGCTGGCCGTTGAACCAGGCGGCGGAGCGGCTGTTGCGGACCCCCGCCTCGATCGAGGCGACCGACGAGAGCCGCACCACGGTTCCGTTGGCGCTGCGCACCACGATCGGGTCGTAGTCCGGCGCGCTGCGCAGCTGGTCGTTGACGGCGAGCGCGATCGCGCGCTGGCTGCCGTCGAAGGCGCCGATCGGGCCGACCGCGTTGTTGTTGGCGATCGCGGTGCGCACGTTCTCGAGCGAGAGGCCCATCGAGGCGAGCGCCACCGGGTCGACGCGGACGCGGATCGCGGGCTGCTCGGCGCCGTTGACGCTGACCTCGGCGACGCCCTCGACCTGCGACAGCCGCTGCGCGATCACGGTATCGGCCACGTCGTAGAGCGCGCTCGGCGGGATGGTGTTGGAGGTCAGCGCCAGGATCATGATCGGCGTCGACGCCGGGTTGAACTTGCGGAACGACGGCCGCGACGGCAGCTCGCCCGGCAGATCGGTGAGCGCGGCGTTGATGGCGGCCTGCACGTCGCGCGCCGCGCTGTCGATGTTGCGGGCGAGGTCGAACTGGACGGTGATGCGGGTCGCGCCGAGCGAGCTGCGCGAGGTGAGCTCGGTGACGCCGGCGATCTCGCCGAGCCGGCGCTCGAGCGGCGCCGCCACCGTCGCCGCCATGGTCTCGGGATCGGCGCCGGGGCGGCTGGCGGTGACGTTGATGGTCGGAAAATCGACCGTAGGCATGCTCGCGACCGGCAGGAAGAAGTAGGCCACCGCGCCCACCAGCAGGAGCCCGACGGCGAGGAGCGTGGTGCCGACCGGCCGGCGGATGAACGGCTCTGAGAAGCCGCTGAAGGTCATGGCGCCCTCACTCCGCCGGGTGCTGCGAGGGCTCGGGCCGATCCGGCAGTGCGAGCTCGGCCTGCAGCGGCGCCGCGCGGCGGG
>JBQGDL010000070.1:0-20620 GCA_052039045.1 Steroidobacteraceae bacterium
ACGCTCATCGCGCGCGCGCTCGTGAACATCGTGGAGAACGCGCTGCACGCGATGCCCGGCCCCGGTACGCTCACGCTCGACGCGGGCGTCCGCGACGCGCAGGTGGTCGTCGACGTGCGCGACTCGGGGCTCGGCATGGACGAGGAGGCGCTCGCGCGCGCGTTCGAGCCGTACTTCTCCACCAAGACGACCGGCACGGGGCTCGGCCTGCCGATCGCCCTCAGGAACGTCGAGTTGAGCGGCGGGACGCTCGAGGTGGAGAGCCGGAAGGGCGCGGGGACGACCGTTCGAATGAGGCTGCCGGTTGCCTGACGATCACTCGCCGGGCGTGTGCGGCGCCGCGGGCGCGTGCGGCGGCAGCTCGGGGCCGCGCCGGCGGACGCGAGTGACGACCCACCCCACCAGCGCGGACGCGAGATAGGCGTACGACAGCGCGACGAGCGCGATGCGCGGATTGGCTGCCACGAGCGCGAGGACGACGGCCGCGACGAACAGCGCCACGTACGACCGTCGCCAGCCGACGTCGATCGCCTTGACGCTCCGGAAGCGCAGCGTGCTCACCATCAGGAACGCGGGGACGATCACGAGCGCCAGCGCCGGCAGGGCCATTTCACGGTCCACGAGCCGGTAGGGATACAGGAACACGGTCGAGACGATCACGGCCGCGGCCGCGGGGCTCGGCATGCCCACGAAGTATCGCTTGTCGAGCGCGGCGGGGTTCGAGCTCTGGATGTTGAACCGCGCGAGCCGCATCGCGGCCGCCGCGACGTACAGGAAGCCGGCGGCCCAGCCGATGCGCCCGAGCGGGACGAGTCCCCACGTGAAGGCGAGGATCGCCGGCGCGAGCCCGAACGAGACGATGTCGGCGAGCGAGTCGAGCTGGACGCCGAACGCCGTGGAGGAGTTCGTGAGCCGCGCGATGAAGCCGTCCAGCGTGTCGAGGATCATCGCGACGCCGACGAACACCGCGGCGCGCTCGTAGTCTCCTCGCGTCGCGTGCACGACGCAGGCGTAGCCGCAGAACAGGTTCCCGACCGTGAAGAGCGACGGCAGGAGGAAGACGCCGCGCCGGAAGCGTTCCGGGCGATCGCTCCGGCGGCGCCGCAAGGGCAGGTTACTCAGCACCACGTGACGGGACCCTCGCCAGCAGCGTTTCGCCGCCGACCACGTGCTCCCCCACCTGGACCAGCAGCACCGCGTCGACGGGCAGAAAGACGTCCATGCGCGAGCCGAACTTCATCAGCCCGATCCGTTGTCCTCGCTCCAGGTGATCTCCCTCGGCGATCCGACAGACGATGCGCCGCGCCAGGATGCCGACGACCTGCCGGAAGACGACCGGGCGCCCCCCGTAGTCCACCCAGACCTCGTTGAGCTCGTTGTCGTTGGCCGCTTCCTGGTACGCCGGCAGGAACTTACCACGCCGGTAGTCGATCCGGGTCACCTGGCCCTCGACCGGTGCGCGATTCACGTGCACGTCCATCGGCGACAGGAAGATCGTGACCTGCTTCCATTCGCCCGGCGGCGACCAGCGGCGGTCGCTCGGCCCGGCGATCATCACCCGGCCGTCGGCGGGCGAGACGACCAGCCCCGGCCCCGCCGGGATCTTGCGCTCGGGATCGCGGAAGAAGAAAGCGAAGAAACCGGCCAGCGCCGCGAACGGAACCGACCAGCGGGCGCGACCGGCGAGCGCCAGGAGCGCCGCCGGGGCGAGGGCCCCGGCGATGAACGGCACTCCGGCGCGATCGATGCTCATGCGAGGGTGCGTGCGTGGACGATGGCGGCTCGCCCTGATGTCACACGGGCCAGCAGGAGGCGCGGGGAGCGCTGCGCCGCCGGCTGGCCCGAGAAAAATGCGGTGGCCCGCCGCTCAGTGCGACGCGTGGGCCGCTTCGGTCCGGTGGCGCCGGAGGATCTTCTCCATCTGGTCCTTCAGACGGAGCTTCTGCTTCTTGAGCGTGACTTCTTCGAGCTGTTCTGGTTCCGAGAGGTAATTGCGGGCGGCCAGGTTGTGAATCTTCTCGTCGAGATCGTGATGCAGCGTGGCGAGCTGGCGGAACTCCTCGTCGGTCTGCAGCAGCTTTTGCTTCAGCTCTTCGAAGTCTGTCGGCATCTCCGCCTCCTTTTCTAGCAGGAACGAGGGCTCATTCGGTGCAGACACTCATATAAGGCCACGCTACCACAACCCGCGCGAAGCCATCAAGGACGGCCGGGTCGGCTCGACAGGCCGTCGCGCCACAGGATGAGCGCGTCTTCGTCCGGCTTCGTGTAATAGCCGGGCCGCACCGCACAGACCGTGAAGTCAAGGCGTTCGTAGAGCGCGATCGCGGGCGCATTCGAGCGGCGCACTTCGAGCGTGGCCCGGGTCGCGCCGGCGGACGCCGCCTCGGCCAGGACGTGGCGCATCAGTTCCGTCCCCAGCCCGCGCCGCCGTGCCGAGGGCTCGACGGCAATGGTGTTGATGTGCAGCTCGTCGGCGATGAGCCAGCACAGGCAGAACGCCGCCACCGGGTGGTCGGCGGTGCGCAACACGTAGAGCCGCGTCACCCGCGACTCGGCGAGCTCGCGCTCCAACACCTCTCGCGACCAGGGATTGGTGAAGGATGCCGCCTCGAGCGCCATCACGGCGTCGAGATCTGCGCCGGCGGCCAGGCGTTCGATCGCGAAGTCCACCTGCCGCGCTCCTCACCGCGCCGCGGCACGCCGCCTGGCCCGTGCGATCTCGGCGTCCGATCGCCTGATGTAGATCGGCACCACGGCATGCGGCAGCACCGCGCGTTCCGGCGCTTCGTACGCGATAACGCCGATAAGCCCCGCCAGCGGTGGCACCGGCTCCACGATCGGCGACGATGGGCGGAGCCGCTGGATCACGTCGCGATACCGGACCGCGCCATCCCCGATGAAGCGCACGGGCTCAGAGGCGAGGAAGGCGGACCATCGCTGCAACGTTACGTCTGGAGGCTCCGACGTCGGCTCGCCGTCGCGCGACCCGTCCGCCAGGTAGAGCGCGGCGAACACCTCCCCGCGTTGCGCGTCCATCCAGGCGCCGACGCGAGCGGCGCCGTGTCGGGCGGCGCGCGCCAGCGCGTCGAGCGCGGAGACCGCCACGATGCGCCGTCCCGCCGCCATCGCGAGTCCCTGCATCGTCGCGATCCCGACGCGCAGCCCGGTAAACGATCCGGGACCAGCGGCGACGGCGAAGAGATCGACGTCCGCGAGCCGTACGTGCGCTGCGTCCAGTGCGCGCATCAGGTCGCTGGGGAGGCGCTGGCCGTGCGTGATCGCGGGATCCCCCGTCTCCTCGACGATAACGGCGCCCTCACGCAGCACTGCGACGCTGCCCGCGCGCGAGGTGGTGTCGAGGGCCAGGACCAGCACAACTCGAATGTTATACTCGCCGGACCGAGTCCCGATGTCCTCCCCGCCCGTCTCGTCCCCGCCCGCCGGCGGCACACCGGCGATGCGCCAGTACTTCGACGCGAAGCGCCAGTACCGGGATGCGATCCTCTTCTTCCGGATGGGCGATTTCTACGAAATGTTTTACGAGGACGCGCTCACTGCCGCGCGTGCCCTCGAGCTGACGCTCACGTCGCGATCGAAGGACGCCAGCGGCGGCGCCATTCCGATGTGCGGCGTGCCCCACCATGCCGCAGACGGCTACCTCGCGCGCCTGGTACGCAAGGGGTTCCGCGTTGCCGTCTGCGAGCAGATGGAGGACCCGCGCAAGGCGAAGGGCGTCGTCCGCCGCGAAGTGGTGCGCGTGGTCTCGCCGGGCACCCTGACCGACGCCGGCTATCTCGACGCCCGCGAACCGGCGTTCCTCATCGGCCTCGCGCCGGCACGGCAGGGCGGATACGGCGTCGCGCTGCTCGACGTCTCGACCGGCGAGTTCACCACGGCGGAGTACGTCGGCCCGGAGGCGCGGCAGTCGCTCGCCGACGAGCTCGCCGTCCTCCGGCCGCGCGAGATTCTGGTCCCCGAGGGCTTCGATGACGCCGCTGCGCTGGCCAACGAGCTGCGCCTGGGCAGCCGCATCACGCGGGCCGACGGCTGGACGTTCGACCATCCATCGGCCCGGCAGGCGCTGCTCGCGCAGCTGCAGACGCAGAGCCTGCAGGGCTACGGTCTCGAGGAGCACGCGGCAGCGGTCTGCGCCGCCGGCGCGCTGGTGCAGTACCTCCGCGACACGCAGAAGGTGGATCTCGCCCACGTCCGCGAGGTGACGTTCCGTACCGGCGCCGACTGCATGCTGATTGACGCGACGACGCTGCGGAACCTCGAGGTGCTGGAGGCGGCCGACGGCACCCGCGCCGGGGGGCTGCTGCAGCACATCGATCGGACCGTCACGTCGATGGGCGGTCGGCTGCTGCGCGCGTGGCTGCTCCGTCCGCTGGTCGCGCTCGAACGCATCCAGGACCGGCTCGATGCCGTCGAGGAGTTCGCCTTCCGCAGCACCGAGCGCGCGAAGGTGCGCGAGACGCTGAAGGCGGTCCACGACATGGAACGGCTCGTGGCGCGCGCGGCACTCGGCACCGCCGGACCGCGCGACCTCGTGGCCCTCCGCCAGTCGATCGTCGTCGTCGCCCGTGTGCGCCTGCTCCTGCAGCCTCTGCAGGCGCCGCTCGTGCAGAGCCTGGTGGCGGAGCTCGACGACCTGCAGGACGTGCGCGACGAGCTGGATTGGACCCTCGTCGAGGAGCCGGCGGCGCTGGCGCGCGAAGGCGGGGTCGTCCGCGACGGCGTGGATGCGGAGCTCGACGAGCTGAGGACCATCAGCCGATCCGGCAGGCAGCGCATCGCTCAGATGGAGGAGGCCGAACGGGCGCGAACGGGCATCGCGTCGCTGAAGATCCGCTACAACCGCGTGTTCGGCTACTACATCGAGGTCTCGAAGTCGAACCTGGGCGCCGTGCCGCCCGACTACTCCCGCAAGCAGACCATTGCCGGCGGCGAGCGCTTCATCACGCCGGCGCTGAAGGAGTACGAGGAGAAGGTGCTCGGCGCCGACGAGCGCATCATCGAGCGCGAGGTCGAGATCTTCGAGCGGCTGCGGGCACGCGTCGCCGCCGAGGCGCCGCGCGTGCAGGACACGGCGCGCGGGCTCGCGGCGCTCGACGTCCTCGCCGCCCTGGCCGAGGTCGCCGCCGTCGCCAACTACACGAAGCCGCTGGTGCACGCCGGCGACGAGCTGGTCGCCTCCGAAGCTCGCCACCCCGTCGTCGAGCGCCACGTGCCCGAGGCGTTCGTGCCCAACGACGTCACGCTCAACGGCTCGACCCACCAGCTGATCGTGCTGACCGGGCCGAACATGGGCGGCAAGTCGACCTACCTCCGGCAGACTGCCCTGCTCTGCCTCATGGCGCAGGCCGGTTCGTTCGTGCCGGCGCGAACCGCGAAGCTGCCGGTGGTGGATCGGTTGTTCGCCCGCGTGGGCGCCTCGGACAACATCGCGCGAGGCCAGTCGACTTTCATGGTGGAGATGCAGGAGACGGCGAACATCCTGCACTCGGCGACCTCGCGCAGCCTCGTCATCCTGGACGAGATCGGGCGCGGCACGGCCACGTTCGACGGGCTGAGCCTCGCCTGGGCCGTCGCCGAGTACCTCGCCGCGAACAGCCGCGCGCGCCCGAAGACGATATTCGCCACGCACTATCACGAGCTCACGGACCTCGCGGACTCGGTGACCGGCGTCGCCAACTTCCACGTCGTCGTTCGCGAGTGGAAGGACGACATCGTGTTCCTTCGCAAGGTCGTGCCGGGGCGCTCCGACCGGAGCTACGGCATCCAGGTGGCGCGGCTCGCCGGCCTGCCGACGGCGGTCGTGTCGCGGGCGCGCGAGATCCTCGACGGACTCGAGCGCGACGAGCTGTCGCGGGGCGGCCGCCCCTCGCTGAGCGGCGCCGGCGGGACCCGCCAGCGGCAGATGGGCTTGTTCCAGGCGCCGCCGGCGGGCGACGACCCGGTGCACCGGCGCCTGCGCGACATCGATGTCAACCAAGTCACGCCGCTGCAGGCGCTGGCACTGCTCGCCGAGCTCAAGCGCGACGCGGGCGACTGACAACGCCTGCCGCATGCGGGGCGCCCTCGCGCGGCTCAGCGTGGCGGCGCTGGCGGTCGCGCTCGCGATGGCGGCCGTCGCAACGCCGGCAGCGGCGCAGGCCACGCGCTACGACCCGCGGTTCGTGTTCGAGACGCTGAGCACCGGGCGATTCCGCGTGCACTTTCACCAGGGCGAGAACGCGCTTGCCCGCCGCCTCGCCGTGATTGCCGAGGAAGTGGCGGAGCGGCTGGCCACGGAGATCGGACGGCCGCGCGGGCGCGTCCATCTGATCCTCGTCGACCAGTCGGACCTGGCGAACGGGTGGGCGACGATCGTGCCCTACAACGTGATCGAGCTCACGGCGGCGCCGCCCCCGTCGTATTCGTTCATCGGGAACACCGACGACTGGTTGCGGATGGTCTTCACACACGAGTACACCCACGTCGTCCACCTCGAGAAATCCGGTGGCTTCCTGGGAAGCCTTCGCCACGTGTTCGGCCGCCTGCCGTTGTTCTACTCGAATTTGGCGCTGCCGGATTGGCACATCGAGGGTTTCGCCACCTTCCAGGAGAGCGCCGTGACGGGGCGCGGCCGCATTCCCGCCGGTGACTTCCGGATGGTCCTCGAAGAGGCCGCGGCGTCGGGACGCGTTCCCTCGCTCGACCGCGCGATCGGCGCCATGATCGACTGGCCGGGGGGGCACTCGCCATATCTGTACGGCGGCTATTTTCACGAATTCCTGGCCCGGAGGTACGGGCGCGACTCGCTGTCGCGCCTTGCCGAGGACACGGCGCGGCGGCTGCCCTTCTTCGGCTCGCCGGCGTTCCGCCGTGTCTACGGGCGTTCGCTCGGGCGGCTGTGGGCGGATTTCGCGGAAGAGACACGCAGCCGCACCGCCGATCCTCCAGGGCAGGCCGACGGTACGGAACGAACCCGGCTGACCAGGCACGGCTTCACCGTTGCCTCGCCGTTGTTTACGCGGGACGGTCGGCTACTCTACTCGATTTCCAACCCGCACGGCTTCCCTGCCCTGATGGAGCTGACGGCAGACGGCGAGCCGCGGGAACTCGCGTCTCGCTACCGTGGCAGCCGCCTCGCCGAAGGCCGCGGCCTGATCGTGTTCGATCAACTCGAGGTGGTGAGCCAGGTCGACGTACAGTCCGACGTCTACGCGTGGCCGCTCGGCGGCGGCGGTACGCGGCGCCTCACGCGGCACGCGCGTGCGGCCGATCCCGACGTCTCCCCCGACGGCACGACGATCGCGTGCACGCTGCAGGAGACCGGCCGCCGGGTGCTCGCCACGTTCGCGCTTCCGCCGGCGCGACGTGTCGCGCAGCCGCGGACGCTCGTCGCTGAGGATGACGCCGAGTTCAGCTGGCCGCGATGGTCGCCCACCGGCCGCCTGATCGCCGCGGAACGCCGTCGCCGCCATGGTCCTTCCGAGATTGTCGTCGTCGACGTAGAGACGCGTGAGATCAGAACAGTCGCCTCTTCGGCGGTGGCGCGTCACACGCAACCGGCGTGGCTGCCCGACGGGCGAACGATCCTGTTCTCCTCCGACAGGGACGGTGGCCCCTTCACGCTGTACGCCGTCGACGTCGCCACGGGGGCGTTGCGGCGTGTCGCGGCCGCCGGTGTCGGCGCGCACGCGCCGACGGTGTCGCCGGACGGCGCCGAGATTGTGTTCGTGGGCTACTCGGCGGACGGCTACGACCTCTATTCCATCCCGACGGCTGCCGTTGCCTGGCTTCCGGTTGCGGAGGGTCCGGCTGGCATCGGCGAATCCCGCCTGAACGAGATTCCCGCCGGCAGCGTCCCCCCTGCCCGGCGCGCCCCGTACCGGCCCTGGTCGACGCTCTCGCCGAAGTTCTGGGTTCCGCTCGTCGAGACGGACGGGGACGAGGTGTTGCTCGGGGCGGCTACGGGAGGGAGTGATGCGCTGGGACGGCACAGTTACGCAGCATCGCTTGGCTGGAGCATCGACGGAGGCCGGGCCGATGCTGATGCGAGCTACGTCTACGCTCGCTGGTGGCCGGCTGTTTTTGCGAGCGTCTCCACGGACACGGAAAGTGGCCGGGTCAGCGACGTCCGGTCGCGGGAGGCGACCGCCGGCGCGCTGTTTCCGGTTCGGCGGGTGCGATGGACGAGCACCGCGATGGCCTCGCTGTTCGCGGCACGCCAGACGCTCCAGTGTGCGTCGTGCGAGGGTGTGACCGGCTCCGAGCGCGAACGCCGCGCGATCCGTCTCGGCTGGCGACTCTCCAGCGCGAAGTCGTACGGGTACTCGATCAGCGCCGAGCAGGGATCGTCGTTGACGGTCACGTCCGAGCTGACGCGCCGCGTCCTCGGCGCCGATGCCGACGCCGGCACGTTCGGCGCCGACGTGCGCCATTACGCGCGGGCGGTTCCCCGCCACGGGGTGATCGCCGCCCGCCTCGCGGGGGCGACGGCCTGGGGCGACGCTCGGCTGCGCCGGGCGTTCAGCGCCGGCGGCCCCGGGCAATCCGGCGCCTTCGACTTCGGCGTGGGTGCCGTCGGCCTGCTGCGCGGCTTCGAGGAGTCGGCGCTGATCGGCGACCACGCGGCGGTGGTCAACCTCGATTACCGGTTTCCGCTCGGGTGGGTGCAGCGCGGCCTCGGCACGCTGCCGGTCTTCCTGCGCAGCGTCCACGGGGCGGTCTTCGTTGACGCGGGACACGCGTGGGACCGGCGCTTCGGCGCCGGCAGCGTGCATCGCTCCGCGGGCGCAGAGCTGTCCTTCGACACCGTCCTCGCCTCATCGCTCGCGCTGACCGTCACCGGCGGCGTGGCCTGGCGGCACGACGGGGCGCGCGGCCGCGGCGTCGTCGCCTTCGGCCGCGTGGGCCGCGCTTTCTGAGGCTCTCTGTCGTCGGCGGCAGCACGTCGCCGCTCCGCCAGTGGTTTCTCCGGTTCGGCAATGCGCCGTTGTGTGGTTGAATACTCCGCGGAATGGCGAAGAAGTCCCGCTTCCTGCGGGTGCCGATCGAGCCGTTCGCCGTCGAGCCCGGCCTCGGGGCGGACGAGGTGCTCGCCCGCATGGAGCGCATCTCCTTCCAGGGCCGCTCGCTCGCGACCGCGCGGCGGATCTGGGAGAAGATGCTCGGCAGCGACTGCACGATCTTCCTGGGCATGGCGGGCGCGCTGAGCGCCGGTGGCCTGCGGCTGATCGTCGCCCACCTGATCGAACAGCGCTACGTGGACTGCCTGGTCTCGACCGGCGCCAACCTGTATCACGACCTGCACGAGACCCGCGGCCGGCGCCACTACGTCGGCTCCCCGCGCGAGAACGACGCGGCGCTGCAGGAGGAGCGCATCGATCGCGTCTACGACACCTACGCGAGCGAAGAGGAGTTCTGCGACAACGACGAGTGGATCGCGGGTTTCGTGCTGTCGCTGGAGCGGCGGCCCTACACCTCGCGGGAGTTCCTCTACCGGCTGGGCGAGCACCTCTGGCAGGAGACCGGCCGCGACGGCATTCTCACCGCCGCATACCGCGCGTCGGTTCCGATCTTCTGTCCGGCGATCGCCGACTCTTCGATCGGCATGGGGGTCTCCCAGGCGCGCCACCGTGACGGCTCCGCCGGCGTCATCGACGTCGTCGGCGACATCATCGAGTCGGCCAACATCGTCATCCGGCGGCCGCGGACGGCGTCGGTGGTCCTGGGCGGCGGCACGCCGAAGAACTTCATCAACCAGGCGAGCGTCCAGGCGGAGTTCTACGACGACCGGGTGGGCGGCCACCGCTACGCGCTGCAGATCGTCACGGACGTGCCGCACTTCGGCGGTGCCTCCGGCTCGACGCTCGAGGAAGCCCAGAGCTGGGGCAAGCTCGCGACCGACGCCGAACAGGTCACCGTGCACGCCGACGCGACCGTCGCCCTGCCGCTGCTCGTCTCCGCGCTCGCCACCAGCGCTGGTGACGCGCTCGGATCGCGGCGCCGTCTCCAGTTCGACCTCGCCGGGCCCGTGATGGGCATTGACGGCCGGCCGTTCCCGGCCTCGCGGTACGAGGCACGGTGATGAGCCTCCCGTTCAACTACGACTACATGGCGCCGCTCGCGTTCGGCGGCACGCTGCCCGACGCGCGGTCGTTCGACGACTCCGCCGTCGTGATCCTCCCGATCCCGGTCGACCGCACGACGTCGTACGTGCCGGGCACGCGCAACGGCCCGCGCGAAATCCTCGTCGCCTCCTCGCACATGGAGTTGTGGGACGAGGAGGTCGGGGCGGATGTCCATGGCGTCGGCATCTTCACGCTGCCGGAGATGGAGCTGCCGTTCGGCGAGCTCGAGGCGGTGATCGCCGAGATCCGGCGGGTGGCCGAAGAAGTGCTGTCGCGGGGCAAGTTCCTGGTGGCGCTCGGCGGCGAGCACTCGATCACGCCGCCGCTCGTCGCCGCCGCCGCGGCGCGGCACCGCGGCCTCAGCGTGCTGCAGGTCGATGCCCACGCCGACCTGCGCGACTGCTACATGGGGACGCCGCACAACCACGCCTGCGCCATCCGCCGCACGCTCGACTACGCGCCGGTCACGCAGGTGGGGATCCGCAGTCTGTCCACCGAAGAGGCGCGGGCAATCCCGGCGCTGAACACCACGATCTTCTACGACGCGACGATGCGGTGCGATCCCGACTGGATCGATCGCGTGGTCGCGACGCTGAGCGACACGGTCTACCTCACCATCGACGTCGACGGCCTGGATCCCGCAATCATGCCGGCCACGGGAACGCCGGAACCGGGGGGGCTGTCGTGGTACGAGCTCCTCGGGCTGCTTCGGGCGGTCGTCAGCCGGAAGACGGTGGTCGGCTGCGACGTGGTGGAGCTCAGTCCGCTGCCCGGCATCATGGCGCCGAACTTTCTCTGTGCGAAGCTGATTTACAAGATCCTCACCTACCGCTTCGCCTCCGCGCCCCCGATCTGATCTAGTCAGCGATCTGTATACCAGGTATACTCCTCTCGGTCATGGCCGAGCTGTACGAGCGCGCGATGCAGGCCCTCGAGCAGGGACACGGCGCGGAGGCAGCCTCGCTGCTGACGCGTGCCCTCAAGCGGCCGGGGTTGGCCCGCACCGACGAAGCGCAGGTCCGCGCCGCGCTGGCCGAGGCGTGGCTGCTCCAGGACGACATCCGTCAGGCGGCCGAGGCGCTCGGCGCCTTGCCCGAAGGGCGTGATCGACTCGATCCGGCCAGGCTCTCCGACCTCTGGCGGATGCACGGACGCCTCGCCGTTGCCCGCGGCGAGCCGTCGCGGGGCATCGCCCTGCTCACCAAGGCGCTCCGACAGGCCGAGCGCGCGCACGACTCGCGGGCGATCGGCCTGGCGCACTACGAGCTCGGGCTGTGCTATCGCCAGGTCGGCGACACCGGAATCGTCAGGGAGCACCTCTCGACGGCCGCGTCGGCCCTGCACGCCGCCGGCGATCGGCGGCACCTGGCGATGGTCCACTCGCTCTCCGGGATCACGCTGGCGCAGGAAGGCCGGCTGGACGAGGCGATGGGCGCGCTGCGCCAAGCCGAGCGGCTGGCGATGATCGCGCAGGCGGCCGACGTGCTCGCCACGGTCTGCGGCAACCAGGCCAACGTCGCGCTGATGCAGCATCGCCACGAGCAGGCGCTGTCGCTCGCCGAGCGCAGCGTCGAGCTGCAGGAACAGGCCGGGACGCCGCACGGCTTGGGCGTGGCGCTCGCCTCTCTCGGGCAGATCTGCGTCCGGCTGGGAAACCTGGCGCGCGCCGAAGAGGCGCTCAACCGCGCGCTGGACGTGCGCAGCCCGCTGCAGTTCATGCGCGAGACGAGCGGCGCGGTGTTCGACACGCTCGCACAGATACACCTGATCCGCGGCGCGCACGAGGCCGCCAGCCGTTCGCTGCAGAAGGCACGGGAGACCTACGGCGAGACCCGCGCCAGCCGGTGGTACCAGTGGTCGGTCCGTGTGCTCGAAGCGCGGCTCGCCCTGCGCCGGGCCGACCCCTCGCGGGCGCTGGGCCTGGCCAACGACGTCGCGCAGTCGGGGGACGTGCCGCGCGCGTACGCGCTGCAGGCGGAGCTCACCGCCATCGAGGCGCTGCTCGCCCTCGAGCGCACCGATGATGCCCGCGAGCGCCTCGACCATGTCGCCGGTCGGTTGCATCCCGGCGCGATGACCAGCACCTGGGGCGAGTTCCTGCGCATGCGCGGCCGCGTCCAGGGCGCGCTCGGCCACGCCACCGAGGCGTACCACGACTTCGGCCAGAGCGTCAGCGTGTTCGAGCTGCTCGGTGAGCGCTACCAGGCGGGCCTGAGCTACCTCGCGCTGGGCCGCCTCGCGGCGACGGCGGGTGCGCGCTCGCGCGCCACGCGCTACCTGACCAGCGCTGCGGCGGTCTTCGAGTCGCTGAACGCCGCCCCCGACCTCGCCGACGCCCGGGCGGCGCTCGACGGCATCCCCACCGCCGCCAGCGGCAGGTTCGTCGGCGTGCAGATGGACGGCGACGACGCCATCGTGCGGCGGATCGTGGATGCCTCGGTGGTGCCCGCGCTGCTCGCGCGCGAGGGCGCCACGGCACTGCTCGAGGCCTGCGACGCGCAGACGGCGGTGCTCTACGTGCAGACCTCTTCGGGCCAGGTGCGCGTGCTCGGGCACGCGGGCAGCGATCTCGACACCGCCCGCGCGCTCGCCCTGGCTGCCGGCCGGAGCGGCACCGCCCGCGCCGCGCCGCTGCTCATCAGCGAGCCGATCGGCCGCGATCCCGACGGCCCCCGCTTCGCGGTCGTCTCGATGACGCGGCCGTTCTCTTCGCCGACGCTGCAGCGCTTCCGGACGCTCTGCGCGGTGCTGCGCCAGGGTTTCGATCTGTGCTCCGCGCGCGAGCGGCCCGAGCCGGCGCCCGGCGTGATCGAGCGTCAACTCGAACCGCTGCTCCCCGGACTCATCTGCGCGGGGCCCGCCATGCAGCGGGTCGCCGATCAGATCCAGCGCTTGCAGGGCAACGACCTCACGGTGCTGATTACCGGCGAGAGCGGTACGGGCAAGGACCTTGTCGCGCGCGCCATCCACGCCGGCTCGCCGCGGCGGGCGAACATGTTCCTGCCCTACAATTGCACGAGCGCAACCCGCGAGCTCGCCGACAGCCAGCTCTTCGGTCATCGCCGCGGCAGCTTCACCGGTGCCGTCTCGGATCAGCCCGGGGTGCTGCGCACCGCGGTGGGCGGCACGCTGGTCCTCGACGAGGTGGGCGACCTCCCGCTCGACGTGCAGCCCAAGTTGCTCCGCTTCCTCGAGCAGGGCGAGGTCCTGCCGGTCGGCGACACGCGCCCGCAGCGTGTCGATGTCCGCGTTGTTGCGGCGACCAATGCCGACCTGGAGCAGCGCGTCACCGACGGGAAGTTCCGCGAGGATCTGTACTACCGGTTGAGCGTCATCCGCATCCACGTGCCGCCGCTGCGCAATCGCCGTGAGGAGATCCCGCATCTGAGCACGTTCTTCCTGCGCGAAGCCTGCGAGCGGCTAGGCAAACCCGGCATCCGCCTCGGGGCGGACACGCTGGATCTGTTCGATGCGTTCCCCTGGCCGGGCAACGTGCGGCAGCTGCGCAACGAGGTGCAGCGCGCCGTCGCGATGGCGTCGCCCGGCGGCCTGATTGCGCCGGACCTGCTCTCGCCGGCACTGGCGCCGCCGGCGCTCGCCGCCGATGGAGCGTCGCGGGCTCGGGCGCGCCGCACCACGCTGGCCTCCGCGATCGAGAAGCTGGAGCGCGAGATGATCCAGTCGGCCCTCGAACGCGCGTCTGGAAACGTGTCGGAGACGGCGCGGCTGCTCGGGCTCACGAGGCGCGGCTTGTACCTGAAAATGCAGCGACTCGGGGTGCCGGTCGGCGCATAGAGGCCGTCGAGCTGGATACCAGGTATTCAATCAATCGACGATCTGTATACCAGCTAATCAACACCGGTAACTGCCCAGGTCGCATCCATCCTCGCAACTCCATGTATCAGAAGGTTCTTAGGGCATTGCCGCCATTGTGGGCTGATCGTCCAGGTTCAGGCCTGGCCCTTGATACAGCACTCCCCCGACTGCTTTCGGAGGACGCGATGGAACAGAGACTACGCCTGGTGCAGAGCGGAGGGCCGAGAACGGAGAGCCGGAAATCCGAACGGCGGCGCCTGGCGCTCCCAGCGCAGATCGTCTGGAAGGACGCGAAGGGCTCCACGCGCATGACGCCCGTCGTGACCCGCGACATCAGCGACCTCGGGGTCTCGGTCGAGTGCAACGTGGCCAGCGCGATCCCGCTCTACCGGCTGGTTTATTTCCAGATCGACCGCCAGGCGCGCAACGCTCCGGACCTGCCGGCGGTCCTGCGGAAGTCGAACATCCTCTCCGCGATTTTCCGCGTCGGCGAGTGCAGCGCCGAGACCGGCGCTCCCACCGAATACGCGCTCCGCATGCTGGTCGAGCCGGAGGAGCGCCGGCCGCTCGTGGCGATCACGCCGCGCGTGGGCTGGTCGGGCGAAGCGGAACCCAGGACCGCCTGACGGCGGTTCAGACTCCCAGGAACGCGGAGGCGTGGATAGAGGGTATCCACACGGCCCTCACCTCCCGGCGCGGATCCGCTGGTCGTCGCCCGGCGAAATCAGCCCTTCTTCGCCGCCTCCATCTCGCGGCGCGCGTCGGCGACGTACACGGACTCGGGAAACTCCTCGACGACCCGGTTGAACGCCCGGGCGGCGTCTTCCTTCTTCCCCGCCTTCAGGTACGCGCGGCCGAGCTGCATGAGCACTCCGTCAACCGGCAGCTGCGGATTGCTTTCGGTGGTCAGATCCCGGTAGATCGCGATCGCCGAATCAAGCTTGCCCTGGGCAACCTGTGCTTCGGCGAGGCCGAGCCGCGCGGTACGCGCGTAGATCGTACGGCCCCCCCGGTTGATGACCTCCTGGTAGCGCTGCTCCGCCTCGGCGTGTCGGTCCAGTTCGGCGAGGATGCCGGCGGCGTGGAACCGCGCCGCGATCCCTGCCTCGGTCGACGGATACGTGTCGGCAGCCTGCATGAACTTCGGCAGCGCGGCTTCCAGCTTGGCCTGCTCCGTGCGGTAGGTGCCGGGTTGCTGCACCGGCATGGGGCTGCCCGGCTTCGGCTCGGTAGGCGCGACCACCGGCGCCTCGTGCACGACCAACGCGTCGGCCAGCAGCGCCGTCGCCTTCGCCTCGCGCGCCTGCCGCCACCAGGTGTAGCCTCCAACCGCCGCGAGGGTGGCGACGATCGCGATCAGCACCAGTCCGAGGTCGCGGCCGCGCTCCTCGAACACTTCGCGCGCACGCGCGACCGACCGCGCGAACTCGTTCTCCTTCAGCTTGTGACGTTCAGTTGCTTTCATTCCGGCTCTTGGTCTAACTCTGACTCCGACTCTGACTCCGACTCTGACTTTCGACTCCCGACTCTCGACTCAAATGGCGCGCCCGGCAGGTCTCGAACCTGCGACCCCCGGTTTAGGAAACCGATGCTCTATCCTGCTGAGCTACGGGCGCGATCGCTGTAAGTTGTTTATTGCTAAGCATTTCACGCCGTCTTGCTGTGCTTGCCCGAAGTACTTCCACGTGGTACTGCCACGATTTTGCCTGCCGGGACGGCCGCGTTGAAGGCTTTCGTCGCGAGCTGCAACCGCGCCTCGACGCCCGCGAGGGTGTATCGGTCCATCATCCGGCTCGACGGCGCGTGCATCAGCATTTCGGCGGTTGCCTTCGGATCGCCCGTCTGCCGGTAGAGCTCCGTGGCAAACGAGTGGCGCAGATCGTAAACCCGAACCCTGGGAACCTTCGCGGTATCACAGGCCCGGTGGAAGCTTTTGATCATACTCGAATTGCTGAACGGCCCCCAGCACTCTAGGTCCGCGAACCGGCGCAGCGCCGCGAGTCCCCGAGCCGTCAACGGCAACCTCCGAGACTTCGCCCCCTTCCCCTTGTGCCGGCGCGGGACCGTCACGGTCCCGGCGCGCCAGTCGATACAGTCGGGCGTTAGACGCTTCAGGAGCGCATGTGGCAGGCCCGTGTAGGCAACCACGGCCAGCCGTGCTTTCGTCTTACTGGCGTCGTCGCGCGCCTTCCCGCGAATGCCCTGCCCCACGTCCGGCATCGCGTCGAGGATCTTCGCGATCGTCGGGTACGGCAGCGCCCGCGCCTCGGGTTCCGGCAGTTGCGGCTTCAGCGCGGCGCGTACGGGATTCGGTGCCGCAGTCCCGTCGAGCCGGTTCCACAGGTGCAGCAGCGCCGACCGGCGGTTGCGGACGGTGGACGGTGCGAGCCCGACATTCAGCCAGCGACTCAGGATGGCGTCAATCTCCGGCGTCTCGATCGAGTGCCGCGCCCGTTGTCCGAATTCCGCGCTCCACAACTCGATATGCTTCCGCCGCTCCGCGATCGTCGGCATCGCCGCAACCGCCTGCAAGTACCGCTCGGCATCCGCCGCGAACGTGCCACGGCCAGCAGCCGGCGCGACCCGCCGGAGCGTGACCCGGAGTTCGTCGCGCCGGTCCTTCAATGTCTTGAGTTCTACGTTGACCGGAAAACGTTCCTCGCGACGCATCCCCCGCGCCGTCACGATCACGGAATAGCCCCAGCGATCGCGGTAGATGCCCCGCTCGATGCGGACGCGCCGCCGCTGTTGTGACTTCATTTTTTTTCGCCTCGGGATAATTCGGGCGCCAGCCGCAGCCCGGCGCCCACCGGTTTTAACCCGTTCCGCCCCGGCTCGCTAGGCCGAATGCGGGAACGTCAGAACGCGTCCGTGTTTGGTTCGCGCCGCAGCCGCTGTTGGCGTGACCGGCGGTGGCACTGCCGCATCGCCGGACTTGGAACCCACGCCAATGAAATGGTCCATGATGCCCTCGATCACCGCCGATACCTGCGGATTGATTTTCGAGAGAGTCAAGGACTTCTGCGCGAGCGCGCAGCGCCGCACTTCCATCTGACCGTCGTTGACGCCATCTCCATAGAAAGATTCGTACAGTTCATTGACGATCGTTTGATAGGCGCGCATGTACGCCTGCGCCCCCTTCCCCCGCGAGACATCCAATCTCACAAGGTGTCGGCCCCAATAATTGGCGAGTTCGCCGAGACGCCCAGAAATGCCGAGCGCCAGTGCGAGATCGGCATCGCTGTGCCGATTCGCCAGCACTCGACGCTGGGCTTGTGTGATCCGCTGAGTGGCACGAGCCATAAACGCCTCCCGCCGCAATGCGGCAGGAATGGCCGGGCGTTCTGTCTGGTGGATAATAAAAGGCAGGGCGACCGGCAGGTTACGTCTGCTCGACGCCTTAGGGGATGCGAGCGGTGTCACCACCACCGCCGCATTCCCGCCTATCTTGCGCCTCGTCAGCATCAGCCGTCAACAGGATTCAGCCTGTTTACTCGCACGCAAACTAGTTTGCGGCTGACTAGCCCGTCACGTCGTCGCGCGCTTCGAGTGCCCGCAGCCGCTGATCCAGGTTCTGAAGCATCGCCACGATATAGGCGAACATCGCCGGATGACTGATTGAGTCTGGCCGGCCCTCGCGGTCTAAGTTCACGAGCAGCGGATCGATTTCCGCGAGCTGCTCTGCGCTGAAGCCGAGTCGCCGTTGCGACTGGCCCTTGTAGCAAAAGGTGATCGGTTGCGCGTTCAGGATGCGATTTTCGGCGGCCATGCTTCAACGTGCTCTTTATACCGAAGGCTAGATGAATCGCGTTTGAACCCGCCGTCTGCGCCGTCCCAGACCACGGCCGTTCCGGAGCCGGTCGGCGTGCCCTCACAGATGAGCAGGTTCAGGGCTTCGACGTCGTAGCCCCGAACCACCGTGCCAGCCCCGCCGGTGCTTTGAATCGTGCTGTTGCAGGCAATCGGAGCGTTGAAATATAGGAAGCCGCCGGTTCCCCAGATATCTCCGACGCCAGACCATTTCACCTTGTTACTGCTGCCGTCCCCGGCCGCGATCGTGATGCCACTAGCGTTTAATGTGACTTCTTCGCCGGTGCCGAAGTACCCAACCGCGCCGTTGATTGTGCCCGCCGTGACGGTCCCGAGGTCCGCTGATATCGCGGAGAGCGTCGTCACGTCCAAATGGTCGGCCGTGATCGTGCTCGCCGCGATCTTGCTCCCGGTGATCGTGCTCGCCGCGATATTCGACGCGGTGATCGTCGTGGCAGCGATATGCGTGCCGGTGATCGAGCCCGCACCGATCGCGCCGATAACGTTTCCACTCGTCGCCGTGATGTTTCCCAAGACAAGCGCGGCCAATGTTTCCTTGATATTCATGAAATCCGTCTCCACTTAGTTTGTCACCCACCGCGATCCGGTGGGCGTGAGTTCTAGAATGTCTAGTCCGCGGACCAGATCCGGCGTCGCCGCTTGCTGCATCTCGATCAGCCGCCGCACCGCTTGCCGCGTCTCCGGTCTCGAGCCACGCCGGGCGCGGGTGCGTCGCCATCAGATCGACCGCCGGTCCCGCTGCAATCGACGCGCTGTGGCTCACGTCGTCGACCGTGCCGGCAGCCTGGACGGTCACGTACGGCGGATCGGCCAGAGGTTCCGCAAGGTACTGGCCCACAGCCATCGGCCCGTCAGGCTCACGCCGGCCTGCGACGATGATGTCGAGCTGCATCGCGTCGAGTCGCGTATCGTGTAGGTGTTTGAATGCGGCCAGGACCGGATCCGCGAGCGCGTCATAGAGAGCCGTCATCGCATCGTGCAGCGTGGTGTGCGGACGGATCGCGCCCTCGACACGCTGGAAAACGTGGCGCGTCTCGCCAGGACGTGACACGAAGCCGCAGGCTGAGTACCACCAGCAGCCGCACGATCGGATCTTTCGCGTCTCATCCGTCCAACTGCGGCCGTTCTCCGCGAATTGCAGCAATCGATCGGCGCCGAGGATGACCCGCTCGCAGCGCTTGAAGCAGACAATCGCGCTCATTGCGTCACCCGCTTGTGTGTCGCGGGGTACACGTGGGCGCGAAATTCTCGCGCGATCGCCCGGCACGGATGGCACCGGATCGGATCAGTGAAGCCGCGCGACGCGAAGGCTGCGCGCTCTCCGATGCTGAACAAAAACAGCCGGCCGCAATCGCGGCATCGTATGCGACGGTCATCGCGAGCCATCGCGGCCCCACACGTGTAGCTTCGTCGTGCGATACGCGGCCCTGCACGGGCCGCAACGTCGGGGCGGTTTGATTCGACCGTCGCGATCGAGGAATCCATGCTGCTGGTAAAACTGCTGCTCGCCAACCTCGAACGTGAAAACGCCGCCGCACTGCACGCACACCAACGGGACGTCCTGTGTTCCATTCATTTTCATTTCTCGAAAAACGCGGCGCCCGCGACTTCAACCCAAAACCGCCGGACAGGCGCCGCCAAAATCCTACCCGGCGGCCGGGGACGACCTCGTTTACTTTGGGGGAATCTTCTCCGCGATCGCGCGGATCCCGTGTTCGAACTTCTGGACGTCTTCGGGGCGCCACTCATATGTGTAGCGCCCGCGCCAATTGCCGAACGTCGTCCTGAAAACCTTCCGGATGTGACCCGGAAAGCCGTGATTGTGCCATGGGCCCAACAGGTCTTCGAGCGTCACGCCGTATCGCGAACATAGGTCGCGATCGCTGAGCATAGGCGGGTGCCAGCGGGACGGATCTTCCGGCTTCGACGGAAGCCTTCGGATCTCGCCAAAGGATCCATATACCGTCGCGGAGCCATCCGGATGCCGGACGACCCTTGATTCTGTTGCCATTTTTCAGATTTCCTTTTGAAGTGTGTTCAGATGTTTGCTTGCTACCGTCGTCCTCGCATCGCCCCACGCGCCTCACGATTGCGCGCCGCCCGCCGATCGAGTTCTTCGTCCTCCGCGCACGTCCGACACAGCGCCCGCGGTGTGGCGTCGCCCGCCATGCCCACGACGCGAGTTGCTGTGGCTCGTCGGCATTTAGCGCAGGGCGGTTTCAGCCCGAGCGCCCGCTTCACCGCCGCCGCGGTCCGCGCGACGCCATGTCCTCGGTCTTCAGTAGCTCGTTCGAGTGTCATTGTGTTTACGCCTTTCCAGGTCGGATTTTTGAGCGGATACCCACGATTCCATTTCCGCGAATGTACGCCGCTTCGTGACGTGTTCGGCCCATGAGACCGTGCCCGCGACTTGATCGAGCCGTTCGATCTCCGCGTCCGATGCCGGCGTACTCCGCCGGTACGATCGGAGCCCGCGCCGCAACTCGGCGTGCATGCCGCGACTGAACGTCGCGAGCGCCATCGCCCGCTGCCATGCCTCGCGCTCGCACGCGAGGCAATGGTGCCACTCACGGACAGAGCGATCGGGCCGATGGGGTTCCTTGCCGGTGCATTCACCTGCGAGAATGTGGCCGATCTCATGCAGCGCGATCGCGAAGGTTTTGGCGTCACGCACGGGGGGGATCACGATCTCGCGCTTGCGCCATCGGGCAAACGCCGCCGCGCCTTTAGGCATCTGCTCACGCACCTCGATCGCGATGCCTTCGCGCACGGCCAGGACCGCAATCGTGCGACGCATCCCGTCCGCGATGCCCGCTTCCGCGTCGCGCAGCGCGCGATCGAGGTCTGGCTGA
>JBQGDL010000071.1:0-9788 GCA_052039045.1 Steroidobacteraceae bacterium
GTTCCACATCTGGAAGAAGCTGATGCCGGTGATCGTCGCGAGGATCAGGGTGATGCAGAACAGCACCGCGAGGATGCGGCCGAGCGCTTCCCAACCGGGTCCCCAGCCTGCGAAACCCTTGCGCGCCACCCACATCGGTCCGCCATGAGGATTGGCCGGATCGCCGACGTTGCGATGGAGCATCGACAACGTGACCTCGGTGAACTTGAGCGCCATGCCGATCAGGCCGACCACCCACAGCCAGAACACCGCCCCCGGCCCGCCAAGCGCCACGGCAATCGCCACACCGCCGATGTTGCCGAGGCCGACCGTACCGGAGAGCGCCGCCGACAGCGTCTGAAAGTGACGCAGCACTCCGGGTCCGGTGCGGTCGTCGTAGCGGCCGAGCAGCAGCTCGGTGCCATGCGTGAGCGCGCGGATCTGACTGAAGCGGCTCCATATCGTGAATGCGAGGCCGGTGAGGAGCAGGACGTAGAGCGTCCAGTCCGCCCAGACGAAGTCGTTGACTGCGCCGACCACCGAGTTGAAATCCGACATGCCGCGCCCCTGGCCGGGTCCGAGCGCTGCACGGTATCAGAGAGAAACCGGCGGCATTCTCCATTTCGCTCGCTGCTGGATGAGCCGGTGTCGCGTCGTACACTGCGAAATGGAGAATTTCCCCCGGGGGAGCAGGTCATGCTGGTCGGGTCTCAGGTCAGGCGGGTCGGGATCGTCGCCGGTATCCGGATTCCGTTTGCGCGCTCGATGGGCGCCTACGCCGAATGCAGCAACCAGGACATGCTGGTGGCGACGCTGCGTGCGCTCGTGGACCGGTTCGCGCTGGCCGGCGAACGGCTGGGCGATGTCGCCGCCGGCGCGGTGCTCAAGCACCCCCGAGACTACAACCTGGTTCGCGAATGCGTGCTGTCGAGCGGGCTTTCGGCCGAGACCCCCGGCATGGATCTGCAGCGCGCCTGCGGCACGAGCCTCGAGGCCGCGATCGTGATCGGCATGAAGATCGCGCTGGGCCAGATCGAGAGCGGCATCGCCGGCGGAGTCGACACGGCGAGCGACGTGCCGGTCGGCGTGAGCGAGGGCCTGCGGCGGATCCTGCTCAGGAGCGCGCGCGGCCGAACCGTGGGCGAGCGACTGCGGCCGTGGCTCGGCCTGCGTCTTGGGTCTCTGCGCCCGGCGCTGCCTGCCGTCGTCGAGGCTCGGACGGGGCTGTCGATGGGGCAGAGCACGGAGCTCATGGCCCGCACCTGGCAGATCTCGCGCGAAGCGCAGGACGCATTCGCACTTGAGAGCCACGTCCGCGCGGCAGCAGGCTACGACTCGGGGTTCTTCTCCGACCTGATCGTGCCCTTCCAGGGTCTCGCGGTCGACAACAATCTGCGTCGCGACAGTTCGCTCGAGAAGCTCGCCAGGCTCAAGCCTGCATTTCCGACGCAGGGCAACGGCACGCTCACGGCCGGCAATTCGACGCCGATGACCGACGGCGCCGCCGCGGTGCTGCTCGCGAGCGAGGAGTGGGCCCGGTCCCGCGGCCTGCCGGTGCTCGCATGGCTCACCTACGGCAAGGTCGCAGCCGTCGACTTCGTCCACGGCGAGGGCCTGCTGATGGCACCCGCCTACGGCGTGCCACGCATGCTCGCCGACGCGCACCTGACGCTCGCCGACTTCGACTTCTACGAGATCCACGAGGCCTTCGCGGCGCAGGTGCTCTGTACGCTCAAGGCCTGGGAATCGCCCGAGTTCGGACGCCAGCGGCTCGGGCTCGACGGTCCGTTCGGCGTCATCGACCGCGCCCGCCTCAACGTCAACGGCAGCAGCCTCGCGGTGGGCCATCCGTTCGCGGCCACCGGCGCGCGAATCGTCGCTACGCTCGCCAAGCAGCTCGCCCAGCGCGGTCACGGACGCGGGCTGATTTCGATCTGCACGGCCGGCGGCATGGGAGTGACTGCGATCCTCGAGCGTTGAGATAAATGGCTCGGAGCCAATTTTCCGAGAGCCAATCTTCCGAGCGGCGCTCGGCGGGCGCGCGCAGATAAATGGCTCCGAGCCATTTTTCCGGCGCGGCGGGCCGCGGCCGCCCGTTGTGGCCGTCGGCTGCCGGCTATACTCGGCGCCCTTCCGATTTCGAGCGGATCCCGCATGTCGACACGCATCGCCGCCATCACCGCGTTCGCCGCACTCGCCGCCGCCTGCGCTGCCGGGCCGACGGCCGAGCCCGAATCCGGCGGTGCCGCGCGCGCGGCGCAGCGCCAGGCGCCCGATGCCGGCGCCGAGCTCAACGCGCTCGTCGATCGGTATTTCGAGGAGCTGCTGGTCCTCGATCCCATCCTCGCCACGTACATCGGCGACCACCGCTACGACGACCGTCTGCCGAACGACATCGGGCCCGAGGAGCGCGCGCGGCAGCACGAATTGAACGAGCGCTACCTCGCGGCGGCGCGCCAGATCGATGCCGATGCGCTGAGCAACGCCGACCGGATCTCCCTCGAGATCTTCCTGCGGGAGCGCGAGCGCGCGCTCGCCGCGGAGCGCTTCCCGGATTACCTGCTGCCGATCGACCAGACCGGCGGCCTGCTGACAGTGATGCCTTCGTTCGGCTCGGGTACCAACGCGCAGCCATTCGCGACGGTCGAGGACTACGACGAATGGCTCGCGCGCCTGGACGGCATGGTCGTGTGGATGGACCAGGCGATCGCCAACATGCGCGAAGGGATGGGGAAGGGCGTCGTGCAGCCGCGCCCGGTGATGGAAAAAGTCCTGCCCCAGCTCGACGCGATGATCGTCGACGATCCGACGCAGAGCGAGTACTACGGTCCGATCAGGAACTTGCCGGCGGATTTTGCCGCGGCTGACCGGGAGCGGCTCACCACGGCCTACACGACCGCGATCCGCGACGAGCTCGTCCCCGCGTACCGCCGGCTGCGTTCCTTCGTTCACGACGAATACCTGCCGCGCACGCGCACGACCGTTGCCTGGACCGCGCTGCCCGACGGCGAAGCCTGGTACGCTTTCTTCGTCGCCGAGCACACCACCACGTCGATGACGCCCGCGGAGATCCACGACCTCGGCCTGAGCGAAGTGGCCCGGATCCTCAGCGAGATGGACAAGGTGCGGCAGCGTGTCGCCTTCCAGGGGGACCGGCAGGCGTTCTTCACGTATCTGCGTGACGAGCCCGGCTTCTACTTCACGCGCGGTGCGGACCTCGTGGCGGGCTACCTCGACATCAAGAAACGCATCGATGCGCAGCTGCCGCGGCTGTTCTCGGTGTTCCCCAAGGCGGATTACGAGGTGCGCGAAGTGGAGCCGTATCGCGCCAAGTCCGCGGCCGGCGCGTACTACCAGCAGGCTTCGGCCGACGGATCGCGCCCGGGCATCTTCTACGTCAATACCTACAACCTGCGGTCGCAGCCGCGCTTCGGCATGGAGACGCTTTCGCTGCACGAGGCCTCGCCGGGTCACCACTTCCAGGTATCGATCCAGCAGGAGCTGACCGGGCTGCCGCGGTTCCGCCGCTTCGGCGGCGATTACACCGCGTTCGTCGAGGGCTGGGCGCTGTACGCCGAGTTCCTCGGCCCCGAGCTCGGTCTGTTCAGCGATCCTTACCAGTGGTTCGGCCGTCTCAACGACGAGCAGCTGCGGGCGATGCGCCTGGTGGTGGATACGGGCCTGCATTCCAAGGGCTGGACCCGCGAGCAGGCGATCGATTACATGCTGGCAAATTCGACGCTCGCGGCGTCGGACGTCGAATCCGAAGTCGAGCGCTACATCGCCTGGCCGGGTCAGGCACTCGGTTACAAAGTCGGTGACCTGCGCATCCAGGCCTTGCGTCGCAAGGCGGAAGGTGAGCTCGGCCCGCGCTTCGACATCCGCGATTTTCACCGCGAGGTCCTGAGCGACGGCGCGGTGCCGATGGAGGTCCTCGAGCGCAAGATCGATCGCTGGATCGAGTCGCGCCGCTGAGTGCATGAGAGCCGCCCGCCGAGGCCTGCTGCTGATCGCGGCGCTCTTTGCGAGCGCGGCGGGCGGGTGCGGCGAAGGCGCGGATACCGTGGGCGGCGTTCCCGCGGCGCCGGCGGCGGCCAGTCGCGACGCACAGCGCCTCGCTGCGATCGTCGATGCCTGGTACGAGCGCTGGCTCGCGCTCAATCCGTTGGAGGCGTCCGAGCAGGGCGATCACCGCTACGACGCGCGCTTCGGCGATTACCTGAGTCCGACCTGGCTCGCGGACTCGCTGGCGAACGAGCAGGACTCGCTCGAGGACCTGCACGAGGTCGATCCGGCCCGGCTCGACGCCGGCGATCGCATGACCTACGACACCTTCCGGTACGGACGCGAGATCGCGATCGAGAGCTACCGCTATCCGTCCGAGCTTCTGCCCATCGACCAGCTATTCAACCGGCCGACGCAATTCGCGGTAATGGGCGCAGGCGGCGGCGTGCACCCCTTCGCCACCGCCGGGGACTACGACAATTTCCTGTCGCGCATGGACGGCTTCGTGGTCTGGGTCGAACAGGCGATCAACAACATGCGATCGGGCGCCGCAAAGGGGATCGTGCAGCCGCGCATCGTGATCGAGCGGACGATTCCACAGCTCGCCGAGCTGGCGACCGACGACCCGAAGAAAAGCCTCCTGCGACGCCCGATCCTGAATCTCCCCGCCGGGCTCTCGACCGCGGAGCGGCAAGGGATCATCGAGGCCTGGGACGGCAAGCTCGACGCGCAAGCGCTGCCGGCCATCCGTCGGCTGCGCGACTATCTCGCCAACGACTATCTTCCGGCGACGCGGCCCAGCGTCGGTCTCACGGAGCTGCCGAACGGCGCCGCCTGGTATGCGTTCTGCGTGCGGCAGCAGACGACGACCTCGCTGACGCCGCAGCAGGTGCACGAGCTCGGTCTCGCGGAGGTTGCGCGCCTGCGTACGGCGCTCGAGGCCATAAAATCCCGGCTCGGCCATGCGGGCGACCTGCGCAGCTTCTTCGATGCGCTGCGCGCCGATCCGCGCTTCGTGGCGAGCGACGCCGAGGCGCTCCTGGCCGGTTACCGCGACCTCAAGGCCCGCGTTGCGGCAGCGCTGCCGCAGCAGTTCGGGATCGCGCCCAAAGCGGACTTCGAGATCCGGCCGGTCGAGCCGTGGCGCCAGAAGTCGGCCGCCTCGGCGTCCTATCGGCCTGGCAGCCCGGACGGGCGGCGGCCGGGCGTGTTCTACGTCAACACGTGGGACCTGCCGTCGCGACCAACTTACTTCATGCCGGCCATCTATCTGCACGAAGCCGTGCCGGGGCACCACTTCCAGGTGTCGCTCGCGCAGGAGATGGGCGATCTGCCGCGCTTCCGGCGCCACGCAGGGTTCACCGCCTACGACGAGGGCTGGGGGCTTTACGCCGAGTCGCTCGGGCGCGATCTCGGTCTCTACAGCGACCCGTACAGCGAGCTCGGCGCCCTCATGACCGAGATCTGGCGCGCGGTGCGGCTGGTCGTCGACAGCGGGCTGCATTCGCAGGGGTGGACCCGCGAAAAGGCGATCGACTACATGCGCGCCAACACCGCGATCGGGCGAGCCGACATCATCGCCGAGGTGGAGCGCTACATCGCGCGGCCCGGGCAGGCGCTCGCCTACAAGGTGGGCGAGATCCGCATCCGTGCCCTGCGCGACGAGGCCGAGCGCGCGCTGGGCTCCCGCTTCGACGTTCGCGAGTTCCACACGCAGGTGCTGGCCAGCGGGTCCCTGCCGCTGCCAGTGCTCGAAGCGCACGTGCGGCGGTGGCTCGAGGCGAAAGGCGTGCGTCAGCCGCCCCCGCCGGTACCGTAGCCCAGCGTCTCGATGCTCTCGAGCACTCCGGCGACGAAGCGCAGCCGCCGCATGAGCTTGTTGGGGCCGAAATCGTACGTCCAGAGATCGACGGGGACGTCCTCTTCGCCGGGGAACACGTATTCGTTGCTGCCGATGTTGTAGCGCGGCTGGCGGACGATCCAATAGCGCTCCTTGCTCACCGGTTCGCCGCAATAGAACAGCACCTTTTCGATCGAGTCCTCCTCGGCGATCAGCTTGCTGCCGCAGCGCATCGAGTCCGCGGCGGCCGGTAGCGCGGCGAGCAGCAGCACGCCAGCTACGGCGCCGCAGCGGCTCGCGTACGCGCGCTCAAAACCCATAGCCGTCGGCTCTGATTTCCACCAGCTCGTCGCCCTCGAAGCGCAGCCGGCGCAGGAGCTTGTTGGGGCCGAAGTTGTAAGTCCACACCTCGATCGGCACATATGCAAAGGGCGGATCGAGGTAGTAGTACCTGGCCCCGGTGTACCAGAGCCGCGCCTGCTGCATGTGACCTTCGACGCTGACGGTCACGGGCTCGCCGCAGATCTGCAGTACCCGATACTTCGAGTCGCCGGTGCTCGCGAGGCGCGAGCCGCAGCGCAAGGAGTCCTCGGCGCGGGCGGCCTGCGTTGCGAGCAGTGGGAAAAGCAGCCACGGCAACAGCCGTTTCATACACAGAGCATAGCTCACCGAGACGCACACCCTCGCGCCGCTTGCGGACGCACCCCACAAACGAAAACGCCCCGCGGGTGCGGGGCGTTGACGTGCGCCGGGGGGTGGGGCCGAAGGTCAGTGAGCGCGTCGGCGTGCCATCCCAAGCCCCAGCAGCCCGAGTCCCAGCAGGCCGAGCGTCCCCGGCTCGGGGACGGTGCCGTCGCCGATGATGCCGTACAGGCTCGCGTGCGAAAGGCCCTGCTCGCTGATCCAGTCGCCGCTGAGGTCGCCGAATTCCAGCTCGAAAGTGGAGAACGTCGGACCCGCCTTCAACACGATCACCAGACGGTCGTAGGTGCTCCACAGCGACTCGTCGACGAACCACTCGCCAGAGCGAACGTCGTTCGGATCCTCGTTCGGCCCGGCGCTCCAGTTGAACAGCGACTCGAGCTCCCCGGTGTCGGGGTCGTTGCCGTCGACGACGTCGGCCGCCTCGTCCTTGTCGATGGCGGTCCAGCTCTCACCGAACGCCTCGAGATCGAACGGATAGGGGTCGTTGTTGTCGTCACCGAGCTCGCACTGAACCGCATCTCCGAGCTGGAAATTGCCGCAGGTCAGCATCGCGGCGTTGGCGCCGAGAGACCACGTCGCGAGGGTTCCGAGCCCCGCAAGGGCGAGGAAAGTCTTGAAATATTTACGCATGTCGCTGCTCCACAAAACGGTGAAGGGCATGCCCCGCGGCACACCCCTCTTCTGGCGACTACTCCAGCAGGATTCGTGCCATGAACATAAGCTACTGATTATGTTCGGCGTGGCGGAAGCGCGGCCGACCGCTGCGGCGAAACCGTAAAGAAGGTCGACGGGCGCCGGCCGGTTTCCCTTCCTGCTACCCTACCGCCGCCACAAACAGCGAACGCTTCCCGAAGGCGTCCACCAGTCTCCCGCGCAGCACCGATGACGATCGATCGCGAATACGAACGTCGCCTGTCCGGGCTCACCAATGCGCGGGCCGCTCACGTGCTCCAGGGAGGGCTCAAGGGCGTCGAAAAAGAGTCCCTGCGGGTCGGGCCCGATGGCCAGATCAGCCAGCGACCGCATCCGCCGGCGCTCGGCTCGGCGCTCACCAACGAGAACATCACCACCGATTACTCCGAGGCGCTGATCGAGCTCGTCACGCCGCCCTTCCACCAGACCTGGGAGCTGGTTCAGTACCTCTGCGACCTTCACCAGTTCGTGTACCGGCACATCGGCGACGAGCTGCTCTGGGCCACCAGCATGCCCTGCGCGGTGAAAGGCGACGAAAGCATACCGATCGCGCGCTACGGCACCTCCAACGTGGGGCGGATGAAACACGTCTACCGGGTCGGTCTCGCCTACCGCTACGGCCGCGTGATGCAGGCGATCTCCGGCGTGCACTTCAACTACTCCTTCCCCGAGGATTTCTGGCCGGCCCTGGCGGAGCTGTGCGAGAGCCACAGCTCCGATCAGAGCTTCCGCTCCGACGCCTACTTCGCGCTGCTGCGCAATTACCGCCGCCACGGCTGGATCGTGCTGTACCTGTTCGGCAATTCTCCCGCGATCTGCGAATCCTTCCTGGGCGGGCGCCGCGCGCAAGGTCTGCAGCCGCTGCTGCCCGGCACGCTCTATGCGCCGTACGCAACATCGCTGCGCATGAGCGATCTCGGCTACCGCAACAAGAATCAGGCGGGCCTCAGCGTCTCGGTCAACAGCCTCGAACACTACGTGCGCGACCTGAGCCACGCGATCAGCACGCCGCATCCGGACTACGAGCAGATCGGCATCAAGGTGGACGGAGAGTACCGCCAGCTCAATGCCAACTGGCTGCAGATCGAGAACGAGTACTACAGCTTCATCCGCCCGAAGCGGGTCGCGCGTTCAGGCGAGCGGCCCACGCGTGCGCTGCAACGCGCCGGCGTGCAGTACGTCGAGATGCGTTCTCTCGACGTCAGCGCGTTCGATCCCGTGGGCGTCAACCAGCTCAAGCTCAGATTCCTGGAGGCCTTCGCCGCGTTCTGCGTGCTGCGCGCAAGCCCGGCGATCGAACCCGCGGAGCAGGCCGAGCTCGACGGCAACCACGCGCTCGTGGCCCGCCGCGGCCGCGAGCCGGGGCTTGCTCTGCGGCGCGACGGCCGTGAGCTCAAGCTCGCGGACTGGGCGCTCGAGATCATCGACTCGATGCGCGGGGTTTGCGAACTGCTCGATGCCGGAGACCCCGATCGACCGTACGCGACCGCGCTCGAGGTGCAGGAAACCAAGGTGCGCGACCTCGCGCGCACGCCCGCGGCGCGAACGCTGCAGGAGCTGCAGACGACGGGCGAGTCGTTTTTCAAATTTGCCTTGCGAATGTCCGCGCAACACAAGGCGTATCTGCTGGAACTGTATTCCCCCAATGAAGCCCGACAGGCTGAGTTCGCGTCCCAGGCGGAGTCCTCCCTCGCCGAGCAGGCGCGGCTCGAGAAGGAAGATCGTTTGGATTTCGACCAGTATCTTGCGCGATACTTCGCCGGTTGATGCGTTGCCGGTCGGTCACCGGCCTGTAACGCGTCAGCCCTAGCCTCGGTGACTCGTCTGGATGCGCGAGCGCACGCGGCAGGCAGACTGAAAAGACGAGGGAAACGGAATGAACAGGAAGTTTGATCTGGCAGCGTCGCGGGAAGACGCTCGGGCCAAGGTGGCTGACCGGTCGAAGTCGGGTGCGGTCGAGTCTGCGGCTTCGCTTGCGCCGCATGATCTGTCTGCCACCGGCGCCTGGGATCCCTACGAGGTCTGGTTGACGCGGGTCAAGCAGCCGCGCGACCGTGCCGCAGCCAGATCGACCCGACCCGACCGATACCGCTCAGGCACCCTCTCTCAACAGGCCGATCTCGAAGCGCCCGTGCGAGTCCCTCGCGCCGCGCAGCATTCCGTCTGAATTGAACGGCATGGCGATCGCCCCGTCGCGGGCGATCGCGATCACGCCACCGGAACCGCCGAGCTCACCGATCTGGCGCATGACCGCGTCGGCGGCGGCGACCACATCGAGCCCGCGGTGGCGCATCAGCGCCGCGATCTCGTGCGCAGCGGCGAGCCGGATGAAGTACTCGCCGTGACCGGTGGCGGATACGGCACAGGCGTCGTCCGCCGCGTAGGTGCCGGCACCGATGATCGGTGAGTCTCCGATCCGACCCCAGCGCTTGCCCGTCAACCCGCCGGTCGAGGTTGCCGCGGCCAAGTGACCGTGCGCGTCGAGGGCGACCGCGCCGACCGTTCCCGTCAGCGACTCCGGTCCCGGCAGCGAGTCGCCGTGCAGAGCACGCTCCAGCTCCAGGCG
>JBQGDL010000072.1:0-1921 GCA_052039045.1 Steroidobacteraceae bacterium
AAAGGCGACGATTACGCTTTCGCCGCCGGCAAATGCCGCGGCCGGACCGCGGACGATCAACTGCGCCCGCTCGCTGACCTGCACGAGGTATTCGGTGATCTCGCCGAGAAACACCACGTTCGCAACGCGCCCGCGGAACTGGTTGGCGCGCAAGGCGGCGCCCGCATCGCCGTCGTCGGCGGAGATCGCGATGTGCTCGGGGCGGATGAGCACCGCGATCGGATGCGCCGACGCGGCGCCGGACGGAAACCGGCATTCGACCGGTCCCACCACGGTCTCCACCGTCGCGCTCGAATTCGCCGACGCGTCGCGCGCGAGTGTCCCTTGCAGCAGATTGCTCCGGCCGATGAAGGTCGCGACGAATTGGTCGGCGGGACTGTAGTAGATCTGCTTGGGCGTGCCGATCTGGACGATGGCACCGGCGCGCATGACCGCGACCCGGTCGGACAGCGCCAACGCCTCGGACTGGTCGTGCGTGACGTAGACCGCCGCGACCCCCACCTCCTTCTGCAGCCGGCGCAGCTCGGAGCGCATCTGCTCGCGCAACAAAGCGTCGAGATTGCTGAGCGGCTCGTCCAGCAGCAGCAGGCGCGGCTCGGCCACGAGCGCGCGCGCCAGCGAAAGCCGCTGTTGCTGCCCGCCGCTGAGCTGCGCCGCCGAGCGTTGCGCAAAGGCGGCAAGCTCCATCGTTTCGAGCGTGCGTTTGACGCGGGCGGCAATCTCCGATGCCATGTAGCGCCGCACCCGCGACATCCGCAGCGGGAACGCGACATTGTCGAACACCGTCATGTGCGGCCACACGGCGTAGGACTGGAACACCATGCCGATGTTGCGACGGTTGGCCGGGACGAATGTGCCGGCGGACGCGTCGAACACGGCGCGCCCGTCGATGGCGATGCGGCCGCGGCTCGGCTCCTCCAATCCGGCGACCGAGCGCAGCGTCGTGGTCTTGCCGCAGCCGGACGGGCCGAGCAGCGTGTAGAACTCGCCTTCGCCCACGTCGAAGCTCACCGCGCGGATGCCGCCGCCGGCACCGCGGTCGCCGACGAGGTAGGTCTTGGTCAAGTCCCTGACCTGCAGCACGTCCCTATCCGATCGGCAATTGATAACGGCGCGCCAGAACGAAGAACGCGACGCTGAAGACCGTCATGACGGCGGTCCACAGGCAGCCCAGCGCCGCCAGCTCCCCCACCTGCCCGTTGTTCCAGAGGTCGAACAGCGCGACCGCCACGACCTGCGACTGCGGGCCCGCGAGCAGCAGGACCATCGCCATCGCCCGTACCGCCAGCAGGAACACGAACAGCCAGCACGAGATCAGCGCCGGCATCAGCAGCGGCAGCACGACCTTGACGAACGTCCCGCCGTAGCCGGCGCCGGCGATGCCGGCGGCCTCCTCCAGCTCGGGATGAATCTGGATGACGCCGAGCTGCGCGTAGCGCAGCCCGTACGGCACATAGGCGACCGTCGAGACCAGCACGAGCGAGAGCAGGCTGCCGTAGAGCAGCGGGCCGGCATGGACGAAGATCTCGAGGAAGGCGAGGCCGAGCACGATCGCCGGAAACACCAGCGGCAAGGCGGCGAGGCTGTCGATCGTCCGGCTGCCGGGCACGCGCCGCGCCACGCACCAGCCGGCGACGGCGCTGAGCGCCGTCACCGCCGTCGCAGTCGCCGCGCCCAGCAGCAAGCTGTTGCCGATCGATTCCCGGAACGTCGCCGAATGCAGCACCTGGACGAAATTGGCGAGAGCGAGCTTCGGAAGCGCGGCGGCGCTGAACGGCTGATAGAACGGCAGCAGCGCCGCCCAGATCATGGTCGCGAGCGGTATCACGACGACCACGAACGGGATGAGCGCGATCAGGGCGGCGACGGGATAGCGCCAGCGGCCGAGCCGCACCACGCGCGGACGAAACCCCTTGCCGGT
>JBQGDL010000073.1:0-7781 GCA_052039045.1 Steroidobacteraceae bacterium
ATCACCCGTTCGGCCGTGCGTCTCGGGCAGGGCGATTTCTCGGCGTCGATTCCGGTCAGCGGCAGCGCCGAGACCCAGTCGCTCGCCCGGACCATGGAGAGGATGCGTGGCAACCTGATCGAGCTCACGACCGAGCTGCGCAGGCGCGAGGCCGAGGCGCAGGCGGTGCTCACGGGCGTGGTCGAAGGCGTGTTCGCGGTCGACGCCTCGCGCACGATCCGTTACGCCAATCCGCAGACCGCGCGGATGCTCGGCCGGGAGCCCGGCGAGCTGGTCGGCCGCTTCTGCGGCGACGTCCTGCGCCCCGTCGGCGCTGACGGCAAGCGGCCCTGCGAGACCGACTGCCCGATCCTGCGCGCGCGTGCGCAGGGCTCCGGACGCGCGACCGAGCTTCTCGAGCGCGACGACGGCACCCGCCGCACGGTCGTCATCACCAGCGCCGAGTCGGTCGACGGATTACAGGTGCAGGTCATGCGCGACGAGACCGAGCTCGAGGCCGTACGCCGCGCGCGCGACTTCGTGCTGGCGAACATCGCTCACGAGTTCCGCACGCCTCTCGCCGCACAGCTCGCCTCGATCGAGCTGCTGCAGGACGGCCTCGAGCGGAGGCCGCGCGAGGAGCTGCAGTCGCTGGTGGGATCGCTGCAGCGCGGCACGCTGCGTCTAACACGGCTGATCGATAACCTGCTCGAGAGCGTGCGCATCGAATCCGGCCAGCTTTCGATCCGGCGCCAGCCGGTGTCGCTGCCGGAGGTGGTGGACGACGCGGTGGAGATGCTCGAGGGGCTCTTCACGCAGCGGCGCCAGAGGCTCGAGGTGGAGCTGCCGCCCGACCTGCCCACGGTCGAGGGCGACGCGCCGCGCCTGACGCAGGTGGTGGTCAACCTGCTCGCGAACGCCAACAAGTTCGGGCCCGAGGACAGCACGATCCGGATCGGCGGCGAATCCGCCGACGCGCAGGTGCGCGTCTGGGTCGAGGACGAGGGACCGGGGGCGCCCGGTCTGGACCAGGCGTCGATCTTCGACCGGTTCCACCGGTCCGCCGATCAGGAGCCGGAACCGCGCGGCCTGGGGCTCGGGCTCTGGATCGTGCGCTCGATCGTCGAGCGCCACGGCGGCACGGTCGAAGCGAGCCGCGGCCCGCAGGAGCGCACGCGCTTCACGATCTCGCTGCCGGTCGGGAAGGACGAGCCATGAAGATACTCATCGTCGACGACGATCACGACCTGCTCGCTCTGGTCGGCTTCGCGCTGCGCCAGGCGGGTTACGTGGTGGTCGAGGCGGGCGACTTCGGCGTGGCGATGCGCGTCTTCATGGCCGAATCGCCGGATCTCGCGGTGCTGGACATCAACCTGCCGGGCGGCAGCGGCTTTGCGATCTGCGAGGCGATCCGCACGCGCTCGCGCATCCCGATCATGATGCTCACTGTGCGCGGCGAGGAGGAGGACGTGGTGCGAGCGCTCGAGCTCGGCGCCGACGACTACCTCACCAAGCCCTTCAGTCCGCGCACGCTGCTGGCGCGGGTGAAGGCGCTGCTGCGCCGGGCCGGCATCGAGGCGAGCGGCGCGTTGTCCGCAGGGGAGCTCAAGCTCGATCTCGAGGCGCATTCGCTGCGCATCGGCGGTGCCGAGCCGTTGCGGCTCACCAAGCTGGAGACGCGTCTGCTGCAGATCCTGATCGCGAACGCCGGTCACGTCGTCGGCACCGAGCGGCTGCTGACGCACGTCTGGGGTCACCGCGGCAGCGGCGACCGGCAGCTGCTCAAGCAGCTCGTGCGCCGGCTGCGCCAGAAGATCGAAGCCGATCCCGCACAGCCGCGCTATCTGCAGACCGAGCCCGGGGCGGGATATCGGCTGAGCGGCTGAACAGGAGTCATGTGATGAAGATCAACTGCAATCGGGTGCTGCCGGTGCTGGTGGGAAGTCTGCTCAGCACGGTGGCCGGCTCGGACGAGTCATTCCGCTGCGGGAGCACCATCATCCAGCCCGGAATGACGCAGACCGAAGTGCGCGAGCGCTGCGGAGATCCGACCTCGGAAACGACGGAGGTTCAGGACGTGCGCAGTGGCAACCAGGTCGTGGGCACGACCGAGGTGCACCGGTGGACGTACGAGTCGTACCGCACAACCCGGGTGCTGATCTTCGATCAGCAGACATTGAAAAGCATCGAGTGACGATGTTCGCCTGACGGGCCGAATGCGCAGGCGGGCTATCGTCCGGGCTCGTTTGCGTCGAAAATGGCTCCGAGCCAATTTTCAAGGGATGGCGGATGCTCTGGCACGAACGCGGCGGTCGTGGAGAACGCGCCTACCTGCTGCTGCACGGTCTTGGCGCCACGGGAGCCGTGTGGCGCCACCTCTGCCGCGAGCTCGATCACCGCGGCGACGGCGAGTGGCTCGTCGTCGATCTGCCCGGACACGGCGGATCAGGGGCGCTGCCGCGGTACAGCGTCGGCGCGCTGGCCGCCGCGGTCGCTCAGGCGCTCGATGACGACCGGTCGTATCGGATCATCGGACACTCGCTCGGGGCGTACGTGGGTCTCGCACTGGCCAGCGGCTGGTTCGGCGCCCGCGTCGAGTCGCTGCTCGGCATCGGACCGAAGATCGCATGGAGCGAGGCGGACCTTGCCGCGACCAGGGAGCTCGCGCGCAAGACGGTGCGGGTGTTCCCGAACGAGGAGGACGCCTGGTCGCGCTACCGGAAGGTGTCCGGTCTCGACATACACGTGGCGCCGGACATCGCTCTCCTCGAGCGCGGGATCGCTCCTGCCGAGGGGGGGTTCCGGCTGGCGGCCGAGCCCCGCACGGCCCTCGTGGCTGGAGCGCCATTTGCGACGCTCGCTGCGAGCGCGCGGTGTCCGGTGCTGCTGGCGCGCGGCGCCTCTGATCCGATGGTGTCGCTCGAGGAGCTCCGGGCGCACTGCGCCGCGGCGCGCGATATCCCCGACACCGGTCACAACGCGCACGTCGAGTCGCCCAGCGCGATCCTGGCACTCGCCGAGCGTCTCGGCGGCGGGGCCGCCTGATTCACCCAGCTCAGCCGCCCGTGACCCGCGCCGTCCCACAGTTCGACCTGACTGCTCTGCCGGAAGGGTTCTACATCGATCCCTACCCGCACTACGCACGTTTGCGCGAGCACGCGCCGGTCCATCGCTGCCTCGACGGCAGTTTTCTCCTGACCCGCCATGCCGATCTCGACCGCATCTACCGCGACCGCGCGAACTTCAGCTCGGACAAGCGCGTGGCGTTTGCGCCGAAGTACGGCGTCGATTCTCCGCTGTACGCCCATCATACGACCAGCCTGGTCTTCAACGATGCCCCGTACCACACGCGTGTCCGTCGGCAGATCGTCGGCGCGCTCACGCCGCAAGTGCTCAAGGCGCTCGAGCCGGGGGTCGTGACGCTGGTCGACCGGCTGCTCGACGCGGTCGAGGACCGGGGCGGGGGTGACGCGATCGCCGGGTTCGCCGCGGCCATTCCCGTCGAGGTGATCGGCGGGCTGCTCGGCGTGCCGCGCGACGAGCGCGGGCCGCTGCGCAACTGGTCGCTCGCCATCCTCGGCGCGCTCGAGCCGGTGCTCACCGCCGAGCAGCAGGCGTTCGGGGAGCGCAGCGTGCGCGAGTTTCTCGATTACCTGGCGCGCCTGGTGGCGGATCGTCGCCGCGCGCCGGGCGGCGATCACGACCTGCTGACGCGGCTGATCCGCGACGAGACGGGCGGTCAGCCGCTGACCGAGCACGAGCTGCTGCACAACTGCATCTTTCTGCTCAACGCCGGCCATGAGACGACCACGAACCTGATCGGCAACGGACTGGAGCTGCTGATGCGTTACCGCGGCGAGCTCGAGCGGCTGCTTGCGCGGCCCGAGCTCATCCAGACCTGTGTCGAGGAATGCCTGCGCGTCGAAAGCCCGAACCAGCTCGGCAACCGGCTGGTCATCGCGCCGGTGGAGATCGCTGGAGTGGCGCTTGTGGCGGGCGCCTATCTCACGCTCTGCATCGGCGCGGCGAACCGCGATCCGGCCGCGTTTCCCGACGCCGATCGCTTCGACATCGGGCGCACGCCGAATCCGCACCTGGCCTTCGCCGCGGGCGCGCATGCCTGCGCCGGCATGGCGGTCGCACGGCTCGAGGCTCGCATCGCGCTGCTCAAGACTGTACAGCGCTTTCCGCGCCTGCGGCTCGCGGGCACACCGATTCGATCGGAGCGTGCACGCTTCCGCGGCTGGAAGGTCCTGCCCGTCGAGGTAGGGTGAGATCCGGGCGCTACTGATAGCCGCGGGCTTGCAACTGGAAGAGATGCGCGTAGTGGCCGTTCAGCGCCATCAACTCCTGGTGACTGCCGCGCTCGAGGATCCGGCCTTCCTGGATGACGAGGATCTGATCCGCGCGGCGCACGGTGGAGAACCGGTGCGAGATCAGGATCACCATCCGCGAACGGGCGAGCTCGCGAAACTGCTCGAACACCTCCGCCTCGGCGCGAGCATCCATCGCCGCGGTCGGCTCGTCGAGCACCAGGATGTCCGCGCCCTCGCGCATGAACGCGCGCGCCAGCGCGATCTTCTGCCACTGGCCGCCTGAGAGCTCGCGGCCGTCCTTGAACCACTTGCCGAGCTGGGTCTGAAAGCCCTGCGGCAGGTCCTCGATGAAAGGTGTCGCCGTCGAGAGGTCCGCCGCCTCGCGCCAGCGGCTCTCGTCCTCGAAATGCGTGACGTCGCCGGCGCCGACGTTCTCGCCCACCTTGAGCTGGTAGCGCGCGAAGTCCTGGAAGATCACGCCGATGCGCTGGCGCAGCCGCGACACGTCCCACTCCGCCAGATCGCGGCCCTCGAGCATGATGCGCCCCGATCCCGGCACGTAGAGCCGCGTAAGCAGCTTGATGATGGTCGTCTTGCCCGAGCCGTTCTCGCCGACCAGCGCGAGGCTCTGGCCCGGCCGCAGCTGGAAGCTGACGTCGCGCACCGCGGGCTCGGTGGCTCCGGGGTAGGTGAAGCTCACGTGCTCGAAGCGCACGCCGTCGGCGGGGTCCGGGCCGCGCACGATCTCGCCGGCCGGCGGCGCCACGGGCGTGTCGAGGTATTCGTACAGCGTCGACAGATAAAGATTGTCCTCGTACATGCCGCTCACGGCGGCGAGACTCGCCGAGACCGCCGACTGCCCCTGGCGGAACAGCATGATGTACATCGTCATCTGGCCGAGCGTGATCTGCCCGCGCACGGCGCTGACGGCGATCCAGGCGTACGCCGCGTAGAAGGCGCCCGTGCTCACCAGACCCAGCACGAATCCCCAGCTGTCGCGGCGGATCGTCAGCGCGCGATCCTCGCGGAACACCTTGCGGAAGATCGCTCGGTAGCGCTCGAGCAGCAGCGGCCCGAGCTCGAACAGCTTGACCTCCTTGGCGTGGTCCTCGCGCGCGAGCACCGTCTCCAGGTATAGCTGCATGCGCGTCTCGGGCGAGCGCCAGCGGAAGAGCCGGAACGCATCGCCCGAGAACTTGGCCTCGGCGACGAAGGAGGGCAGCCCGGCGAGCAGCAACACGGCGACCGCCCACGGCGAGAAATGCGCCAGCAGCGTGCCGAAGCTCACCAGCGCGATCGCGTTCTGCACGAGTCCGAAGCTGCGCATCACGAGCGAGAGAGGTCGAGTCGAAGCCTCGCGCCGCGCACGGGTCAGCTTGTCGTAGAACTCGGAATCCTCGAAATGCCAAAGATCGAGCGTCAACGCCTTCTCGAGGATCATCTCGTTGACGCGCTGGCCGAGCTGCGCGCGCAGCAGCGACTGGCAGGTCGAGAGCCCGCGCTGCGCCGCGGCCATCGCGGCGACGAGCACGGCCTCGAGCACGACGTAGCGAAGCACCGGCCCGAGGTGACCCGCGCCGCCGCGCGACGGCAGCGCGGCCACGACCGCATCTACGATCTGCGCGCCCACCCACGCGATCGCAGCGGGGAGGACACCCGAGAGGATCGTGAGCAGCGCGAGCGCGACGGTCAGCCAGCGGCTTGTCGACCAGACGAGCTGGACGGCGTGTCGCGTGTACCGGAAGGTCTCCGGCAGCGCGCGCAACATCGTGCGACCGCCGGCGTCGGTGGATGCGGCGGCGGTGCGGGCAGGGTTGAGGCGGCGGCCAGCAACCATCGATTTGCGTGGCTCCGGACGAAGGGCGCGCAAGTATATCGGGCGATGGAAGCTCCGATTATCCTGCTCGACGGCACGATGGGTACCGAGCTCGCGCGACTTTCATGCCAGACCTGCCCTGTGACGTCACCACTTCACCTGGGCGTCGATGACCCCGTAGTGGTCCACACGGTCCGGAAGCTCCACCAGCGCCGCCCTGTCCTCCGGGTAGTACTTCGGTCGTTCGGGATCGTCTCCAGCGTACTGCCGCAGTGCCTCCATGGAATCCCAGAACGACACGAACATGAACTCAACCCCATCCCCATCAGCTCTGCGCAGCAGCAGCCAACCTCGGTTTCCGGGAACGTCTCCATAGTCCGGGTACGCCGTGCGCTTCAGGAAGCGCTCGTATTCGTCGGCTTTCTCCTTCGTAGTCCTGCCCCGCCATACACGCGTAATCATGTGGTTCCCCCTTGCGACGCAGGAGCACATCTTGGCGCGCGAGAAGACCAAGAGCCAACTATTTCCCAGTATGATCCGTTCGTCAGAACGCGACGACGGCAGCCTCAACAATGCAGGGTCAGCCCATGACAACCCCACCGAACACGCCGTCGCCGGACATCGTCTTCGGCACGCTGTTTGCGTACCAGGGTACGGCCGCGCTCAGGAGTGCGATCGATCTCGAGCTTTTCACTGCCATCGACGAGGGCGCCCGAACGGTCTCTGCGCTCGCCAGCCGCTGCCGCGCGTCCGAACGGGGAATCCGTATCCTGTGCGATTTTCTCTCGAGTGCCGGTTTCCTCACGAAGTCGGACGACTATTACGCGCTCACGCCGGAGTCGGCGACCTTTCTCAGTCAGCGATCGCCGGCATACCTTGGGACGACCGTCGGATTTCTCCTGCAGCCGGCGTTGATGGGCAATTTCGAGAATCTGACAGAGGCAGTTCGCCGCGGCGGCGTTCCGCCGTCCGGCGAAAACATCGTGGCAGAAGAAAACCCGGTCTGGGTGGAGTTCGCCCGGTCCATGGTGCCGATGATGGTGCCGTCGGCGGAGGGGATTGCCGATCTGGTCGCGTCAGCGACGAGCGGTCCCTTGAAGGTGCTGGACATCGCCGCAGGGCACGGACTGTTCGGCATCACGATCGCGAAGCGGAACTCGCGCGCCGAGATCGTCGCTGTGGATTGGAAGAACGTTCTCACCGTCGCGGAGGAGAATGCCCGCGCCGCCCAGGTGTCCGATCGCTACCGGACGGTGCCGGGCGACGCGTTCAAGGTCGGTCTTGGCGACGGCTACGATCTCGTGCTCGTGGCAAATTTCCTGCATCACTTCGATCAGCCAACCTGCACGACCTTCTTGCGCAGGGTGCACCAGGCTCTCAAGCCCGGCGGCCGTGTCTGCGTGCTCGAGTTCGTCCTGAATTCGGACCGTGTGTCTCCATCGTTCCCGGCGCGCTTCGCATTGACGATGCTGGCCGAAACTCCGGGCGGAGACGCTTACACGCTCGAAGAGCTGCGAACGCAGCTCGAGGACGCCGGCTTCAGGAATGTCAGTTGGTACGGGCTGCCGACCCCGCAAACGGTCGTGCTGGCCGAGAAGTAGGCGCCCGGCGCCAGTGGACGGCATGATCACCCTGCTCGACGGCGCGATGGGCACCGAGCTCAAGGCGCG
>JBQGDL010000074.1:0-45929 GCA_052039045.1 Steroidobacteraceae bacterium
TGCTCAGCAGAATGGTCTGGAAGTTGACCAGCAACGCGTCGGGCAGCACGTTGTAGGTGCGGAATGGCCGGTTGTCGAATGCGCCACGGTCCTCGCTCTGCGGCGCGAACAGCGAATTGTCGATCGCGACGTCACCCGCGACCCGGCCGATCCCGGTCTGGCGCAGCCCGCTGACGAACGACCACCAGCGTTCGCTGGTCATGAAAGGGTCGCCACCGCCGACGAGCCACAGGTCGCCTTCCAGCACCTGACCCGTAACGCGGCCCGTGCCGTAGGCGCGCGTGTGCCATGTGTAGGCCGGCCCGAGCAGCTCGAGCGCCGCGTAGGTGGTGAGCACTTTCATCGTCGAGGCCGGATTGCGCGGCACCACGGAGTTGAAGCTGACGATCGCGTCGTCGCGACCGACTTCGCGTACATAGATGCTCAGGCTCGTCGAAGGGATCCGACCCCGCGCGAGCGCTTGCGTGACCTCGGGCGGCAGGTAGTCGCGGTCGCGCGGCAGCGCGGGAAGCGGAATCGCGGACAGGACAACGGCGAGTACGGTGGCGGCGCGTGCGAGTATCCGCATTTCCTTGCGTCGTGGTCAGCCTGGCTCGAAATGAACGGATGATAGATCGGCTGGGAGTCGAATATTTCCGATAAATCGGCTCAGAGCCAGAGTAATCTGGTGCCGGGCCGGGGGCGTTCGGGCGGGCGAGTTCATGCGCAGGATCTGGAACACGGTGCTGACCGGGCTGGTGGCGATCCTGCCGATCGGGCTCACGCTCTACATCGTGTACTGGCTCGCCGTCGCGGCGGAGAAACTCTTCTCACGCGCGATCAAGCTGCTGCTGCCCGACCAGTACTATTGGCCGGGGCTGGGTCTCGTCGCAGGGCTGCTGTTGTTGTACGCGGTCGGCCTCGCGGTCAATGCCTACGTGGTCCGCCGCGTGCTGCGTCTCGGCGACGAGCTGCTGGCGCGCATCCCGGTCGTCAAGACGATCTACGTCGCGACCCGTGATTTCATGCGGATACTGCCGAGCTCGGGCAAGGACACGGATCTCAAGCGTGTCGTGCTCGTGCCCTTCGGTCCAGGCAAGGTAATCGGCTTCGTCACCGCGGAGACCGGCAACGCGCTGGGCGTGGAGCATGCGTCGCCCGACACGGTAGCCGTGTACCTGCCGATGAGCTACATGGTGGGCGGGTACACCGTGTTTCTGGCGCGCGACGAGCTCGAAGCGACCCCACTGAGCGTCGAGGCTGGAATGCGCCTCGCTCTCATGGGTGGCGTACAGAGCACGCGGAAATAGCGCCGTCTCGAGCTCCCGGTCCGGCAGCGGCGCGGGCCGGGCGTCTGAAAATCGGCGATGCCGCTATTTTCGTGCCCGGAACGTGCTCGGCTTGTTGACCTTGTCGGTCTTGCGTCGGCCGCGCTTTGGGCCGCCACGCTTCTCGCGGTCCGTGTAACCATCGAGCGCCACGCCCATCTCGTTCGCACGCCGCGGTCCCTTACGGCGGTCCGCATGATGCGCGTAATAACAGGTGCACTGGCCAAGGTCGCATTCCCTGAGCGGCAGCTTCGGCGCGTCGCGCGACAGGAACCGCTTATCACCCAGTGAGCGCGCCGCTGCGCAAGCCTGCGGCCCGGGCACGACGCTCACAGCGTGAAACGCGTTCGTCGCCTTCCTCGGCGGTTCCGGTTTCGCCGGGGCCACGCTGTCGATCAGGTCTCTCGCCCGCTTGAGTACGCTCTGCATGGCGAACTGAATAGCCGAGGCTCCGCGGTGGCGTCCGTGCGCCAGGTCTGAAACCGGCCGACTTAACAGAACGTGGTGGTCTTACAGCCCGTCGCGCCCGCGACGTCCGGTGCTGGAGAGCAGGCGCCGTTCCGGCCCGTCATAGGCCGCGCCGCCCGGCGACGCATTGCGACCGTCGGCGATGCGGCGGATCAGTGCACGGCGGTCGTCGTGATGCGCGTAATGGCAGCGACAATCGCTCCTGCCGCAGCCGTCGACGGGTAGCCGTGGCGCTTCCTTGGACAGGAACCGTACGCCCGCGTAGGCCGCTACCGCATCGCAGGGGTCCGGACCCGGAATGATCGACACCGCGTGGTAAGGGTTTGTGACACGGGGGCGCCCACTGACGACCGGAGCCGCGGGTTCCTTCCGGCCAAGCCTCGCAAAGAGGCCCTTGACTTGGTCCTGCATGCGCACTCCCGACGTGACGACCCCGCCACTCCCCGGCAAGCCTAAGCCGCACGCCCGCGGGACTCAACCGGGCGGTTGCTTCGCTGCGGGAGGAGGAGGAGTTCCCGCTGGAACTTGCCGAATGCGCTCGGCAGGCCCGACACTGGCTGTCCGGCCGGCACTTGAAGGACCCGAATGGCCCATCCGAAGCGTCGTGGCGGAGCTCACGAGTTCGACTCCATCTATCGGCATGGCTTCGTCCGGGTAGCGGTCGGCACACCAAGGGTCCGCGTCGCCTCCCCGGACTTCAATGCCGCGCAGACCGCCGCGCTCGCGCGTCGTGCCTGCGACGAGGGCGCCGTGCTGGCGCTGTTTCCGGAACTCGGGATTTCGGCGTATTCGAACGAGGATCTCTTCCAGCAGGACGCCCTGCTCGACGCGTCGCTGCGGGCGCTCGGCGAGCTCGCCGCCGCGACGCGCGATCTGGCGATGCTGCTGGTCGTCGGCCTGCCGTTGCGCGTCGATCATCGGCTCTTCAACTGCGGCCTGGTGCTGCAGCGCGGCCGCGTCCTGGGGGCGGTGCCCAAGACCTACCTGCCGAACTACCGCGAGTTCTACGAGAAGCGCCAGTTCGCCCCGGCGTCGCAGGCCCTGTCGACGACCGTGCGCATCGCCGGGCAGGACGTGCCCTTTGGCTCCGAGCTGCTGTTTGCGGCGCGCAACCTGGACAGCTTCGTGCTGCACGTCGAGATCTGCGAGGACCTCTGGGTCCCGCTCCCGCCCTCGACGCTGGCCTCGCTCGCCGGCGCCACGCTGCTCGCCAACCTGTCCGCGAGCGACATCACGGTGGGCAAGGCCGACTATCGCCGGCTCCTCTGCGCGGCGCAGTCCGCCAAGTGCGTCGCCGCATACCTGTATTCGGCGGCCGGGCCTGGTGAGTCGACCACGGATCTGGCATGGGACGGCCAGGCGCTCGTCTACGAGAACGGCGAACAGCTGGCCGAGTCCGAGCGCTTTCCTCTGGACGGCGGACTGATCACCGCCGACATCGATCTCGATCATCTGCGCCAGGAGCGCGCCCGCCTCACCAGCTTCGGCGACTGCGTGCAGGCCCACGCGGCCCGTCTGAGCGGCTTTCGCCGCGTGGAGTTCGACCTCGAGTGGCCGAAGGGACGGCTGCCGCTCGCGCGGCGCGTGGAACGCTTCCCCTACGTCCCGGCTGACCCGGCGCGGCGCGACGAACGTTGCGCGGAGGTTTACGACATCCAGGTCGAAGGGCTGATGAAGCGGCTCGAGTCGACCGGGCTGGAGAAAGTGGTGATCGGGATTTCGGGCGGCCTCGATTCGACGCAGGCGGCTCTGGTCGCCGTGCGGGCGTTTGACCGTCTGGGCCTGCCTCGCAGCAATGTGCTCGGTTACACGCTGCCCGGCTTCGGCACCACGCGTCATACGTATGACAACGCCCGGCGCCTGATGGCCGCCCTCGGTGTGTCCGCCGCCGAGATCGACATCCGGCCGGCTGCTGAGCGCATGCTGAAGGACATCGGTCACCCGTTCGGGCGTGGCAAGCGCACCTACGACGTGACGTTCGAGAACGTGCAGGCCGGCGAGCGCACCTCACACCTCTTTCGGCTCGCCAACCTGCACGGCGGCCTGGTGCTGGGCACGGGCGACCTGTCCGAGCTGGCGCTCGGATTCACGACCTATGGTGTCGGCGATCACATGTCGCACTACAACGTGAATGCCTCGGTGCCGAAGACCCTGATCCAGCATCTGATCCGCTGGCTGGTAAAGACACGCCAGTTCGACGACGCAACCCTCGCCATCCTCGAGCGCATCGTCTCGACACGCATCTCGCCGGAGCTCGTTCCCGGGAGCCCCGATACGCCGGAGCACTCGTCGGAGGACGTGGTCGGTCCCTACGAGCTGCAGGACTTCAACCTCTACTACCTGAGCCGGTTCGGCTATCGCCCGAGCAAGGTCGCGTTCCTCGCCTGGACCGCGTGGCGCGACCGTGATGCCGGGGTGTGGCCCGACACCGTGCCCGAATCGGAGCGGCGTGAATACGAACTGGCGACGCTCCGCCATTGGCTCGAGGTGTTCCTGCTGCGGTTCTTCCAGACCAGCCAGTTCAAGCGTTCGGCGATGCCGAACGGGCCGAAGGTCGGGTCCGGCGGCTCGCTTTCGCCGCGCAGCGACTGGCGGGCGCCGAGTGATTCGCCCGCGACGGCGTGGCTCGAGGAGTTGCGGGAGAACGTGCCGGCCGAGCACCGCCGACGCCGGCGCTGAGAACCGGCTGCAGGGCTCTTGAACGGGTTGCAGCCGACCGGCCGTCGTGTTCTTCTTGACGCGTTACCATGGACGGTGCGCCTCCCAGCCCTGCCATGACCGCCCTGCGCCACAACGACCGCATTCGCTGGCGATGCGTCCCGCTGCTCGCGGCTGCAGGACTCTGGGTCGGGGCGCTTGCACAGACCGAACCGACGGATCCGCCCCGCGACGAGTCGGCTCCCGCGTCTCGGCCCACCGAGGCGCCCGACGGGACCGTGCCCGATTCCACCGGGCAGGCCGAGTCTGCCGAATCCGCACCCGAGTCTGTCGAATCCGCGCCCGAGCCCGTCGAGTCGGTGCCCGCGGCCACGACGCCCGTTGCAGAGCCGCCGCCTGGGGCGGGGGAACATGAGATCACGCCGGCCGAGACCGAAGCGGCGCGTGCGCGGGCCGGCGCCGTCGGCCCGGCGGGTTCATCGGCCCTGGACGCGGCCGCGCCGGCTTCGCGCGGCGATGCGTACGCAGAGTTTCGCCGGCTCTTCGACGAGCGCAACTATGAACAGGCGCTCGTATCGGCCCGCCAGGTCGTAACACTCACCGAGCAGGAGGGCGACGACGACGATCTCCAGGTCGCGCTCATGAATCTCGCCGCCACACAGAGCCTGACCTCGGACTTCGTCGGCGCCGAGACCACTTATCTGCGCGTGATCGAGCTGATCGAAGCGTCGGGCACGCGTGCCAGCCCGCGGCTCGCGCGCGCCAACGCCGGGCTCGCCGTCGCCTACCACGATGCCGGACGCCACGAGCTCGCCGCGGCCCGGTTCGATCACGCGCTGGCGCTGGCGCGTCGCAGCGAGGGCCTGTTCGACGAGGGGCAGCTGCCGCTCCTCGACAAGTACACCGACTCGCTGACATTCCTGCAGCGCCTCGAGGATGCGCACGAGGCGCAGCGTTACGGCCTGCGCATCGTCGAGCGCAAGCACGGGCGAAACTCGCCGCAAATCGTGCCGCGGCTGGAGACCATCGCGCGCTGGTACACACGTGTCGGCGCCTACGACGCGGCACGCCTGACGCTGCGGCGCGCGATCACGATCGTCGAGCGCTCGCTCGGCGAGGATTCCGTCGAGCTGATCGGGCCTTTGACCGCGCTGGCCGAGAACTATCGCCGCCCGCTGCTCAACCCCGCCGACAGGGGCTTCGAGAGCGACCCGAATCCCAGTGGCGCGTTCGCCACGATGCCGGGTGCGGACAGCTCGACGTGGCGGCTGCCCAGCTCACTCGCGGTCGAAGGCGAGCGCGCGCTCGAGCGGGCGCTGGCGATCGCTGAGAACCAGCCACAACCCGCCCCCGCCCGCATCGCGGACGTCCGCACGCAGCTCGGCGACTGGTACCAGACGCGGCTGCAGCACGACAAGGCGATGCCGCATTATCTGGCCGCGTGGAGCGCGGCGCGCCAGGTCAAGGCGGGCGAATCGACGCTGGCCGACGCGCTGTTCTCGCGGCCCGTGTTGCTGCACTACGTGCGGGCCTCCGAGTGGGATCGGTTCGAGCGCCGGCCCGCGCAGGAAGTGTCGCCGCACACGGTGGAGATCGAGCTCACGGTAACCGCGGAGGGGCGGGTCCGTGATGCGGAAGTGGTTGCGAACGACGGCAGTCCGCGAATGGCGGAGGCGACGCTCGACGCAGCGGAGACAGCGCGCTACCGGCCGCGACTCATCGACGGCAAGCCGCTGGAAACCGCCGACGTGCGCTTCGCACAGACCTATTTCGAGCCCATACCGGCGCCCGCGACTCCGCCCGCGGATTCCGAGACGGCAGGTCAGGCGGGCGGCGCCTGACGCCGGGGCCGTCGGCGCGGCTCAGCGCAGCGGCGTGACCTCGGCAGGTGCCGCCGAGCCCTCGGCCGGCAACAGACCGCGTGCGATTGCCGCGTCGCGGAACTCCGCCGCGAGCTTGGCACCCGCGTCGCGCATGGCGAGCGCGGTTGCCTCCTGCAGCGGCTCGGCACTCGGCCCCGGCAGCGTCGGCGCCGGGACGCTGCCGTAGCCGGTAAAGCTCCAGGATTCGAACATCTTGCCTGTCGGATCGTAGCCGTTGATCCGATACTTGAGGCTGACGGCGAAGATGCGTGCTCCGGCGTCGCGCGGCGTGACGAACGAGTAATCCTCCAGGATGGGCTCCAGCACCCCGCGGATCTGCGGATCGGTCGTGGCGCCGGCGTTCGTCGCAGTCACCGGCACGGTCCGTGTGAACATCGCTTCCATCAGCCGCTCGAAACCCTCGGACTGCGGCTTGCCCAGCGTGATCTCGTACTTGGCTCCGTCGCGCTCCTCGGTGTGCACGGCGGTGCGGAACTCGGGCGACATGTAGATGCCGACCACCGCCGGGATCCGCGCGATCAGGGGGCGCGGAATGCTCGGTTTCGGCTCGAAGCGCGTCGTTCCGCAACTGGCGGCGAGCACGACCAGCGCGGCGACCGCGCCGCGGCCGGCCGCCGTTCGCAGCCGGTTCACTCCCGGGTGCGCCCACGGAACCGAGGATATCCGCATTTCCATCGCTCTACTCAAGACTTGTCGATCCCGACGAAGGTCCCGCCATTGCGCTGGCAGAGAATGCGCATCAACGTGGCGAACCGGACGTTCGTATACTGGGGCGCATCCGGGCGCAACGGAAAGCCGATCGCGTGAATCCGCACGCGCCGCTGACCGGTCTTGTCCTCGCGATTGATCATGTCCACCGTCTTCACCACCTGGTCGATCGAGCTGCCCGTGAACTCGTCGCCGAATACGTACAGGCTGATCTTCCGCTCCTTCGAATAATACGTGCGTATCGCCTCGACGATCCCCTCCACCGGGCTCGAGTTGCTGAACGCCGTCCAGTTCCTGAGACGATCGATGACGGCCTTACGCTGCACCGGCGTGTCCGGCAGCCACTTGCCCCGATATGTCGAGAACATGTAGACGCCTTCGTCGTTCATCACCTGGAAGCCCTTCACCTTCGGGTAGGTGTTCAGCGTCTCCTCGATCTTCTTGAGCAGCGTCGGCCACACGTAGTTGAACATGCTGCCCGAGGTGTCGATGATGAAGATGATGTATTCGCTGTCGACGGGGATGCCGCCGATCGCGTCGCTCGACGGGCGCCGATACTGACTGCCGAGCAGGCGCTTCATTTCCTCGGTCACTTCCTGCTGCGCCGAGACGAGCTCACCCTCGAGCTTGTTCTGGATCTCGGCCTCCTGTTTCGAGGACTGGTACTGGCCCCTGAGCGCGCTCAGGTCGCCCCGCAGGCGCGCGATCCGGAGTTGCTCGTCGCTGAGCTCGCCCTTGCTCGCGGCGACCTCGCGGATCAGCACTTCGGTCGTGCCGCGGATCTCCTCGAGCTCCTCCTGCAGCTTGACCACGCGCCCCTCGAGCTCCTCGCGCGTCTGCTCCAACACGATCGGCTCGCCGACCTCGGTCAGCACCAGCAACAGGATGACGGCGCCGAAGCCGCAGCAGATCGCGTCGAGGAACGACAGGCTGAAAGTTTCGACGTCGCGGCGGCCGAGGCGGGTCTTCATGGCCAGTCTCGTGCGGGGCTGAGGAACAGCCCGCCGGTGCGCCGGGCCAGCGCCCAGTACGCCGTCGGGGCCATGGGGTCGCCCTCCATCGGCAGCAAGATCACGCTCACCGGAATGCGCGCCGGCATCCGGGCGAGCGCGCGCTCGAACAGCCTGAGCCGCTGGTCGCCGTCGACCGTCTTGCGGACCGCGGGGGGCGTCGCGCCCTGCGTGGGCAGCCCGTCGGTGACGAGGATCACGCTGTCGGGCTGCGGCGAGAGCTGACCGACGACCGCGAAGGCGTTCTCGAGGCTCGTGCCGTCCTGCGGAACGATCTTGCGCAGCGCAGTCATCGCCCCGTTGAGCGCGTTCGGATCGTTCGCGTCGAGCCACTTGCCGTCGCTGCCCGACACGAGCGGCTTCGCCTGCGTGTTGAAGCCGTAGATCTGGAACTTCGACTTCGGGGGGAGCTGCGTCGTGATCCAGTCGACGGTCCCCACGGTGCGTTGCCATTTCTCCGCCGCGCGACGCCGCACCTCGGGCATGTTGCGCAGCCGGATCACGTTGACCACGGTCTCATCCATCATGCTCGCCGAGGCGTCGACCAGCACCAGGATCCGATCGCCCTTCACGGACAGGCCGATGAAGTACTTGCGATCCCCGGTGCCTTCGAAAGCGCGCACGCGATCGCCCGAGCGCCCCTGGTCGATCGTGCCGCCCTCGAGACGGCGGCGCCCTTCTTCGAGCGATTTCAGATCCTGCTTGAGTTTCTCGATCGCCTCGCGTCGCGACAGCGTCTCCTTGTTTGCGAGCGCGAGCTGCTCCTTGAGCCGCTCCATCTCCTCGATCATGCGCGCCGCCGCATCCGAGGCCGGCGTCTGCTCCTGCGTTTGATCGAGCGCATTGCGCAGGACGACGAGATTCTCGTAGCCCTCGAGCACCTGCTCCTCGAGCAGATCGACCTCCGCCTGGATATCATCGTTGCGCTGCTGGCGCTGCACGCCGGCCTGGGCACTCAGGATCGTGTAGAAGAGCACGACCGCGCCGAGCCCGCAGCAGATCACGTCCAGGAAGGACAGGCTGAAGACCTCTGTCTTACGTCGCGCCATCTTCGTCCACCGCACGCACCAGCTCGCATTCGACGCCCGGGCTGCCGATGCGCAGGCGGTCGCCTGCGCGCAGCTCGACCCGGCCGCTGACGCGTTCCTCATTGACGTAGGTGCCGTAGGTGCTGTGATCCTCGAGCCACACCCCGCCGCCGTTCGTGAGCTGCAGGCTGCAGTGCAGCCGCGAGACGCCCGGCCCGGCCGGCAGCTCCAGCCCACGCGCGCCGGCTGGCGGCCCGCTGCCGAGCGTGAGCGGGCGGCCATGCAGTGCGTAAGCACGGCTCGCGTGCACGAGATGCGTCGGGCGAAGCGCCAACGGCACGGTGGCACGCCCTTCGCGGGCGGTCTGCACCGCGGCGAGCCCCGGCACCGGCAGGCGCTGCACCAGCGTGAGTTGTCGCCGATCGCGACGGATCTCGCGCTCCCAGGCCAGCGCCCCAAGTGCCGCTGCACCGCGCGGCAATACGGCAGGCTCGACGTCGCGCAGTTCCGAGAGACGTGCCGCGAGGCCCGGCAGCGCGGCGTAGCGATGCGACAGCCGGACGTGCAGCGCTCCGCCGACCGGGCGCGCACGCGCAAGCGCCCGCAGGTACTCGTCGTAATGACGATCCGCAGCCGCCGCGAACTCCGCGGCGGGAATCTCCACGCTCTGTGCACCGTCCGCCGCCGGGAGCTCGATCGTGACCGCCTCGTCCCGCGAGGCAGCCTCGAGCCAGCCGGGCAGCTCATCGCAAAGCCGCTGCTCGCTCGCCGCCTGGTGCAAGGGGTCGAAGCGCGTGCGGCGCACGAAGGCCGAGGCGATCATGTCTAGCCACCGCTGCTGCAGTGCGAGCCAGCCGTGCTGGGGCAGGAGCTCATAGCGCACGCGTCTGAGATCGCCGGCGTGATCGAGCACGGAGAGCGTGGCACAGTGCAGCCCGAGATCGAGGTGCAGCAGGTGCGCGGGCGCCGCCTCACGCGCGACGGCGGCAAGACCGGCGTCGACGAGGCCCACCGGCGCAAGCCCCGCTTCGCCCGCGACCCCGAGCAGAAGCGCAAGCTGCTCGCGCGTGTACCAGGCGGGAACGGCGAAGATCGTCTCGGCCCCTCGGCTGGACGTGGCGCGCGCAAGGCTCGAAAGCTGGGCATGCGCCACGTCGGCTGCGGTGCGTGCCGCTGGCATCGGTCGGGGCAGTGGTGTATCGGCGAGGTCCTGCCAGTAGCGGTTCTCGGCGAACAGCGGCTTGAGACGCGCGCGGCGCGCCGCCGCGGCACCCGTTTCCGGTTCGGCGCCGTCCAGCATGGCGATGCCGGGCTCCTCGGCGAGGATCTCACCCTCGGCTGCGAGGGTAAGGCCGGCGTCGTTGACCTCGAGTGCGAGCGTCATGTGCCTTCCTTAGGCTCATCGCACCTGCATGTGCCGGATCAGATGCTGATCGAGATAGGTCTCGCAGCCCAGCACCAGCCGTTCCTGCGCGAGCTGGAGCTGGTGAAGCAGGAACATCAGCACGATGCTGATCAGAAGCGCGGCGAGCGTCGAGTTGAACGCCGTGCCGAGGCCTTCGGTCACACCCGACACGTCGCCGCTCACCGCCTTGTGTGCGGCACCGAGCGCGTCGCCGATACCGCGCACCGTGCCGATGAAGCCGATCGCCGGAATCGCCCACGCGACGTAGCGCAGCATCGAGAGCTCCGAGTCGAGCCGGTCCGCCTCCGCCGCGCAGACGCCACGCACGGCCTCGGACACGTCCTGAACGCTGCGGGTTGCGCCGAAACGATACAGCGCAACGAGGAGCGCGCGGGGCAGCAGACAGCGTGCATCCGCGGGCGGCAGATCCTCGAGCTGACGCGCGTACTCGCGCGTGTCCTCCGGCAGGATGCGCATTCCGTCCGGCACCCGCACGAGATCCCGGTCCAGGAGCTGGCGCTCGCGCCGCGAGGTCCAGTTCTTGTACGCGATGATCGCGAACGCCCACAGACCGAGGATCACCTCGGATTCCTGTTCCCAGTCCTTGAGCACGACGTACATCGAGCGCTCGGCGACGTAGTTCGGGTCGCGCTTCATCGCTGCGCGCTGCTCGGCGAGCACGGCGTTCGCGCGCGGGCGCACAACCGTGACGTAGACCGCGTGGACCGCGATCGTGAAGATGATCAGCGTGAAGAGGCTGAAGACGAACTCGGTCGGCACAGAGGCCTTGAATCGGGACATGGACACTCCGCTCAGTCAGATATCCACGGGGAACGAAACGTCGAAATCGGCGCGCACCTTCTCGCTCGGCTCGAAGTGCCCCGGGGTGTCGCCGACCACGCCCGGCGTGCGCGGCCCGCTCTCCGGCGGCGGCTCCTCCTCGTCGGTTCCCTCTTCTTCCCCGGCAGCCGGCGCTTCGCTCGCCGCCGGTGCGCGCGGCGCAGGCGGCGGTGCGGCGTTCGGATCCGGCGCGTCCGGAAACTCGATTTTCTCGCCCTGGTCCTGCGTCTGAGCAGCAGACCCTTCGGCGGCCGCGGATGCGGCCCCATCGCTTGCGGGCGGCGTCTCCTGTGCGCGCAGCACGGTGATGCCCGCCACGCCGGCCAGTGCGAGCAGCACCAGCAGGCGCAGATCGCGGCTACTGCGCGTAGCGCGCGACGCGGAAGCCCGTGTCATTGCGTCTGGCATTGCCATAGTCCCGGAAGGCGAGCCGCAGCTCGGTCACCGACGAATGCTTCCAGCTCGAGCCGCGGATCACGTACACGCCGCCCTCGCCGGTGGCGACGGGGTCGTCCGTCGCGGTGCCCGCAGCCGGTTGCACCGTGTAGATGTCGTGCGTCCACTCGGAAACGTTGCCACCCATGTCGAAGAAGCCCATGGGATTCGGGCCGAAGCTGCTGACCGGCGCGGTCACGACGTACCCGTCGTCGTAATCGACCAGCACCTGCGGCACCACCGGCTGCGCACGCCGGTCCGCGAAATTGCCGGCGCCCGCCGGCACCGGCAGCGACTCGCCCCATGGATACTTGCGCAGCCGGCCGCCGCCGTTCTCCGAGCGCGCGACGAACTCCCATTCGGCCTCGGTCGGCAGGCGGTAGCCGTTGGTCACCGGCGACACCGCGACGAGGCGATCGCCGCGCTTTTCGTACGCCGGCTTCAGACCCGCCTCCTCGGACAACCAGTTGCAGAACGCAGCGGCATCCTGCCAGCTGACATTGACGACCGGTTGGCGGTCCAGCTCGAGCGTGTTCTGCGACACGAACCCCGAGCGCTGTTCCGGGCGGAACTGCTTGAAGTCGGCGTTGGTTACCTCGCGCGTCGACATGTAGAACCGGCGCAGCAGGTTGACCGGGCGCTGCGCCTCGTTCGCACGGCGCCCCGCTTCGCGCCGCGGGCTGCCCATCGTGAAGGTGGCCGCCGGCAGCAGTTTGAGCTCCTGGCCGGTGCGGGTGCGCAGCGTCGGCACCAGCGCCACCATCGCGGAGCCGGCGGCAGCGGCGGCGGTCCCGGCCGGCGCACCTGCGGCGGCCGCCGTGGCGGGGGGCGCCACCGGCACCCCTTCGAGCAGCGTCACCTCGACGTTCTGCGTCAGACCCGGGCGCGGGGTGATCGTCGCTTTGTGCGTAACGTAGCCGGGCTTGCGCACCTCGAGCGCGTGGGCGGTCGCGGGCAGCTGCAACGTCTGGTTCGCGGGGCCGCGCGAGCGACCGTCGATGAACAGCTCCGCGTCGGCCGGTGTGGCGCGCACGATCACCTCGCCGAGGATCGCCTCGAGCGTGACATCGACCACGCCACGCGCGCCGGAGCCCACCGAGATCTCGCGCGAGCTGGGTTCGTAGCCCTCGCGTGCGATTGCGACGGACTGGGTCACGTCGGGGCGGATGTCTATCTCGAGCGGCGTGCGCCCGCGGTACACGCCGCCAATGGTCACGGTGGCGCCGGCGGGGCTGCTCCGTACCGCCAGCCGCCCGTCCGGAATTCCGAGGCGCACCGGACCGATCTGCATGGGCTCGTTTGGCTTGACGAGGATGTCGCTCACCCAGATCTTGTAACCGGTGCGCCGCAGCTCGAGACGATGGTTGCCGCCCATCAGCTCGAGCTTCAGCGGAGTGGCGCCGCGCGCCTGCCCGCCGACATAGGCCTCGGCACCCGCCGGCTCGCTGGTCACCGAGACGACCGCCCAGCCGGGGACGAGCTTTGGCGTCAGCCGCTGCAACCGGTCGCGGCCCTCGATCCGGATCTCGGTTTCGAAGTCGAGGTGCCGCTCGGTGTCGATCAGGATCTTGTGCGACCCGGCCGCGAGACGAAACTCACCGGGCGCGGCGCCGGCCGGCTTGCCGTCGATGCTCACCTGGCCGGGCACGGGCAGATCGATGCGCAACCGGCCGGGCAGCATCTTGAGTCGGTAGCGGAACTCGCGTCGGCCGTCGCGGCTGATCGCGATCGGAACACGCAGCGTCTCGTAGCCCTCGTGCGCAGCGACCAGCGTGTACTCGCCGGGTCGCAGCAGACGGCTCTTGCCGATCCCGAAACCCGGCCAGCCACCCTCGAACGAGAGCCGCTGCGGCGCCGGATCGATCTCGACCTGTACCGGCAGCGACGTGAAGAGATATACGGCGACCACGGCCAGCAGGACCAGCCCGCCGAGGACGCCGATGCGCCGCCATGGTGGCGCAGTGACCGTCGTCGGCGCCGTCGCCGCCGAGCGCCGGAAGGCCACGGCCTCGATCGGTGCCTCCTCGCTACCCGCGCCCGACACCGCGGCGGTATCGGCGACGATCGGAGGCGCGGTGGCGTTGTCCGCCGCGCCCGCGATGACCTCGAGCAGGCGCGCGCCATTCTCGACGCGCAGCCGCAGCCGTCCACCGCCGACATCGAGCACGTCGCCACCGCGCAGCCATGTCGAGCCCGCGATGCGGGCGCCGTTGTGCAGCACGGTCGCTTCCGCCGATGCGGGCTGCAGGAAGAGCTGCCCGTCCTGCGCGCCGATCCACGCCAGGGGACCGGCCGCGGCCGCCGGCACGACCACGTCGCTGCCGGCGCCGCCGATCGACATCGGCAGCGCTTCGTCTGCCAGGCGACGCTCGCCCAGCGGCTCACGAATGATCAGCTGCGCGCTCAAATCGGCTCCTCGCAGCGAATCGCAACCGGAGGCGGCACCTGGCCCGGCAGCACGGTCAGCTCGCGCCGCACGTCGCGGAAGCCCGAACGCGTGCCGACGATCGTGTAACGCCCCGGGAGAAGCTCCATGTCCTTCCGATCGAATGTGCCGATCCGGCCGACCCGATAGATCGTAACGTCAGTCTGGTTGTCGGAGGTGAGTGCGACGGCAACGGGCATTTCGGCGGACTGGACCAGCGCCGCGACGGTGTCGATCTGTCGGCGCAACACCGGCCCCGCCGGATTGATCGCACGGGCACGGTCGAGCGTGTTGCGCGCCGCGGCGCGCACCTCGGTCGAGAACAGCCGCTCCGGCCGGGCCGCGTAGCCGTTGAGCTCTGCCTCGAGCGCGGCGCGCGGCTCCGAGCGCGCCACGCCTTGCTGTGCCGCGAGCAGGTTGGCGTCGACGCCCAGGGCGCGGCGATACGCTTCGAGGGCGGCCCTCCAGCGTTCCTCTCGCTCGGCGAGTTGCGCCGTCGACAAGTCGCTCGCGATGCCGGCGTCGCTCCGCGCGCGCGCGATCTGCGCGAGACCGTCCTGTACCTCCGGCGAGCCGGGGCGGAGTCTTCCTGCTTGCTCGAACGCGGCCCGGGCGTCGTCGAGATCGCCTCTCGCCAGCGCGCTGAGCCCCTGCGACATGGCTGCCGAGAACGCGCTGCTCGCCTGTGCGGATTCTATGCGTGCCAGCGCCTCGCGCGCTGCCGTCGCATCGCGGTCGAGGGCCAGCGCCTTGCGGTAGAGGGCCGCGGCCCCGGCGGCATCGCCGTCGCGCTCGAGGCGCTCCGCGTCGGCGAGCAGACGTCGCACTTCATCGAGGCTGCGCGCTCGCTCGAGGCCGCGTTGCGCGGGCGCGTGACCCGGCGTGATCTTCAGCGCGAGCGTGAAGCGTCGTTCGGCTTCTGCGGCGTTGCCGGCGTCGAGCGCTGCGCGACCCGCAGCGATCGCCGAACGCAGCGCGCCCCCGGCCGCGGCTTCGGTGGCCGCGAGCTCCGGAACCGCCCGCTTGAGCTCGGCGAGCGCGGTGTCGTAGTCCTTCGCCGTGGCAGCGCGGGTCGCGGCGTCGAAGGCGGCGCGGGCGCGTGCGAAGGGCTCGCCGCCCCACTCCGCGGCTGCGCGACCCGCCAGCGCGTCGAGCCGCTTGCTCACACCAGGCAGCAGCTGATCGCATTCGCGCTTCAGCGCGGCGAGACGCTTGAGGTCGCGCTGACGCTGCGCCTGCTCGGCGGCGCGGGCGGCTTGTGCGGCGGCCGGATCCTCGACCGGCGGTGCTACCGCCGTGGACGGCGGTTGAACCCAGCGCGGCAACGCGAAAATGACCAGCAGCGCGGCGCCGACGAGCACGGCGAAGATGCCCCAGACGAGGCCGTTGCGCAGAGGCTGAGCGCGTGGTGAATCCCGGTCCGAAACAGCGGCACCGGAGGTGCGACGCCGGCGGGGCTCGATCGGTGTCGGCGCATCGAGCGGCGCGCGCAGCGCCGCCTGCGGCGCGGTCGAATCGCGGTCCGCGTCGCTGGTGCGCGGCAGGCGCGCGAGCGTTTCGCGCACTTCCGGCACTGCGCGCGGGCGCGCCGTCGGCTCCCGCGACAGGCAATCGAGGATCAGGCGCTCGAGCGCAGCCGGCAGCGGCACTCGGGCGCGGATGACGGGTGGCAGCTCATTGCCGGCACGCGCGGCCGCAGCATCCGGATAGTGCGGCGGGTACCCGGAGAGCAGCTCATAGGCCAGCGCACCCAGCCCGTAGATGTCGTCCGCCACGGCCGGCGCTTCACCCGACAGTTGCTGTGGACTGGCGCTGAACGGAGAGCCCGGCGGAATGGAATCCGGCACTCCGAGGCGCGCCGCGACACCGAGATCGGACAACAGGACCTGGCCCTCCGGGCCGACCACCACGTTGGCAGGCTTCAGGTCGCGATGTGCATACCCGGCCGCATGCAGCGCCTGAACGCCGCGCGCCACCCGGTCGAGCGCCGGGACCACGTCGAACCAGGGCCGGCCGCGCCAGGCGCTGAGGTCGCCGCCCGGGGCGTGAGGGAGCACGGCGAAGCAGACGTCGGCATCGACGATCTCCTCGCAGGCCAGCACCGCATCGTCGCGCAGCGCGGCTTGCAGCCGCGCCGCCTCGAGAAACCGGGCACGCGACGCCGGCTGCTGCGCGAGATCCGCCGCCAGGATCTTCAGCGCAACATCGCGCGACCGCTCGTTTTCGCGGGCGAGCCAGACCTCGCCCCAGCGTCCCACGCCGAGACGGCGCAGCAGAACGAACCGCGCAGCCAGAACCTGCCCGTCTTCGAGCATTCGTCACCCGGATTGAAGTCTAAGGCCGCGTGGCCCCCGGTGGGTCGCCGGCGCCCGCCGTGGCGCTCGTCGCCGCCGGCAGGCCAGTCTCATTCTCGTACAGGTCCTTGAGGAGGCGGCGCCATTCGGCGTATTGCTCCTCGGCGGAGCCCTTGAGCTGCAGGGTGCGGCCCTCGATGTCGACCACCATCGGCTGCACTTCGGCCTGGAAAGAGTCGCCCAGCTGCTTGAGCGATTCGCTGTGCAGCTTGATCTCGGCGCGCTTGTCGAAGCCGCTCTTCACGGCGTAGATACCACCGATTACCGCCGCAGTCGCCGCCGCGGACCCGACGCTCGAATTCGTGGCCGACTCGGCGACGATGCCGCCGATGACCGCCGCCGCGCCGAGCACCTGACGCGTGAGCGCCTGCCGCTTTGCGAGCGACTCGGCCTCGAGCTCCTCGTGGCTGTACTTGCGCCAGTTCGTATAGGACTCACCCATGCGCGTGCCGAACGACGTGTAATGCTCGTTCAGCGTGTCGACCAGCATGTAGTCGCGCTCGCGCACGCGGTCCATGCGCTCCCCCATCGGATCCTCGGGGGCGGGCAAGCGCACGACCTTGTAGATGCCCTTGCGGTCCTTGGCCAGATAATCCGCGAACGCATAGGGAGCGAGATCCTGCGCAAAACGCAGGTCCGAGACCTCGCGGATCTGCACGCGCTGCTCGACGGACAGCTTGCGGCGCGCCGCGAGCAGGTCGTTGGCGAGCGTGTTGTAGACGTTGTCGAACGGGTCGCGCGGCTTCGAGATCGTCTCCTTGTAGGCGCGCAGGTCCGCTTCGCCTTGGTAGATCTTGCTGAACCAGACGCGGCCGGTCGCATCGGTCACCGTGACGTCGAGCTTGATCTCCCGCCCGGTGGATTCGAGGATCTTGCCGTCGACGTACACGTCCATGCCGGTGCCCTCACGCGGCAGCACGCGGGCCTGTCCCCAGTAGCCGGTGTCTTCCAGCGTGTCGCGAATCAGCAGCGGGATGTAGCGCGACTCCGCGTGCCGGACGTCCGGAAACACGCGCTTCTTTTCCTGTTCGGCCGGATCCTCCGGGATGTTCGGATCGAACAGACGCACGCCGACGTCGAGCAGCTCGTCTGCGGGTACTTCGGCGGTTGCCTTCTCCGCATACAGGCGCTTGATCGGCTTCTGCTGCTGCACGACGCAACCGGTAAGTGCAGCCAGCGCGGCGCACGCCGCGGCCAACGCGAACGCGAACCGATGTCGAGCCATGACTGTCACGAGCTTCCCTTCTTGTACTGCCGGTACTCTTCCCACAGACGCGCGCGGAGTTCGGGATCCTTCTCCTTCATCGCAGCCTCGCGCAACTGCCGCGCGACGATGTCATCGTCGCTTCCGTCCGGGATATCCGCAGGAACGTCACCCGGTCCGCCGCCTCCGGCCGACCCGCCGCCGTGGCCCCCGCCGCCGCCCTGCCCCTCCTGGGAACCGGCCGACTCGCCACGACCGCCCGCCTGCTCAGTGCCGCCGGGTCCGTCGCCCGAACCGGTCGAGGCCGCCTCGCCACCCTCGGTGCCTTCGCCGGAGCCGCCCGCAGCGCTGCCGTCCTCCTCGCTGTTGCCCTCCTCATCGTCGCCGGAGCCGCTCCCGGCGCTGCTGGCCGACGCGCGCTCACGCGAGGCCGTTTCCTGTTCCTTGCGCATGCGCTCGTCGAACACCGCGAAGGTTTCGTCGAAGCGACGATCGATCTGCGCGCGCTTGTCTTCGGTCGTCATCGGACCGCCGCCGGGGCCAGCGGTCCCGGCGCCCGCAGAGGAACCCGCGGGTCGACCCGAGGTTCCCTGTTGTGCGCCGCCAGTCGCCTGGGTCGAACCGGCGGGTGACCCCTCGGACCCGGCAGCTCCCGCTGCCTGATCCGCCGACCCCGGCTCACCCGGCACCCCGGCCTGCGCCGTCGAGCCCGCCTGGCCCGCGCCGCCGGGCGAGTCTTCGCCGGAGGATGTCGATCCGGTCGCGCCGGGCTGGCCGCTGCCAGGCGCGCCGGCCTCGCCCGGAGTGGGAAGCGACGTGCCGGGCATACCGGGCACACCCGCGCCGGGCGTGTCGGCACCCGGCATCCCTGGGAGCGCCGTGCCAGGCACGCCCGGAATCGCCGGAACGATGGTTACGCTGGGTCCCGACTGGCCGGCGCCGCCCGCGGTCGAAGGCGCTCCGCCGCCCGCGGGAGTGCCACCCGGCGGGCTCGAGGACGTCGAGGGAGCGCCACCACCGGTCTCACCACCGCCGGTCTGGGACGGCGACTGCTCGCCCTGCTGTCCTGGCGCTCCCGTAGCACCAGACTGCGGACCGGAGGCCGGGCTCTGCTGCTGTCCCGCTGCACCACCGCCCTGAGGCGCCGTCTGCCCGCTCTCGCCTTGCGAGGACGACGGACCGCCCCCCGATTGAGTCGGCGGACCCGCCGAGCCGGGGCTGCCCTGGGTGGCGTCCTGCGATGGGTTGCCGCTGCCGGCGGAGCCGCCCTGCGACTGCTGCGGGGACGGGGATTCGGTGCTGCTGCCTTCGCCGCTGCTGTCCCCAGCCTGCTGCGCGCCCTGCTCTCCGGAGCTGGGTTGCCCACCGGCCGTGCTGGGCTGGCTGCCGCCTGCGGAGCCGCTCTGATCCTGCTGCGGGAACGGGCTCTCCTGGCTCGAACTCTGGCTGCCGCTCTCGCCCGATTGCGGTGACGACGACCCCGGGCTGCCGCTTCCCGAAGAGGACGGCGAGGACGAGGGCGAAGACGGCGACGACGAGGGCGAAGACGATGGCGATGACGAGGGCGACGAGGACGGCGGGCTGGGCATGCCGGACGTCTGGCTTTCCATCTTGCAGCCGGCCACCGCGAGCAGTATTGCCAGCGATCCGACCTTCCATTGCCTCATCCGCGTTTTCATGAAGCCTCTCTCCCGGGAGCGACGGCACTTCCAGGCCACCCCGCCCGATCGGCCACGCTCACCGTTTTGAACCCGCCCAGGGGTTCCGGGTTCAATGCTGTCCGCTTGGTCCTGCGGACCCCGTCGGGGGGCTCGCAGCCGTCTCCGGAACGACGGCCAGATCGTTGCCGAACAGGAACGACCGGAGCTGCTCCGATAGCTGGTCGCAGGCCTTGGAACGGACGGGCGTGATGATCGGGATCGGCGCGACCGCGCCGATTATCACCGACGTGCCGCTCACATCCGTGGTCACCGTACCGACCTCGGCTAGGTTCTGCAGATCCCACACCGACGCCACGTAATCCGATTGCTTCTCCCACCAGCCCAGGCCTATGCACGCCGCCACGCCGGGGCCCGCTGCGCACGTGATGCTGCCTCCGCCGTCCGATTTCTTGGTGTTGCCGTCGAGCCAGACGATGTAGCGCACGCCGATCTCGTTCACGCGATCGGACACGCCCGGTCGCGCCAACAGGGTCTTGAGACCGGCGGCATTGGCGGGAGCCGTACTCGGCTCGAACCAGGGGAACAGCGCGTCGGTGAACTCCTGCTCGCCGTAGATGCGGAACGGCACGCCGCCGTTGTTGCGCGCGCCGCGACCCGACTGGCCGTCCTCCGGGTGCATCAGCGTTCCGCCGAGTTTCTCCTGCACGCAATCGAGAAACTCCTCCTCCGTCCCGACGCCCTCGATCTGCGGTTTCTTCAACAGGACGATGGCCTCGTTCGCCTGAATCGCGGTTGCCACCTGGCGCGTTTCATCGATCTTCGAGGTCATGCACCCCGAGGCCACGCAGGCGAGAAATCCTATCCCCGCCAAGGGGCGAAAACGCAGCAGCCAACCGGCCGGTTGACAGGGATCAAGGGGAGCGTCCATGGCCTTCTATCCTCGGCCGGATGACCCCGACCGCAGCATCTGTCAGTTTGCGAGGATGGTTCGAGTATACGCTCAAGAATCCGCGCGCAAAGCCGGCTTGCGCGAGTCTGCCGCGACGTCTGAACGAACCTTTGTGCGCGACCCTCGGTGCGTTGCGCCACCCTATCCTTGGTGTGCTGCGCGACCCCATCCTTGGTGCATTGCGTGGCTCTTATGTGAAGAGCTCTGCCTGCGTCGGCGCGTCCGGATCCGCGACGAAGCGCGTAACGTCCAGATCGGCGCCGCGGCGACGGTCCAGGCCGTGGCGGCGCGCAGCCGTCTCGAATCGCCGCGCGAGCAGTGAGGCATATTCTCCCTCGCCGCGCATTCGGTGACCGAAGCGCGGATCGTTGAGCCGGCCGCCGCGCATCTGCCTGATCAGCGACAGCACCCGCTCCGCGCGCTCGGGGTAATGCGCCTTCAACCAACCGGTAAAGAGCTCGCCGAGCTCGTGTGGCAGTCGCAGCGGTAGCCAGGCGGCGCTAATCGCCCCGGCCGCCGCAGCGGCCTCGACCAGCCGCTCGATCTCGTGATCGTTGAGTGCCGGGATGATCGGCGCAAGCAGCACGCCCACCGGTACCCCGGCGGCGGTCAGCCGTTCGATCACTCGCAGCCGGCCCACCGGTGCCGCGGCACGGGGTTCGAGCTTGAGTTTCAGATCTGTGTCGAGCGTCGTGAGGCTCACCATGACGGCCGCGAGCCGCTGCGCGGCGAGCGCCTCGAGGAGGTCGAGGTCGCGCAGCACCAGCGTGCCCTTGGTGACGATCGTCACCGGATGCCGGTGGGCGAGCAGCACTTCGAGCAGCTCGCGTGTCGTGCGGTGCTCCCGTTCCGCCGGCTGGTAGGGGTCGGTGTTGGCGCCCAGATTGATGGGCTTGCACACGTAGCCCCTGGCGCGCAGCTCCCGATCGAGCAATCGGGCGAGCCCCGGCTTGTAGAAGATCCGCGTTTCGAAATCGAGGCCGGGGCCCAGGTTCCAGTAGCCGTGCGACGGGCGTGCAAAGCAGTAGACGCAACCGTGCTCGCAGCCTTGGTACGGATTGATGGACCGTTCGAAGGGCACGTCGGGCGATGCGTTGTGCGTGATCGCCCGGCGCGGGTGATCGGGCTGCAGCACGGTATCGGCGCGACGCGGCGGGTCGTCGAGGCTGCCCCAGCCATCGTCGCAGGCCTCTGCCTTCCGTGACTCGAACCGCCCGACGGGGTTTGAAGTCGCACCGCGCCCCTTAAAAACCAATTCGCGATCGACCGGAGGCATGGCCGGATGATACTGTACGTATATACAGCTGTCACCGCTCCGATCTCGCGACTCGAGCTACCGGAACCGTGGCAGCCGGTCCATGCCGGCCAGCTCCGGAAACAGACGCGACCAGAGCGCAGCCACGCCGAGCGTTGCGACCCCGCCGACGATCACGGCCGGCACGGCGCCCCACCACGCCGCGGTCACGCCCGACTCGAACTCGCCGAGCTCGTTCGAGGCGCCGATGAACACCGCGTTAACGGCGCTCACCCGTCCGCGGATCGCGTCCGGCGTCTCGAGCTGCACCAGCAGATGGCGGATGTAGATGCTCACCATGTCGCCCGCACCCATCGCGATCAGCGCCGCGAACGACAGCCAGAAGCTCGTCGACAGACCGAACACGACCGTGGCGGCACCGAACACCGCGACGCCGGCGAACATGCGGCGGCCAACGCGGCGCGTGATCGGCCACAAGCCGAGCACGACGCCGCAGACCGCCGCACCGATCCCGGGCGCGGTGCGCAGCCAGCCCAGACCGTCGGGTCCGGCGTGCAGAACGTCGGACGCGTACACCGGCAGCAGGGCGGTCGCTCCGCCGAACAGTACGGCAAACAGGTCGAGCGAGATTGCGCCGAGCACGGTGCGGCGGGTGCGCACGAACCGCAGGCCCGACAGCAGCGCAGCGAGGCTCGCGGCTTCCCGCTCCCGGCCCGAATCACCGCCGGCGCGCAACCCGAGCGTCATCGACACCGCCAGTGCAAGCAGCACGGCGACGGTCGCGTACACCACCGGCGCACCGGCCAGATACACGACACCGCCGAGCGCCGGGCCCGCGATGGTCGCGATCTGCCACGTCGAGGAGTTGATCGCGACGGCCGTGCCGAACTGCTCGCGGGGCACCAGATTGGGAAGCAGCGCCTGGCCGGTCGGCATCTGGAAGGCGCGCGCGATGCCGAACAAAGTCATGACGGCGAATACGGGCACGGCGCTTTCCAGACCGCGCAGCGCGATCACGAGCAGCGCGATCGCGCAGCCGCATTCGAGCGCGTAGCACGCCGTGACGATGCGCCGCCGGTCGTGGCTGTCGGCGATGTGCCCGGCCGGCAGGATGAACGCGACGAACGGCAGGAACTGCGACAGACCAATCAGGCCGAGGTCGAGTGGATCGCGGGTGACGGCGTACACCTGCCAGCCAACCGCGACGGTCTGCATCTGCACTGCCAGCGTGCCGAGCAGCCGGGCGGCGAGATAGAGGCTGAAATCCCGGTTGCGCAGTAGCGCGAGGCGGTGTTCGCTGCGCGCGCGCATCCGCCGCAGATCACTGGCGGTCGTCGCGCGGCGCGAACGGCGAGTTGCGTCGCAGCACGTCGAGCACATCGGCGGTACGCGCCTTGACCCTGCGCAGCCAGAGTCGCGCCCACGCGAACTCGATGCCGAGGATGGCGAGCCCGAGCGGGATCACCAGCAGTCCCGGCCCTGGCAGCACGAGCATCGCCACGCCGATCAGCAACAACGTGCCGCCGACGATCGATACCGCGATCCGGCGCGCCCAGAGGTAGGTAACCGGCCGACGCTTTGGCAGGTGCAAGCTGATTTCTCCTTCAGGCCCGCATCACGCCGGCACGTGCTGCGGGCGTCAGCGACGCCGCTGTCAGGCCGACCTGCGCCATGGTCAGCTCCTCCCCGGTGCCTGGGTGATCGCTACCAGCCGTGCGACCACGCGCTCGAAGCGCGGGTCGCCATGCAGGCTCGCGAAATCCGGATCCTCCCTGATCCAGTCGAAGCTACCCTGCCCGACCTCGCCGAACCCCTCGAGGATGGCGAGCGCCCGCTCCTTCTCGCCCAGCAGCGCATGTGTGCACGCCACGTTGTAGAGCGTCGCGAACTCGTGCGGACGCAGCGCGAGCGCGCGTTCGCACACCGCAAGGGCCTGCTCGCGCTGGCCGAGCCGCGCATAGGCGCCGGACGCGAATTGCAGCGCGCGGGTGTCATCGGGGTAGAGCTCGAGGCGCCGCTCGGTCAGCCGGATCACCGCGCGATCCGCCTCGAGCGCGCCCGCCTCGTCGCCGAGCTTGCGTAGCGTGCCGCCGAGCAGTCCGACCACCTGGTAGTCGTCGGGCTGCAGCAGGCGTGCGCGCCTGAACAGCGCCGCCGACTTTGCGGTCTGCCCCGAGGCGAAGGCATGCCGCGCATAGAGGAAGAGCGCGTCGAAGAAGTCCGGATTTCCTTCCAGCGCCTTCTCGAAGGCACGGTCGGCGTCCGCGTAGCGCAGCGCCCCCGAATACAGGTTGGCCTGCGCGAGCCAGGCCTCGGGCAGGCCGGGGGCGAGCTCGTGTGCGCGCTGCGCGGCGCGCATCGCCTCCTCCATCGCGCCGGCACCGACCGGCTGGCGCCAGACGATCGCCGACCCGAGCGCGGCCGCGAGTCCGGCGTGCGCCTTGGCGAACTGAGGATCGGCTTGCACCGCGCGGCGGAACAGACCGATCGCCTGCGCGACCGCCGTGTCGCTCTGGTCGTTGTGCAGCTGCCGCGCCCGCAGATAGTACTCGTACGCCTGCGGGTCGCGGGTGCCGCCGCGCTCGATCATCTCGGCCTCCGCCGCCGTCAGACTCGACCGCAGGGCATTGACGATGTTGCGCGCGATCTCGCTCTGTGTGGCGAACACATCCTCCAGCCGGCGATCGAAGCTCTCCGACCAGAGGTGGAAGCCGTCACTGCTCGAGACGAGCTGCGCGGTGATCCGCACGCGCTCGGCCGATCGGCGCACACTGCCTTCCAGCACCGCGGACACGCCGAGCGAACGTCCGATCTCCCGCACGTCGACCGAGCGCCCCTTGAACTGGAACGAGGAGGTGCGCGAGGCGACCCGCAGCCCGCGGACGCAGCAGAGCGCGTTGATGATCTCCTCGGCGATCCCGTCGCAGAAATACTCCTGGTCGCGCGCCTCGCTCATGTCGGCGAAGGGCAGGATCGCAACCGAGGGATTCGCAGTCGCCGGCGGAGCCGCGGCCGCGGCGGGCTGCGGCTGACGCGCGGCCGTCCTGGACGAAGCCCGGCCGTCTGTCCCGGTCCGTTCAGGCTCCGCGACGTCGCGCGCCGGGGTGCGCTCGAGGCCGCGCGGCGTTACGTCGAACGCCCAGGCAAGCCCGCAGGCGAGCGGAAATCCGAGCACGGCCAGCACGATGACCAGCCGGTTGGCCCAGGCCGGCAGCCCGATCGGCTCGAAAGTCACATCCGCGATCTGGATCAGGAGCCAGCCGATCACCACGTACACCACGGCGACACGTACCACCTTGCGGCGGCGCAGCTCGGCGAACCAGCGGGCGAATGTCGCGTTGGCGTCGGTCATGCAGGGCGGCGGGACAAGCCAGCCGGTGATTATAGGCAGGCATACCCGCGGGCGTATCTCGCCGGGGGCGACGCGGCCGCCTCAGCGCTGCGCCGGAGCGTTCCCGTCGAGCGACGACATGAATTCCTCGATTGCGGCGGCGAGCGCCTCGGGCTGCTCGTGGTGCACCATGTGGCCGGCGTCCGCGATCGTGGCGAGCTGGAAGCGCGGCACGGCGCGCAGCATGTCGTCGCGCGCCGCCGCGTCGGCGAAGCGCCGCGCCTGCTCGGAATCGGCTCCCGCGACGAACAACAGCGGCGCACGGATCGCGCGCCAGCAGGCCTCCGCCTCCTCGCGGCGATACAGGATTGGATTGACGCGCTTGTGGCGCGGATCAGCGCGCATCGTGACTGCGTCGCCCTCGACGTCGTGCGCCCAGGCGCGGGCCACGAACGCCGCGCGGTCGGCCGGCAACCGCGGGTTGCGCCGTGCCAGATACCGCGCGAACGACTCGTACGACGGGAAGCGCGCGAACGCGGGTGTCTGTCCGAGCTCCGCAAGCCAGGTGCGATAGCGCTCCGGGGCCTGCCCGGGCTGCGTGCTCGGCAGCCCGAATCCCTCGATGCTCACCACCGCGCGCACGCGCCTTGGGCGGATGCCCGCATACATCATCGCGATGTTGGCGCCCATGCTGTGACCGATCAGCGTCGCCGGCACCTCGGGGGAGAGCTGATCGAGCAGCACATCGAGATCGGCATAGTAGTCCGGGAACCAGTAGCCGTCCGCCGGCCAGGCGCTGGCGCCGAAGCCGCGCCAGTCGGGAGCGATCAGCGTACGCGCGGGAGGCAGCGCGTCGGCCAGGAACTGGAACGTCGCCCCGGCATCCATCCAGCCGTGCAGCAGCAGCCAGGGACGCGCATCCGCGCCACGCCAGTGCGTGAGGCCGATCGCAAGGCTGCGTACCTCGCGCACCTCGTGCCCGGGGGCGCGACGCGGGCGGTAAACGGCCGGCTCGGCTGCTGACGGCAAGTGGCGCGAACTCCGTGCGGTCACCCGCCGAGGAACATCCGGTACGCGGGATTCCCCGTCTCGTCGACGTACGGGTAATGCAGCTCGCGCAGGTGCAGCGTGAAGTCCTCCGCATCCGCGGGTGGGACCTGGACGCCGGCCAGCACGCGACCGTGGTCCGAGCCGTGATTGCGGTAATGAAACAGGCTGATGTTCCAGCGCGAGCCGATCGCGTCGAGGAAGCGCAACAATGCTCCGGGCCGCTCCGGAAACTCGAAACGGAACAGCCGCTCGTGCGCGAGGGTGTGCACGTGGCCGCCCACCATGTAGCGCACGTGCAGCTTCGCCATCTCGTCTTCGCTCATGTCCACGACGCGGTAGCCGGCCTCGGCGACCATGCGCAGCAGGCGCTCCCTCTCCCGCCGCCCGTCCGCAAGAGCCAGCCCGACGAAGACCCGCGCGGTCGTGGCGTCCGCGTAGCGGTAGTTGAACTCCGTGACGCTGCGCTGGCCGATGACCTGGCAGAAGCGCAGGAAGCTGCCCGGCTGCTCCGGGATCTCGACCGCGAACAGCGCCTCGCGACCCGCACCGAGATCGGCGCGCTCCGCGACGTGACGCAGCCGGTCGAAGTTGATGTTCGCCCCGCTGTTGACGGCGATCAGTGTCTCGCCGGCCGGGCTCTCGCGCGCCACGTAGCGCTTGATCCCCGCCACCGCCAGTGCTCCGGCCGGCTCGGCGATGGTGCGGTTGTCCTCGAAGATGTCCTGGATCGCCGCGCAGATCTCGTCGGTGCTCACCAGCAGGACCTCGTCGACGTAGCGCTGCGCCAGGCGGAAGGTCTCCTCGCCCGGACGCCGCACGGCCACTCCATCGGCGAAGATGCCGACCCGCTCGAGGGTGACCCGCTGTCGCAAGGCCAGCGAGCGGTGCATGCTCGCCGCGTCCTCCGGCTCGACGCCGATCATGCGGATCTTCGGATACAGCGTCTTGACGTAGGCGGCGATTCCCGCGATCAGCCCGCCGCCGCCGATCGGCACGAACAGGCCGTGGATCGGCCCCGAATGCTGGCGCAGGATCTCGACGCCGATCGTGCCCTGTCCGGCGATCACGTCGGGATCGTCGAACGGATGGATGAACGTGAGCGAGCGGCTGCGCTCGAGCACGGTCGCATGCTCGTAGGCCGCGTCGAAATCGTCGCCGTGCAGCGCGACCTCGCCGCCGAGATCGAGCACGGACTGCACCTTGATTTCGGGCGTCGTGCGCGGCATCACCACCACGGCCGGAATCCCGCGCCGCCGCGCGGCCAGCGCCACACCCTGCGCGTGATTGCCCGCCGAAGCGCAGATGACGCCGCGTGCCGCGACCGTCTCGGACAGGTGCGCGATGCGGTTGTAGGCGCCGCGCAGTTTGAAGGAGAAGACGGGCTGCAGATCCTCGCGCTTGAACAGCACTCGGTTGCCGAGGCGGCGCGACAGGCGCGGCGCCTCCTCGAGCGGAGTCTCGATCGCGACGTCGTAGACGCGCGCCTTGAGGATTCGTTCGACGTAGCTTTCCTGCATGCCCCGCCCCGCCTGACCCGCAGCTACGTTAGCAGGAAAGCGACCGTGCGCCCGCTGCCGGATCCGTGACGGGCTCGCTTCTACTTTGCACGGCGAGCCTGCATACTGCGCCCCGCCCGCCGTGCGGCGCTTGAGGCTGGTCGGCCGGACTTCTCGGGACACGATGCAGAACCAATCGCGCAGGTTTTTCCTCGGCGCGCTCGGCGCGAGTTCACTCGCCCCGGCCATGGGCGCCGCCGCCAGCTTCTCGGCGGCGAATGTGCCGTACGTATCGCGTGAGCTGTGGCAGTGGGTACGCGCGCAGCTGGTGCTCGACCCGGCGCTCGCCTGGCTCGACACCGCGCGCTTTGGCCCCACGTTGCGCGCCGTCATGGCGCAGGAGTACCGCAGTCGCGAGCGGCAGAGCGCCGATTTCCGCGGCTATCAGGAAGCCGCGCTCGGTTTCGATGCCATGCGCCAGCGCCTGACGGCAGTCGGCGCTTTCCTCGGCGCCGCCACCGAGGATCTGGCGTTCACGAGCGGCGCCCAGGAAGGTCTGACGGTAGTCGCGCGCGGCCTCGACCTGGCGCCGGGCGACGAGATCCTGACCACCACCCACGATCATCCGGCCGCCGTGTATCCGTGGCTGCTCGAGGCGAAGCGCCGCGGTCTCTCGCTGAACCAGCTGCCGCAGGAAGGCGTCCCGGCCTCGCCCGAGGCGATCGTCGCGCGGTTCGCGGGCGCAATCGGCCCGCGCACCCGCGTGCTGCTGTTCTCGCACGTGCAGTACACGGACGGCACGGTGATGCCGGCGCGCGAGCTGTGCGCTCTGGCTCGCGCCAAGGGACTCCTCAGTGTCGTCGACGGGGCGCAGGCACCGGGACAGCTCGAGCTGCGCATTGCCGAGCTCGATTGCGACGCGTACGCAACCTGCTTCCACAAGTGGATGAACGCCGGGGCCGGGACGGGCGCCCTGTACGTGCGGCGCGAAACGCGCGCGCGCCTCTGGCCGGCCACGGTCGAGCGGCCGACCGGCTGGGACTCCGCCGACCGTTTCGGTACCGTGCCACCGGCGGTCGAGCTGCCCTACGACGCATGGCCCGAGACGCAGGCCAAGTACGGTCAGGCGAGCCGGCTGCGCGGCCCCCAGCTCGAGGGCGTGGCTATCGCGATCGAGTTTCAGCAGGCGGTGAACCCCGCCCGCATCGGTGCGCGTATCCGCGAGCTCGCGAGCTACCTGCGGCTGCGACTTGCCGGGTTGCCCGGCGTCGCCATTCTCACCCCGACGCATCCGTCGCTCACCGCCGGGATCCTGTCGTTCGCGGTTCCGGGGCGCGACCACGCGCAGCTCGCCGGCGCGTTGGCGGGCGACGGCGTCATGCTGGGGCACGTCGTGCACCGCGGCGCGATCGACGCGCTGCGCGCGAGCCTGCATGCCTACAGCGATCACGCCGTGATCGATCGGCTGGTGCTCGCCCTGCAGCGCAGGCTCTGAGGCGCGCCCGGCCGTCGCGGGCGCCGGCACGCATGACGCGCATCGAGCTCCTGATGAGCGTATTCGCCGGGGCCTGCGGCGGGTTGGTCGGCGTGCTGTGGAACGGCACGGTCACGAGCGCATGGCTGCGCGCCTCGGACGCGACCGCGCCGCTCGCGGTCGACGGCGAGCGGCTCGGGGCGCTGCTCGGCGGCGCTGCCGGTCACGCCGGCGCCGGGGCCGTGCAGGGCGTACTGTTCTGGGCGAGCTGGAGCCTGATCGCGCTGGTGGACGTGCCGTGGTACCTGACCGGGGTCGCCTTCGGGCTGCTCTGCTGGGGCGGCGCTGCGCTGCCCGCGATGCTCTCGCTCCGACTCCGGTCGCGCATGCCCGCCCGGCTCGCGTACGCCGCAGCCGCCGAGTGGTTCGCGAGCTGCGTGGCTGCGGGACTGTTCTGCGCCTACAGCTGGCAGCGGTTCGTCTGAGCGTGCGCACGGTCCGTCTGCTCGCGGTTGCGCAGGCGTTCTCGGCGGCGGGGATGATGACGATGTTTATCTTCGGCGGCATCGTCGGCAGCGAGCTCGCGCCCTCACCGCAGCTCGCCACGCTGCCGCTGTCCCTGGTGATCGTCGGTCTCGCCCTCGCCACCGTGCCGGCGGCGCTCGCGATGCAGCGCTTCGGGCGGCGCCGCGCGTTCATCGGCAGCGCCCTGCTCGCCGCCGCTGCGGGGGTCGCGGCGGCAGGGGCGATCGTGGTCGGGAGCTTCGCGCTGCTGTGTGCGGCCTCGGTCGCGCTCGGCGCCAACCTCGCCTTCCAGCAGCAGCAGCGGTTCGCGGCCGCGGAGAGCGTTCCCGCGGAGCAGGCCAGTCGCGCGATCTCCGTGCTCATGCTCGGCACGCTCGCCGCGGCGCTCGTCGGACCCCAGCTCGCGCTCGCAAGCCGGGCTCTGCTGCCACAGCACGAGTACGCGGGCTCGTTCCTCACGGTTGCGGTGCTGTGTCTCGCCGCAGCCGCGGTGCTGACCCGGTACCGTCCGCCGGCGGCGCCGGTGTCGGAGACGGGCGGGACGGCAAGACCGCTGCGCGCTGTGGTGCGGCAACCCGCGTTCCTCGTCGCGGTCGCAGCCTCGGTGGCGGCCTACTCGGTCATGAGCTTCGTCATGACCGCCACGCCGATCAGCATGCACGTGCACGATCACCACTCCGACGCACACACGACCTGGGTAATCCAGAGCCACGTTCTGGCGATGTATGCACCGTCGCTGGTCAGCGGCCGGCTGATTGCACGCACCGGCGTGCGCGCGGGCATGCTGGGCGGGCTTGCGCTCCTCGCCTGTGGCGTGATCGTCGACAGCTCAGGCCGCGCGCTGGGGCATTACTGGTGGGGCCTGGTTCTTCTGGGGCTCGGATGGAACCTGCTGTTCGTCGGCGGCACGACGCTGCTCACGAGCAGCTACCGGCCGGCGGAGCGCTACCGCGCGCAGGCGTTCAACGAGTTCGCGGTGTTCGGCGCCCAGGCCACCGCATCGCTGCTCGCCGGCCCGGCGCTGCACGCACTCGGCTGGACGCGGATGAATCTCGCCACGGTGCCACTGCTCGCGGCGTTCGCCCTGATCCTGCTGGCGCGGCCCTTGGCGCTCAGCGATCGAGAAACGCGCTGACGTCGCGCGCGAGGTCGTTCGATCGGGCGTCGAACAGGCTGCCGTCGCACTCGGGCATGTCGATGCGGCGCGCGTCGCGCAGCAGCGGCTCGCTGCGCGCGGTCATCTCCCAGAACTCGTCCTGCGGCCGCAGCACGAGCACCGGCTGGCGCAACAGCGGCAGCCGTTCGCCGCTCGGGTAATGCGCCGCCGCCGCCGGACCCCAGGTCGCCTCGTCACCGGCGCGCAGCCCGCAAGCCAGATCCGAGGAGAGGCGCGCGGGCGAGGCGCCGGGCCCGCGGGCGCGGCGAATCCGCTGCCACTCCTCGAGCAGGTGCGAACCGTCCTCGCGCGGGCGCGCGGGCCAGGGCCGGCTCGCGAAGCTCTCGCGGTCGCGTGCATCGAACACGGGTACGCCGATCAGCACGACCCGGCGTACCTGCTCGGGGCGCGCGATGGCGAGCTCCGCCGCGCACAGCGAGCCATGCTGGTATCCGAGCACGTCGACCTGCCGCAATCGCAGCGTGTCCAGCAGATCGCCGAACGCCTGCCCGTAGTCGTGCACCGACGGTGCAGCCTGCGGTGCGTCCGACTCGCCGCAGCCCGGCGCGTCCGGAGCATAGACGCTGCGGTCTCGGCCCATCTCGGCGAGGAAGGACTTGAACAGCCGGCCAGACGACGGCGGCGGCGCCAGGCAGATGAGCGGCGTCAACTCGTCGAACCCGCCGCTCGACGGGAACGCGGAATGCACGTGCAGCTGTCCGTAGCGGCAGTCGACGTACAGCCGTCGCAGGTGAACGGTCACGGCAGCGGCGTTCCGGCTCGGCAGGACAGCGATGCGGGCGACGGCACGGGACTGGCTCACGATGAGGGGACCTCGGTATGCGTTTATTTGCGCGGTGAAATTGTCCGCGCGCGCGCACCGGGTCGCGGTGACTCAACTCTCACAACGGCTGCGATCGACTGTACTTAATGCCGGATGGTGACGGATCGGCGTAAAGGGTGGCAAGCTCGACCCTGTCCGGCCCGATGTTGTCACCGACCCCGAGCGAAGCGCAGCGATGGCCGCAAGAGTGAGCCCTTGAGCCAGGGATACACGCTGCAGGCGGACGTCTCGCTGCGGCCGTTCAACACCTTCGGGGTCGAGGCACGTGCCGCATACCTGCTCACGGTGCACGAGTCGCGGGCGCTGCCTGCGGCGCTCGCCGATTCGCGCATCGGCGCGATGCCCGTGATGTGCATCGGCGAGGGCAGCAATCTGCTGCTGGTCGGAGACCATCCGGGCGTGGCGCTGCGCCAGACGGCCGATGCGATCACGGTACTCGAGGACGCCGGAGAGGCGCTGCACATGCGTGCCGACGCGGCCTGTGTCTGGGATGCGCTGGTCGACTGGACGCTCGCACAAGGCTGCGCCGGGCTCGAGAATCTGGCACTGATCCCGGGTCTGGTCGGTGCCGCCCCGATCCAGAACATCGGTGCTTACGGCACGGAGGTCGACGAGTTCATCACTGCCGTCGCCGCCTGGGACCGCTGGTCCGCTGCGCCGGTGCGCCTGACCCGCGACGAGTGCGGCTTCACCTATCGCGACAGCCGGTTCAAGCGCGAGGTCGACCGCTGGATCGTCACCGGGCTCGAGCTGACGCTGCCCCGTCGGCGCGAGCCCCGTCTCGACTATCCCGGCGTACGCGAAGAGCTCGGGCCCTGCGACGCGCCGCCGGCGCCCGCGGCGATCGCCGCGGCGGTGCGGCGCATCCGGCGGCGCAAGCTGCCGGACCCCGCCGTGATCGGCAACGCGGGAAGCTTCTTCAAGAACCCGATCGTCGGCGCCGAACACGCCCGGCGGCTGCTCGCGGACCACCCCGGACTGCCGAGCTACCCGGTCGCGGGCTCCGACCGCCGCAAGCTGCCCGCGGCCTGGCTGATCGAGGCCTGCGGCTGGCGCGGCTACCGCGCAGGCGACGCCGGCGTCTCGAGCCGGCATGCGCTGGTGCTCGTCAACCATGGCCGGGCGAGCGGCGCGCAGATTCTGGCGCTCGCCGAGCGGATCATCACCTCGGTCGAACAGCGCTTCGGCGTCGCGCTCGTCCCCGAACCGCGGATCGTCGGGGCCCGCTGATCACCAGCTGCCGGTGTTGGGCATGCTCGCCCACGGCTCGCGCGGCGGCAGCGCCGCGCCCTTCTGCAGCAGCTCGATCGAGATCGAATCGGGCGAGCGCACGAATGCCATCCGCCCGTCGCGCGGCGGACGATTGATGGTCACGCCGTGATCCATCAGGCGCCGGCAGGCGGCGTAGATGTCGTCTACGGCGTAGGCGAGATGCCCGAACGCCCGACCAATGCCGTACGCCTCGGGGTCCCAGTTGTAGGTGAGCTCGATCTGCGCGTCGTCATCGCCGGGCGCCGCGAGGAACACCAGCGTGTAGCGGCCCGCTTCATTCTCCTGCCGGCGAAGTTCCCTGAGCCCGAGCGCATCGCAGTAGAACGCGAGCGAGCGCGGAAGATCGGTGACGCGGACCATGGTGTGCAGGTACTTCATGCTAGGGTGCGCCGTAGGGGAGGCCGATGATGAGCATCCTACTGCCGGCGCGGCGGCTCGTGTACTGCGTGCTTGCCTTGCTCGCCGCATCCTGTGCGCACGCACCCGAAGCCGGCGTCCCCGCCCCGGAGGGACCCGGCGGTGAGTTCAACATGCTCGGCGTCGCGGACGCACCGGTCGCGATCATCGAGTTCACCGATCTGCAGTGCCCTTTTTGCGCACACTTCGCGATGTACACGTTCCCGCGCCTCAAGGAGGCTTACATCGACCGGGGCAAGGTCCTGTACGTCTCCCGCGACCTGCCGCTCGCGAATCACGCCTATGCCGTTGCGGCGGCCGTCGCCGTGCGCTGCGCCGGCGAGCAGGGCCGCTACTGGGAGTTCCGGCACGCCGTCTTCGCCGCACAGGAGCGACTCCCCACGGAGCCCTACGCGGAATTTGCGCGCGAGCTCGGCCTGGATCTCGAGCGCTTCGCCGCCTGCCGGGCCGATGGGCGGCAGCTGCGCGCGGTGCGTGAGGACCGCGCCCTGGCCGCTTCCCGAGGCCTCAACACGACGCCTTCGTTTGCCATCGGCCGGCTGGTCGGCGACGGGTTCATGGGGGAGACGATCGCCGGGGAGAAGTCTTTCGACTTCTTTGCGGCGAAGATCGACGCCCTGCTCCGCCAGTGAATCCGGGACATTCTCGATTTTCCGATCACCGCCGCCAAGCGCAGCGCGTCGTGACCGAAAGATCGAGAATGCCCCCTACGAACGCGCGAGCACTCCCGCCGCCGCCGCTGCCGCGAGTACCCACGGCAGATCGACGCGCGTGCGCGTGAGCAGCAGCCACACTGCGATCGCGATCGCTGCCGCTGTCCAGTCAGGGCCGGCCGCGAATCCCCCGGGCAGCAGCACCACGCGCGCAAAGAGCAGCGCAAGCGTCGCGATGATGCCGACCACGGCCGAGGTGATCGCCGCCAGCGCGCCGGCGACCCGCGGCTCGGCGTTGATGCGCTCGACATAGGGAGCGCCCAGGAAGATGAACACGAAGGACGGCAGGAACGTCGCCCACGATGCGAGCAGCGCAGCCAACACCGCCGCCGATGCCGGCTCGAGCGGTGCCGGGTGGTTCCAGCCGGCCATGAAGCCCATGAACTGCAGCACGATGATCAGCGGGCCCGGCGTGGTCTCCGCGAGGGCAAGCCCCGACACGGCCTGCTCGGCAGTGAGCCAGCCGAGCTCGTCGACGAGGTGCTGGGTCGCGTAACCGAGCACGGCGTAGGCGCCGCCGAAGGTGACGAGCGCCGCCTGCGTGAAGAACAGGTACACGCGGCTCCACAGGGATCCGAGACCCAGCAGCGCGCTGCACCCGATCAGGGGCAGGACCCAGAGCGCGATGCCCACGACCAGGACCCGGACCGGCTGCGCCGCCCGAGGCGTACGCGACGCATCGTCCGCCGCGACCGCTCCTTGGGTTCGAGCCCCCGCGGCGAGACCCACCAGGCCCGCGCCGAGCACGATCAACGGAAACGGCACGTGCAGCAGCTCGAGCGCCACGAAGGCGCCCACGGCGAGGGCCACGTGCAGCGGGCCCTCGAGCGCGCGGCGGCCGATCTTGATCAGCGCCTGCACGACCAGCGCCACGACCGCGGCCTTGAGCCCCAGGAGCGCGCCCGCGACCGCGGGCAGCCGGCCGTGCGCCGCATAGATCCAGGAGAGCGCCAGCAGCAGCGCGATCGCGGGCACGATGAACGCGACCCCGGCCACGAGGCCGCCGCGCACGCCGTGCAGCTTCCAGCCGATGTAGATGGCGAGCTGCATCGCCTCCGGGCCGGGCAGCAGCATGCAGAAGTTGAGCGCGCCGCCGAACTGCGACTCGTCGATCCAGCGCCGGCGCTCGACGAGCTCGCGATGCATGATCGCGATCTGACCGGCGGGGCCGCCGAATGAGATCAGTCCGAGGCGGATCCAGAAGCGCGCTGCCTGCGCGAACGACGGCGAAAAAGGGGACATTCTCTATTTCGCCCCACCGCGGCGAACGCAACAGCGGGCGGCGAACGAAATGGAGAATGTCCGCTCTTTCGCGCGGTCAGGCATGCGCCACCGCCGCACTCAAAACATCTCCGACGCTCCCGGCTCACGGGGCTCCGACGGACTGCGCGACGGGATGTGATCGCCCGTGATCATCTCTTCATAGCTCTGACCCGGCCCGACCATCGGGTAGACGCCGGCGTCGCGATCGATCGCCACCTCGAGGAACGCGGGGCCCTCGTAGCGGATGAACTCGCCGATCACTCGCGGTACGTCCTCGCGGCGCTCGAGCCGCTCGGCGTAGCGAAACCCGTCAGCGCGAGCCGCGGCGACGAAGTCCTTCTTGTGCAGCGACTTGTCGCTCGCCGACATCCGACCCTTGAAGAACAGCTTCTGCCACTGGCGGACCATCCCGTCGCCGTAGTTGTTCATCACCAGCACCTTGATCGGCAGATCGTAGGTGGTGACGGTTTCGAGCTCGCCCAGGTTCATGCGCACGCTGGCGTCGCCGTCGATGTCGATCACCAGGCGCTCGCGGCAGGCGCACTGTGCGCCGATCGCAGCGGGCAGGCCGAACCCCATCGTGCCCATGCTGCCCGAGGTGAGCCACAGCCGCGGCTGCCGGAAGTCGAAGTACTGCGCCGCCCACATCTGGTGCTGGCCCACGCCGGTCGTGATGATCGCCTCGCCGCGCGTGCGGCGGTTGATCTCCTCGATCACGTAGTACGGCTGGATCAGCGGGCTCGCGCGGTCGTAGTTCATCGCGTGCCGCTGCCTGAGCTGCGCCAGGTGGCCAAGCCACGCAGTGCGATCGCGCCGGAAAGCGCTGCGCCGCGCATGCGCGCGCAGCGCTTCGAGCGCGGCGGGCAGCAGGCCGACGTGACTCCACTGCACGCGCTTGACCTTGCCGATCTCGGAAGCGTCGACGTCCAGGTGCGCAATCCACCTGGCGTTACCGGCGAAGCGCGCCGGATGCCCCGCGACGCGGTCGTCGAAGCGCGCGCCGACGGCGACCAGGAAGTCGCAGTCGTCGACGGCGTAGTTGGCGAATGCCGTGCCGTGCATGCCCAGCATGCGCATCGACAGTGCATGCGTGGTGTCGATCGCGCCGATACCCATCAGCGTGGTGACCACCGGCAGCTCGAGCTCGGTCGCAAGCCGGCGCAGCGCCTCCGCGGCGTTGCCGTGGATGACGCCGCCGCCCGCGTACACGAGCGGCCGCTCGGCGCATCCCAGCATCTCGAAGAACGCGCTGCAGGCCGGCTCGTCGAGCATGTTGTCCGCCAGCGCCGCCATCCGCTGGCGGTAGCCGCGCACGGGGAGCTGCCCCGTGCCGCGGAACGCGCCCTGCCAGTTCTGCACGTCCTTCGGCACGTCGATTACGACAGGGCCGGGCCGCCCGGTGCGTGCGATCTCGAAAGCGGTGCGCACGGTCGCCTCGAGCCGCTCCGGATCGGTGACCAGGAAGCAGTGTTTGGCCACCGCGCCCATGATGTTGCTGACCGGCGCCTCCTGGAAGGCATCGGTGCCGATCGCGGCCGAGGGCACCTGGCCACAGATCACGACGATCGGCACGGAGTCCGCCGCGCAGTCGCGGACCGGCGTGACGGTATTGGTCGCGCCCGGTCCGGAGGTGACCAGACAGACTCCAACGCGGCCGCTCGCGCGCGCATAGCCTGCCGCCATGAAGCCCGCGCCCTGCTCGTTGGCGGGCACGACGAGCGGCATGGGGCGCAGATCGTCGCGACCGGTGCGTGCCTGGTTGTAGCGGAAGATCGCGTCGTAGGTGGGGAGGATCGCTCCGCCGCTGTAGCCAAAGACGACGTCCACCCCTTCGTCGGCGAGTATCTGCACGATCATCTCGGCGCCCGAGAGGGTCTGGCCCGCCAGTGGATGGGAGCGCGGAGCGGCGATGGTCTGCGGCTGGTTCACGTTGTCGACCGCGGTGGCGAGGGAAGAATCGTGTTGCGTTGCAACGAGCCTAGCAGCGATCGGACCTCGCTGCCCAATCCTTTGCGCCCGCTCGTCCACCGCAGGCTCGACCGTCGAAATAGTTGACGGAGTACGGATGCCGCTCGAACGAGTCCTGGGAAGCATCTGATTTCCAGCCGGTTGCGCGCGCGGCACCGATCTTGCTTCTCATACCACGCCGGGTGACAGGCCCGGGCCGCCGACAAGCCCTGCGCGGACGTCCGGCTGCCCGTGCCTGCCATCACGGCACCAACGCAGAGGAGGCGATCGACCCTCGCCCTGGGGGCGTCCGGCCTCCTCCATCAGCGCAGAACTGCACCCGACCGCGGCCGCCACCGTGCCGCCGGATTTCTCTGACTGATGGCGCTACCTGCGTGCATCGCGGCAGCGACGAGACGGGACCGGTCGATGTGCGATTCGAACAAACCGCTTCGGGCGCCGGTGCGTGCGCGTTCCGACGACAGGTGCAACGAGCGCGATCGGCAACGTGTAAGCTCGATGCGTGCGGCACATCATTTCCGTCACCATGCAGAACGAGGTCGGGGCGCTCTCCCGGGTCGCCGGGATGTTCTCGACCCGCGGCTACAACATCGAGTCGCTGTCCGTCGCCCCGACCGACGATCCGGCCGTTTCGCGCCTCACGCTGGTAACGACCGGCAGCGACGCCGTCATCCATCAGATCTCGAGCCAACTCCTGAAGCTCGTCGATGTGGTCGATGTCGAGGACGTCACGCGCGAGGAGCATTTCGAGCGCGAACTGCTGCTCATCAAGGTCAAGGCGCGGACCACGCAGGTCGGCAAGCTGTGGGGCGCAGCGCAGCGGGCGGGTGGGCGCGTGCTGTGGGATTCGCCCGATAGTTTCACCATCGAGCTCACGAGCAGCGAGGCGGACATCAGCCGCTTCGTAGCCGAAGCCGGCGCCCACGGCGACGTGCTGGAGGTCGTGCGCAGCGGCGCGCTGGCGATCCAGAAAGGCAAGGAGACGCTCGAGTCATGAACTACCGCCTGTACGACTACCTGCCCTCCGGCAACGGCTACAAGGCGCGGATGGCGCTGCGCGAGCTCGACCTGCCCTACGAGCTCATCCAGATCGACATCACGCGCGGTGAATCGCGCACGCCGGCGTTCCTCGCCCGCAATCCGAACGGGCGCATCCCGGTGCTCGAGATCGAAGGCCGTGGCCATCTCTCCGAGAGCCACGCGATCATCGGCTTCCTCGCCGAGGGTTCGGCACTGGTGCCTGCTGATCGGCTCGACCGCGCGCGCATGTGGCAGTGGTTGTGCTTCGAGCAGTACAACCTCGAGCCCAACGTCGCCACTGCGCGCTTCTGGCTGCATTCGCTGCACAAGACCGAAGCCGAGCTCGGCGAGAAGCTCACCGAGAAGCGACGGCTCGGCTTCGCGGCGCTCGACGTGCTCGAGCAGGGGCTTGCGGGCCGGCAGTTCCTGGTCGCCGACCAGTTCACGCTCGCCGACATCGGTCTGTACGCCTACACGCACGTCGCGGAGGAAGGCGGCTTTCCGCTCGAGGGTTATCCCTCGATCCGCGCGTGGTGCGCGCGCATCGCGGCGCGGCCGCGTCACCGGCCGATCACGGCGGAATAAAGACCAAGCAGCCGATCATCCAGAGGGGCCATGGATCACTCGCCGGCGGCGACGAGCCGCTACAGCAGCGCCTACCAGGTCATGCTGGTTGCGCTGCTCAGTCTCAATTTCGGCATCGTTTTCTTCGATCGCAATGCGCTCAACTTCCTGATGCCGTTCGTGCAGCCGGAGCTGGGCCTCTCCAATACCCAGGTGGGCGTCCTCGCGAGCGCGCTCTCGCTCACCTGGGCCTGCGCCGCGTTCGGCATCGGCCTGGTCTCCGACCGCACCGGCAGCCGCAAGGGACTGCTGATCCTGGCCACACTCGCCTTCTCGGCGTGCTCGTTCCTCTCCGGTCTCGCCGGTTCGTTCCTCGCGATGCTGGGAGCCCGCCTGCTGATGGGTGCGGCCGAGGGCGGGATCATGCCCATCAGCCAGGCGATGATCGCCGCCGAGGTGACCCCCGAGAGGCGCGGGCTCGCGATGGGAGTCACGCAGAATTTCGGTTCCAACCTGCTTGGCTCGTTCGTCGCGCCGGTGCTGCTGGTCGCATTTGCGACCGCCTACGGCTGGCGCAATGCCTTCTTCCTCGCCGGCATTCCGGGCATCGTCGCGGCGCTTCTGATGTGGCGCGTGGTGCGCGAGCCCGAGGCGCCGCCCGCACCGCCGCCCGGCGAGGCCGCATCAGCGATGACCTGGCGCGAGGCATTCGCGGAACGCAACGTGTTGATCTGCGCCGTCATGGGCGTGCTGCTGGTCTCGTACCTGGTGGTGTGCTGGGCTTTCATGCCGCTCTTTCTCACCCGGGTGCGCGGTTATGACGCGCAGACGATGGGCTGGCTGATGGGCACGCTCGGCATCTCCGCGACCGTCGGCGCGTTCCTGATCTCCGGGCTCTCCGACCGCATCGGCCGGCGACCGCTGATGATCGCGATGCCGCTGATCGGCATGATCCTGCCGCTCGGGGCGATGTACTTCGACGGCTCGGTGTGGGTCCTGGCCGCGATCTTCTTCGTCGGCTGGGGTCTGAACGGGATATTCCCGCTGTTCATGGCCACCGTGCCGTCCGAGAGCGTCGACCGGCGCCACATAGCCACCGTGCTCGGCGTGTGCATGGGCACCGGAGAGATCGTGGGCGGGGTGCTGTCGCCCTCGATCGCGGGCTATGCGGCGGATCTTGCCGGACTCGCAGCACCGCTGTGGATCATGCTCGGGCTTGCGGTTGCCGCGGGTCTGCTCGCGCTGGGCTTGCGGGAGACGGCGCCGCGGATTCTGCTGCGCCGGCGGCTCGCGACGCCGGCGCGTGAGGCGAGCGCGTAGGAGGACGCTGCCGATTCGCGTGCCGCGCGCTGCGGACAACCCGTCTTGACAGCACCCGGCCGACCAATTCACCTTTCGCCGTCGCGATAGAGCCGCTGCGGGTCGGGTGCGCACGGCGTTGGGGCAACCGATCTCCGGGGTGGGGCGTAGCGGCGTGCGGGAAGCGGAAACATACAACGACTACGTCGTGCGATTGTTCCTGATGGGCGCGGCCGTCTGGGGCGTGGTCGGCATGGGCATCGGCGTGCTCGCCGCCGCACAGCTCGCGTGGCCGGCGCTCAATCTGGACGTTTCGTGGCTTACCTTCAGCCGCATCCGCGCCAATCACACCTTCGGGGTGATTTTCGGCTTCGGCGGCTCCGCGCTGATGGGCACCTGCTACTACGTGGTGCAGCGCACGGGCCACACGCGGCTCGCGCTCGAGAAGCTCGCGCATTTCACGCTGTGGGGCTGGCAGCTCGCCTGTCTGCTCGCGATGACGACCATGCCGTTCGGCATCACGCAGAGCAAGGAGTACGCCGAGCCCGAATGGTTCATCGACCTGTTGATCGCCGTGGTCTGGGTTTCGTTTGCCGTCGTCTTCTTCGCCACCCTGGCGCGGCGGCGCATCCGGCACATCTACGTCGCGAACTGGTACTACGGCGCGTTCATCATCGCGGTCGCGCTGCTGCACGTGGTCAACAACATCGCGGTGCCGGTCTCGCTCTTCAAGTCCTACACGATATATGCCGGCGCCGTCGACGCGATGGTGCAGTGGTGGTACGGGCACAACGCCGTCGCGTTCTTTCTGACCGCCGGCTTCCTGGGGATGATGTACTACTTCGTGCCCCGCCAGGCGCAGCAGCCGCTGTGGAGCTATCGCTTCTCGATCGTGACTTTCTGGGCGCTGATCTCGATCTACATGTGGGCCGGGCCCCATCATCTGCTATACAGCGCGCTGCCCGACTGGGTGCAGTCGACCGGCATGGCGTTCTCCGTGCTGCTCCTGATGCCGAGCCTCGGCTCCGCCGCCAACGGCCTGCTCACCTTCAGCGGCTCCTGGGACAAGCTGCGCACCGACCCCGTGGTCAAGTTCATGGTGCTGGCGCTGGTGTTCTACGCCGCCTCCACCATCGAGGGCTCGACGCTCGCGATCAAGTCCGTCAATTCCCTTTCTCACTACACCGACTGGACGATCGCGCACGTTCACTCGGGCGCCATCGGCTGGGTGGCCATGATCACCATCGGCTCGCTGTACGCCATGGCACCGCGTGCACTGGGCCGCCCGGCGATGCATTCCACCCACGCCATGAACCTGCATTTCTGGCTGCACGTCACCGGGCTGCTGCTCTACGTGGGCGCGATGTGGGCCGCCGGCGTGACGGAGGGCGTGATGTGGCGCGCGACCAATCCGGATGGCACGCTGACTCACGGCTTCCTCGCCAGCCTGATCGCGATCCGGCCCTACTACGTGATCCGCTTCGCGGGCGGTCTGCTGGTGCTCGCCGGGATGGTCGTGATGGCCTGGAATCTCTGGCACACCGCATCGGACGCACGCGAGCGGCTGATCAAGCCGATCATCGTGCCGATACCCGAGCCCGAGCCGCTGCAGGTGCCGGCGCCCCTGCCGGCGGCGCGATAGGCGGCCCGACGTGGGACTGCGCTACGAGCATTTCGAGGCGATCGAGAAGCACGCCGGGAAGCTCGCCGTGCTGATCGCGATCATGGTCGCGATCGGCGGCCTCGCCGAGCTCACCCCGATTTTCGTCGAGGCGCACTCGGCGCGTCCGGCACCGGGAGTACGTCCCTACGACGCGCTGCGCCTGGCGGGCCGCGATGTCTATGTGCGCGAGGCGTGCTACCAGTGCCATTCGCAGATGATCCGGACACTGCGGTTCGAAGTGGAGCGCTACGGACCGTACTCGACGATCGCCGATTCGGCTTACGATCGCCCCTTCCAGTGGGGCTCGAAGCGCACCGGACCGGATCTGGCGCGCGTCGGCGGCAAGTACTCCGACGAGTGGCATCGGCTGCATCTGCTCCGCCCGCGCGATCTCGTGCCCGAATCGAACATGCCGAACTATCCCTGGCTGGCCGGGCGCAAGCTCGACGGCGACGACATCCAGGCACGCATGCGCACGCTGCGCCTGCTCGGCGACCCGTACACGGATGCCGACATCGCGGACGCACCGGACGCGGTGAAGGGCAGGACCGAGCTCGATGCGCTCGTCGCGTACCTGCAGGGGCTGGGAGCGGCCGCCGCGATACGCGATGGCGGCGACGGTGCGGAGGCCATCCCGTGACTCCGGCCTGGGGCCAGGCCGCTGGCGTGATCACCGTCGTGCTCATGCTGCTCTTCATCGGCATCTGGATCTGGGCATGGCGCCCGCGACACCAGCAGAAGTTCGATGCGATGGCGCGGCTGCCGATGAACGACAGCCCCTCTGCCGCACACGACGGCGGGGACGAATCGCGATGAGCGGCTTCTGGTCGGCGTGGGTGATGGTCCTGCTGACGCTGAACCTCGGCGTGGTGCTGTTCCTGTTCGCGTGGGGCAGGCGCATCGACATCCCGGTGCAGCCCGACGGCACGACCGGCCATGTGTGGGCACATGGCGTGCTGCGCGAGGGAGTGCGCCGGCTGCCCGTCTGGTGGGTGTGGATCTCTGCGGGACTCTTCGTCTGGGGATTCGGCTACTTCCTGCTGTTTCCCGGCTTCGGCGCGTTCCCCGGTCTGCTCGGATGGACGTCGGCCGACAAACTGGACCGGGACACCGCCGCCAATGCCGTGCAGCTCGAGGCGACGCTGGCGCGCATCCACGGCGTGCCGGTCGAGACGTTGGCACGCGACGCGAGCATCACCGGGATTGGCCGTGTGCTTTACGAAGACAACTGCGCCGCCTGCCACGGTCGCGACGGGCGAGGCAACCAGGCACTGGGATCGCCGAACCTGGTCGACGGAAACTCCCTCTACGGCAACAGCGCCGACGCAATCCTCACCAGCATCCTCGACGGGCGCAGAGGCGTCATGCCGGCGCTCGGCGGCGTGCTGGGACAACAAGGCGCCAACGAGGCTGCCGCCTACGTTCTGACCTTGAATGGCTACCAGGCGCCGCCGGACTGGGTCGCGGCGGGCAAACTCCGCTTCGAGACGCTTTGCGTGAGCTGTCATGGCACCGACGGCCAGGGCAACGAAAATATCGGGGCACCGGATTTGACCGACGATGTGTGGCTCTACGGACGCGACTTCAACCGCATGACGGAGACCATCCGCAACGGCCGCAACGGCTACATGCCGGCGTGGCGCGAGCGGCTGGGCGAGGAGCGCGCGCGTGCGATTGCGGCCTGGGTGTACGCGGCCGGGCAACGTGAAACCGGGGCGACACACTGACGCCGCGCTCGCGGGCGCCCGCTGGTACCGCCAGCCGGTCGCATGGCTGGCCGCGATCGTGCTTGCCGCATCGCTCGGTGCCGTCGCGGTCACCATCGTCGTAGCGGAGCGCTATCCCGACGACACTTTGCCGATCGCCGCCGGGCGGGTACTGAAGGCGCCGGTCGCGCGCGACACGGAGCCGCCCGCCACCGCCACGGACGCCCCCGAATGAAGTCCGGCGCCGATGCCTGCTGGCACTGCGGCGAGCCGTTGGGCGGCGTCGCGATCGAAGCGCGCGTCGGCGGCGCCTCGCATCCGGTGTGCTGCACGGGCTGCCGCGCCGCCGCCGAATGGATCGCGCAGCTCGGCCTCGGCGACTACTACCGGCTGCGCACGGCGCCGGCACCGAGGCCCGTCGACGACCCGGGGCGCGACGCCTGGCGACGGCCGGAGGTCGCGCGCTACGTCGTGCGCGAGCTGCCGGGCGGACGGTGCGAGGCGATGCTGCTGGTCGAAGGGCTGCGCTGCAGCGCCTGCGTGTGGCTGATCGAGCGTGCGCTCTGTGCGTTGCCCGGCGTGATCGAGGCCTCGGCCAACGCCGTTGCGCGACGCGCCCGCGTCGTCTGGCACGCGGGGCAAACGACGCTGCCTGCGGTGCTCGAAGCGTTCTCACGTGCCGGCTATCGGGCCCTGCCGCTCGATGCACGCACGCTCGACGACGCGCGCCGGCGCGAATCGCGCCTGGCGCTCAAGCGGCTGCTCGTCGCCGGGTTCGGCGCGATGCAGGCCATGATGTTCGCGGCGGTGTTGTATCTCGGCGCAGCCGATCCGCTCGACGAATCGACGCAGGCGCTGTTCCGCTGGCTCGGCTTTCTGGTTTCCACGCCTGTCGTGTTCTATTCGGCGCGGCCGTTCTTCGCGGGCGCCGCCCGCGCCCTGGCGTCGCGGCGGCTGGGCATGGACGTTCCGGTGGCGATCGCAATAGCGGCGATCTACGCGGCAAGCCTCGTCGAGGCGCTGCGCGGCGGCGGCCACGTGTATTTCGACTCCGTGTCGATGTTCGTGTTCTTCCTGCTCGCGGGCCGCCACCTCGAGATGCGTGCGCGGCACCGCGCCGGTGATCTGAGCGACGCGCTGGCGCGGCTCGCCCCGCCGTACGCGCGACGCCGACGCGTCGACGGGACGCTGGAGTGCATAGGGCTGCACGAGCTCGAGGTGGGGGACCGCGTGCAGGTCGCCGAGGGCGGGCTGGTGCCGGCCGACGGCGTGCTCGAGAGCGAGCGCTGCCGCGTCGACCAGGCGTTGCTCACCGGCGAATCGGCGAGCCGGATCCGACGTCGCGGCGAGCGCCTCGTCGCCGGCGGCGTGGTCGAGGACGGACCGATCGAGTTGCGCGTCGACCGCGTCGGCGCCGACACGACGCTCGCGGGCATCGCGGCACTCGTCGAGCGGGCGCAGGCCGCGCGGCCGCGACTGGCATGCGCCGGCGAGCGCGCGGCGGCGCGCTTCGTCGCGCGCGTCCTCGCGCTCGCCGCGGTGACGGTCGCCGCGTGGTGCATCGTCGATCCATCGCGTGCCTTCACCGCGGCGCTCGCGGTGCTGGTCGTGTCCTGTCCCTGCGCGTTCGCGCTGGCGGTGCCGGCGGCCCTGACCCGCGCGCTGGCCGTGCTCGCCGGACGCGGCGTCCTCGTCGTGCGGCCCGACGCAATCGAGTCGCTGGCGGGAGCGACGCACGTCGTGTTCGACAAGACCGGTACGCTCACCGAGCCCATGCTGCAGCTCACCGGGATCGAAACCTGCGCGAACTCGAGCCCGCAGGCCGCGCTCGGCATGGCCGCGGCGCTTGCCCGCGAGAGTCGCCATCCTGCCGCACGCGCGATCGCGCAGGCGTGTCCCACCGGCGATGCGGGCGTGGCGATCGACGCACGCAGTCACGCCGGCCAGGGGATCGAGGCGCGGGTCGGCGGCCGCCAGCTGCGGCTCGGACGCGCGGAGTTCGCGCTGCCAGGCAAGCCCGTGCCAACCGGGCTCGAGGATGCCCTGGTACTGGCCGACGACGCCGGCGCCCTGGCCACGTTCCGGCTGGACGAAAGGCTGCGACCCGGTGCGCGCGCCGCACTCGACGCACTGCGCTCGCAGGGCCTCACCGTGCTGATCTCGAGCGGCGACTCGGCTTCACGGGTCGAGGCGGTCGCCGTTCAGCTCGGCGTGCGCGAGTGGCGCGCCCGGCAGCTGCCTGCCGACAAGCTCGCGTTGCTTCACGCGCTGCGCTCCGCGGGCGGGCGCGTGGTCGCCGTCGGCGACGGCGTCAACGATGCGCCGGTGCTCGCCGGTGCCGACGTAGCGATCGCGGTTGCGGGCGGCGCCGAGCTCGCGCAGACCGCGAGCGACATCGTGCTGGCCGGCGGGCGCCTCGAGGCGATCGCGCCGGCGGGAACGCTTGCCCGCGAGGCGCTCGCGAGGCTGCGCCAGAATCATCGCTGGGCGCTCGGCTACAACCTCGCGGCGATGCCTCTCGCAGCGCTCGGGCTGGTGCATCCATGGCTGGCTGCCGCCGGCATGTCGGCGAGCTCGA
>JBQGDL010000075.1:0-18933 GCA_052039045.1 Steroidobacteraceae bacterium
AGCAGGAAGGCGGCGAGCGACTTGCCCACGAGGATCACCGCCACGACGGCCAGCACCTCGAGCGGGCGCGCGAGCACGACGGCGGGATCGAACAGCATGCCGACGGAGACGAAGAACAGCACGGAGAACGCGTCGCGCAGCGGCAGAGACTCCTGGGCCGCGCGGTAGCTCAGGTCCGACTCGCGCAGCACCATGCCCGCGAAGAACGCGCCGAGCGCGAACGAGGCGCCGAACAGCGCCGAAGACCCATAGGCGATCCCGAGCGCCGCCGCGATCACGCACAGCGTGAAGAGCTCGCGCGAGCCGGTGCGCGCCACCTGCCACAGCAGCCAGGGGAACACGCGTCGGCCGACGACCAGCATCAGCACGACGAATACGCCGATCTCGCCGATCGTGGCCGCGAGCCTGCCGAGCACTGCCGCAGCGTCCGCCGACTCCGGCGAGCCGATCACCGCCGCGAGCGGCGGCATCAGCACCAGCACCAGCACGGTCACGAGGTCTTCGACGATCAGCCAGCCGACGGCGATGCGGCCGTTGACCGATTCCAGCTGACCGCGCGATTCGAGCGCGCGGAGCAATACGACCGTGCTCGCGACCGAGAGCGCCAGGCCGAATACGATCCCCGAGGACAGCGTCCAGCCCCACAAGGTCGCGAGGCCGGCGCCGAGCGCCGTGGCGACCGCGATCTGCACCACGGCACCGGGCAGCGCGATGCGGCGCACCGAGAGCAGGTCCTGCAGCGAGAAGTGCAGACCGACGCCGAACATCAGCAGCATCACGCCGATCTCGGCGAGTTGGCCCGCGATCTCGAGGTCCGCCACGTATCCGGGCGTGGCGGGACCGATCAGGACGCCGGCGAGCAGATAGCCGATCAGCGCCGGCAGGCCGAGTCGCACGGCGACGAACCCGAACACCAGCGCGAGCCCGAAGCCCGCCGCGATCGTGGTGATGAGCGTCAGGCCGTGCGTCATCGCGATGGTTCGGGCAACGTGGAGGCCCGGCTCAGGGCCGGCTCAGCCGGCCGCAATCGGGCTCTGAGCCGAATATGCAGCAGGAGCAACAGCGCCATCGCGCCCCAGGCTGGATCGAGCGCGCCGCCACCGCCGCCGGAGGGAGCCGGCGGGGGCGGGGCTGCCGCCTCGCACGCCGGCGTCGCATTGGGCGCTGTTGCCCCGGCCTGGGGTGCGACGAAAGGCCGGAACGAGCAGTCGATTCCACCGCTGTCGTTGCCGCCGCCGAGCGCATCCTCGAGACGCACCCAGTGACCCTGCGCCCAGTCGGCCGCCGTGGCGGGGTCGGCATCGAGCGCCATGTCCGCAAGGTCGCGCACAGACAGGGACAGCACAGCGGCGGTCGGCGCATCGACGGACAGATCGGCAGGCAGCGCGAAGTCGATGGCGAGGGCGTCGTCGCGGTAATGCAGGTAGCCGTCGGGCGCGCCGCCCGGCGCGTCCAGCCACGCGTCGGCGGCGGCGAGCGTCAGGTTCTCCGCGGGCAGATCGGGGAGCTCGAGCGTCACCGTGCCGACGCCGGCGCCGCTCGTCTGCCCGCGATACGGCACCACTTCGCCGCTCGCATCGCGGATGCGCATCGGCTTGTTGAAGGCGACCCACAGCCGGTATTCGCGCCCCGGGACGAGCGCCAGGTTCGTGCTCGTCGCGAGCCTGCGCGCCGTCGCCGAGGACCGCTGCCACGCCGCGTCGTAGACGACCTCGCCGGTCTCGCGGTCGCGGATCTGAGCGGTGACGGCGACGGGCGGCCCAGCCTGGCGGTAGAAACCGAGCAGGTACATGCGTGCCACGTCGGCGCGCATCCGAGCGGCTTCGTCATCCGGCAGCACGAAGCCGCTGTGTCCGTGCGTTGCCAGCCCGCCGTAATCCTGCCCGCCGTTCGCCGGCTCGAGCTCCATGGTCCAGGCGGGCACCTCGTAGGTGAAGGCGAAATGATCGGCAGTCGCGCCGATCCCGGCGGAGCCCGGCGGGTCCGGATCGAACGCGTAACCGCGCAGCGAGGCAGCGCGCATCCGCGCCGCGAGTTCCGAGGTGATCGCGTCGCGACGCGCGTTGCCCGTCGTCGGCGCGAAATAGACCTGGCCGAAGGAGTGCGTGTCGCTGTAGAGCCTTAGCCGTGCAGCGGGGCCGAGCGTGGCGGCCTGCTGCAGCGCGAGCAGTTCGGGCTCACTCGCCGGCGCCTCGCCGCGATAGATCAGGCTCGTCAGGCTCGAGCTGCTGCGGTTGTTCTGGCCGAACCCCGCGCTCGAATTGCGGTTGAGATCGACGCCCCAGAAATTGTCGAAGACCGTCGTGAGGTCCTCGTCGACCGGGTCCTGAGTCTCCGGGTTGCGCATGTTCTTGCGCCGCATCCGACCGTCGCGCGGTTGCTCGCGATCCGCGGTGGTGCGGTCGGGGAAGCGCTGCGTCTGCAGGAAGCCGTCGACGTTGTTGACCGGTACGAGCACAGTAGCGAGGTTCTCGACCAGATACTGGCCCAGCCCGCCGTCGGCTTTGCCCTCGACGAGCACCTCCATCAGGCCGGTGACCGCTTCCGGCGTCTGCCACTCGCGCGCATGGATGCCGCCATTCACGAGCACCGCGCCTTCGGTGAACCCTTCGACCGTCGTGGTGTCGTCGTCGCTGATCCGATAGGCCCAGATATCGCGGCGGGCCACCGTCTGGCCGACGGGCTGACCGTCGACCTCGTCGTGCAGCGTCAGCAGCCCCTGATGGCGCTCGAACAGACTCTGGTACGTGCGGAATCCGTCGACCGGCGTCAGCGACTCGACCGGGATCGGCACCGGGTAGCCGAGCGCGACGTTGTTGCCGGCGTCGTCGGACTCGGTGTACGTGAGGACGACGTCACCGCATCCGGGCTCGAACGGATTGGCAATTTCGTCGCCCTCGAACACGCACACGCCGCGCGCGGGCGACGCGGTTGCCAGCGCCAGTGCGCCGCACGCAGTCAGCGCCCACCCGCGAGCCATGCAGCGACCTCCCTGCGCAGTTCCGACGAGCCCTTTCTGGTCTCGATGAGCTCCGCGAGCGCATCCCGCGCTTTGGCGCCGCCGTTCAGCTTCAGCGCGAGCGCAACGCGCCGCCGCGTAGCCTCGTCCTTCGTCGTCTGAAGCCGCGTCGCAAGCTGAGCCGCGATGCCGGGATCGTCGAGACGGGCAAGCGCGGCCGCGGCCGATTCCCCGCTCAGGGGATCTGCCAGACGCCCGAACAGCAGCTCGCGAGCGGCCGGCTCGGCGGAGGCGAGCCGGCCGGCGGCAAGCAACGCGGCGGAGGCGATCGGCTGACGGTCCGCGGCCACCGAGAGCACGTCGACCGCAGCGCCTGGATCCAGGTCCCGAAGGGCCCACTGCAAGGCGGCGAGCGCGCTTGTCGGTTCCGCATAGCCGATGATCAGCGAGTAAAGTTCGGCGTCGCGCAACCGTCGGGCGAGCACGAGCGCGACGGCATCGACGTCGCGCCCCGAGCGGATCGCGGCCACGATCGCTGGCCGCTGTCGCTCGAGCGTGCCGGCTCCTGCGGCGGCGAAGGCGTCGGCGATGCCGTCGCGAACCGCCGATCGGGCAGCCTCACGCTGCCAGCTCATCAGTGCGTCGTTCGATCCGAGCGACAGCGACCGCGCCGCCGCGGCGCGCGCTTCGGCGCGCTCCCAATCGCGCAACGCATAACGCGCGACGGCGCCCACGTCGTAAAGCGGGACCGCCCGCCGGCCATGTTCCGGCTCGACGCGAATGAACACACGGGGCGCCCGCGCCGCGAGCTCGCTCGCGAGCGCGCGAGTCGCGGGCGTCGCAGGCAGAGCCCGCAGTGCGTGCAGACCCGACTCGAGCAGCCACTCGCGACCCACGGGCTCCAGCGCCGGATCGGCAAGGACGTGGCGCAGCTCGTCGACGAGCGCATCGGACCCACCCCGAGCCGCGAGCTGCCGCATGCGCGCCCGCGCCGCCGCGGCCGCGGGCTCGCCCGTCGCCCGGCGCGCACCGGCCACGTCGATGACCGCCCCGTCCGAAGGAGCCGTCGCCGCCGCAGCCAGCAGAATGAGCGTTGCCAACATCGCGAAACAGATAGCATAGAAACCCTTCGGCCGGCGAGGCAGGGCAACCCCGCGTCGCGGCGACGCAACGCGCATGCTCGGAATTCACGACTACTGGCTGTTCGTGCTGTCGGGGATCCTGCTCAACCTGACTCCCGGGCAGGATACGTTCTTCATCCTCGGCAACAGCCTCGGCGCCGGTCGGCGCGCGGGCATCGCCGCCGCGTTCGGCATCGCCGCCGGCAGCATCGTGCACACCGTCGCGGCGGCGCTCGGGCTTTCGGCGATCCTCGCGACCTCGGCGACGGCGTTTTCGGTAGTGAAGCTGCTCGGCGCCGCCTATCTGATCTTCATCGGTGTGCGGGCGCTAACGACGCGGTCCGCGCTGCAGGAGCGGGTATCCATCGGCGGTGCGACCGAGGCACGGGTTGCGTTCCGCCGCGGCATCGTCACGAACCTGCTCAATCCGAAGGTGGCGCTGTTCTTCCTCGCCTTCCTGCCGCAGTTCATCGCACCGGACAGCGAGCGCAAGATCGAGGCATTCCTGCTGCTCGGCGCGACCTTCATCACCACCGGGGTCACCTGGTGTCTGGTGCTCGCCGTGGCGGCAGCGCGTTTCCGCGAGGTCCTGGCGCGGCGTCCGCACGCCGGCACGCTGCTCAGTCGGGCGGCCGGCGCGGTGTTCGTCGCGCTCGGGCTGCGACTCGCGCTGCAGCGTGCCTGAAGCAGGCAGCGTCACAGCGAGCCGACCTGCACGCTTCAGCGCTCCGGCCACTTGCAGCAGGACGCCTGCGACGACAGCCCTCGCATCGTCGCCGGGCTCATCGCCTGATCTCCGTGAAGCTGCCCAGCGCGCGCTCGGCCTGCGTGAGACGCTCGCAATCGCGATCGAGCGCGGCGTACTGCGCGGCGAAGTCGGCACGGAATGCACGATAGGCCGCCTCGCTCTGCCAGCGGTCGACCGTGAGATAGCGTCCGGGCACCGCGTCGTCGCGAAGCAGGAGCGATTCGAGGTAGCCCGCTGCCGAGCGGAACAGAGCGACCCAACGGCCACCCGGCCCGTACTCGCGCTCGAACTCGGTGCGCGCGCTCTCGTCGACCGTGAATTCCCAGACGTATGTGTAGCCGGTGGCCATGAGATGCAGCCCTCCGTCGAATCAAGAGGCACGTGTGACCGGCGTCCAGCGCTGCATGCGGCGGCTGCGGCGCTCGGCGCCGGTCTCGCCGTCGTACGACATGGCCACCGCGGCGGGGAGCTCGAGCGGCCGCTCGGCGAGCGCGCGAACGTTGACGATGCCGAACACGCGACCCTCCGCCGCCATCTGCGCGCCGACATAGACGCCGCAACGGCGACAGAGCAGAAAATCGGCGGTGCGCCCGCCGAAGCGATAGCGCCGCAGCAGATCGGGCTCGCGCGCCCGAAAGTCGAGCTCGCCCTGCGGGTCGGAGGTCGAAAGCGCATCGTGCGCGCGGCAGAATGTGCACTGGCAGGCGCGGACGCTCCAGCGCTCACCGGGCAGCGCGGTCCGGTATGCGAAGCCGAGCGCGCCGCAGTGGCAGCACCCCTCGTACGTCCCGAGCTTCAACGGTCTTCCCTCGAGCCGCGGGCTTCAGCCTTCGGCGGCGAACAGCTGGATGTCGGCGTCCTCGTTGACCGGCCGCACCGTGGACTCGAAGCGCAGCCCGAGCCTTTCGAGTAGCCGGATCGAATCGGCGTTGCCGGGCGAGACGATCGCGACGATGCGCCTCAAGCCCAGCACGTTGCGCCCGTAGGCCTTGACGGCGCTCGCCGACTCGAGCGCGTAGCCCTGCGAGCGGTACTGCGGCAGGAAGGCGAAGCCGATGTCGACGTCCGGCAGCCAGTCGCGGCGGACGAAGCCGCAGAACCCGATCGGCGTGCGCGAATCCTTGAGCTCGACGATGTACATTCCGAAGCCGAACTTCTCGTAGCTCGCGATCGGGCCGTCCTGCAGGTAGCGCTCGGCATCGGCGGGCGTGCGCACGCCGCGGTCGCCGATGTTGCGGACGAAGTCAGGGTCGTTGACGAGCGCCAGCGCGAACTCGCGGTCCGCCGTCGTCGCGTGCCGCAGCCGCAATCGCTGCGTGACCAGCACCTCGGTCATGGGCTCAGAACTCGCGGTGCGCGAGCTCGTTCGCACCGAAGTGCGCGCGGGTGAAGTCGAGCGCGCGCTCGACGTCGAAGCGCTTGCAGGTGAAGAGCACGGCGGCGAAGAACTTAGGGCTGCTCCAGACATAGAGCGAGATGCCGGAGTCGATGAGCGGGATGAACGCGTCGTAGCCCTGGTTCTCCGGCTTGCCGAGACCGGCCGGGTCGTGGACGATCGGCGGCCCGTAGGTCTTGAGCTCGAGCGCCGCCGCTACTCCGGTCAGGTAGCTCTCGACCGACGCACGGTCCACGGCTTTCGTGAAGTAGCCCTCGATAAGCAGGCGCTGGCGGAGGATTCCGGGTGCCAGGTCGCGCATGATGCTGCTCCTTCAGGACTGCGCGGCTGCGAGCCGCGCGTCCTTCTCTCTCGCCCGCACCACGGCCGGACGCGCGTTGACGCGCTCGACGTAGGACTGGATCGGCGGCAGCAGCGGCACGAGCTTGAATGCCGTGGTCCACGCGAGCGCCACGCCCCAGAGCACGTCCGCGGCTGTGAAGCGCTCGCCGAGAAGATAGGGGCCGCGGCCGAGCTGGCCGGTCAGGGTCGCGAGCATCGTGTCGTAGTCTCCGTAGGGCGAGCTCGCCATCGGCGCCGGATCGCGCTGCTGTGACTTGTCGATGACGGCGGGCTCGAACGAGGAGCCGTAGAACACCAGCCAACGGAGATATGGACCGCGCAGCGGGTCGCCGATCGCCGGCGCGAGCCCGGCCTCGGGGAACAGGTCGGCGAGATACAGATATACGGCAGGCTGCTCGGTCACGACCGCTTCGCCATGGCGGATCGCGGGTACCTTCCCCATCGGATTCACGGCCAGGTACTCGGCCCGGCGCTGTTCGCCGGTCCTGAGATTGAGGACGTGCAGGTCGTAGTCGCAGCCGAGCTCCTCGAGCAGCGTGAGCACGCCGGTGGAGCGGGAGTTCGGCGCGTGGAAGAACGTGAAGCGTCGGGGATCCGTCATGGCCCGCGTCCCAGGAGTCAGTCGGGGGCGGTTATTCTGGGTGGGTAGGCGCGGCGAAATCCAGCGCGATCCAGAACCGCCAGGGGCGTGCCGCCCAGTAGGCGCCGGAATAGTCGACGCCGACGCGCGGGCCGCGGCGCACGGCTCCGGCCGGGATGCCCGTGCCGCGATCCTCGATCCAGATGCGATCCGAGGTCGTGGCGTCGATGCCGTCGAGACGCGCATCGATGCCGAGGTGCCGTCCGACGCGCCCGGGACCCACCACGAGCTCGGGCGTCGTGGCGCTGCCCGCGAGCACCGCGCGCACCAACACGGCTTCCGGCCGGCCTTCGCCGGCCGTGCTGAAGTTGAGCAGCCAGTGCAGCCCGTACACGAGATAGACGTAGGTCGTTCCGCCGTCGGCGTACAGCGGCTGGACGCGTCGCGTCCGCCGCCCGCCGCGCGCATGCGAGGCCAGGTCACCGGGGCCCTTGTACGCTTCGACCTCGGTAATCATCGCCGCGCGGCAGCGGCCGCCCTCGCGGCGCACGATGAACTTGCCGAGCAGATCGCGGGCGACCGTCAGCGTGGGACGGTTGAATGCGTCGCGTCCGAATCGCACCGCGGGCGCGAGCGCAGGCGCGAGCAGCCGTTGCGCCGACGCTGCACCGTTCGCGCGCCGCTGTCCGGCGATCGCGGAATGCCGGGTCCGGGCCGTCAGAGCGAGGCGAGGCCGCGTTGAGCCTTCTTCTCGCGCTTCAGCGCGCGCTTTTCCTCCGGGGTCCTGAGCGGCTTCTTCTTGGCCTCCTTCTTTTGTCGATCCATGCCCTTGCTCATCGCGGCCTCCGTCGGGGTACCCGCCCCGCTGGGTATTGCTGTGCGTCAAAGGATACTCCAGCGCCTTGCGGCGGGCGCACCGATCCCGCAGCTTGCCGCACGATGGCGGACACCGGGAGAATTGACGGGGAAAATGGGCCTGGAGCCAGTGTACGGGCCGGGGATTCGGCTCCGCGCCGGTGTCCCGTGCCTGCTCGCCGGAGTTCTCGAGTGTTCGGACGTTTCGAAAGGCTGGTATTCCCATATCCGGAGGGCGCGCCGCGTTCGCCGCCCAAAGGCCTCGTCGCCTTCATGTGGGCGTGCTCGCAGGGCATGCGGCCGATCCTGCTCGGCATGACGCTCGCCACGGGGGTGATCGCCGTCTTCGAAGCCATGCTCTTCGCGATGCTGGGGCGGGTCGTGGACTGGCTGGGCGACGTCGAGCCGTCGCAGCTGTGGGCACGCGAGCGGGGCACCCTGTTGCTGCTCGCGGGCATCATCGCCGCGAGTCCGCTGATCGTCGCGCTGGAGGCGTTCCTCAAGCACCAGGCGCTGGCAGCGAACTTTCCGATGCGGATGCGCTGGAACTTCCACCGCCTGCTGCTCGGCCAGAGCATGAGCTTCTACCATGACGAGTTCGCGGGCCGGATCGCCGCGAAGGTGATGCAGACCGCGCTCGCCGTGCGCGACACATGGATGATCGTCGGCGAGATGTTGGCCTTCGTCGTGATCTATTTCGCGACGATGATCGCGGTGCTGGGCGGCTTCGATCTGTGGATGCTCTTGCCGTTCCTCGGCTGGCTTGCGCTGTACATCGCCGCGCTCGCTTATTTCGTGCCGCGGCTCGGGCACGTCGCGATGCAGCAGGCGGACGCCCGCTCGCTGATGACCGGCCGCATCGCGGATGCTTACACCAACATCGCGACCGTGAAGCTGTTCTCGCACGCCAAGCGCGAGGCGGGCTACGCGCGCGGCGCGATGCGGGAGTTCATGCACACGGCATACGCGCAGTTCCGCCTGGTCACCGGCTTCGAGATCGTCAATCACACGCTCAGCATGGCGCTGATCGCGGGCAGCGCCGGGGTTGCGCTGTGGCTCTGGACGCGCGAGCTGGTCGGCGTCGGCGCCGTCGCCGCGGCAACCGCAATGGCGCTGCGCCTGAACGGCATCTCGCACTGGATCATGTGGGAATTCGCCTCGCTGTTCGAGCACATCGGCACGGTGCAGGACGGCATCGAGACGCTCGCGCGGCCGCACGCAGTGCTCGATCGGCCGGGGGCGCCGCCGCTCAAGGTGCCGCACGGCGAGATCCGCTTCGAGCACGTGAGCTTCGGCTACGGCGGCCCGCAGCCCGTGATAGATGACCTGTCGATCCAGATCCGACCTGGCGAGAAGATCGGCCTGGTCGGCCGCTCGGGCGCCGGCAAGAGCACGGTGGTGAACCTGCTGCTGCGGTTCTACGACGTCGAGCGTGGCCGGGTGCTGATCGACAGTCAGAACATCGCCGAGGTCACGCAGGACAGCCTGCGGGCGCAGATCGGGATGGTGACGCAGGACACCTCGCTCCTGCACCGCTCGGTGCGCGACAACATCCTGTACGGGCGACCCGATGCCGACGACGCGCAGATGGTGGCGGCCGCGCGGCGGGCCGAGGCTGATGAGTTCATCGCGAGCCTCACCGATCCCAGGGGCAGGCGCGGCTACGACGCGCACGTCGGCGAGCGCGGCGTGAAACTGTCCGGCGGACAGCGCCAGCGGGTCGCGATCGCTCGGGTGATGCTCAAGGACGCGCCGATTCTGATCCTCGACGAGGCGACCAGCGCACTCGACAGCGAAGTCGAGCTTGCCATCCAGCAGAGCCTGTACCGCCTGATGGAGGGCAAGACGGTGGTCGCGATCGCGCACCGGCTGTCGACCATCGCGGCGCTGGATCGCCTGATCGTAATGGACAGGGGCCGCATCGTCGAGGAGGGCGACCACGCCACGCTGCTCGCGCGCGGCGGGCTGTATTCGCGCCTCTGGGCGCACCAGAGCGGCGGCTTCCTCGGCGAGACCGACGAGGATGAGCCGGTGGCGGGTTACGCCCGCGCCGCGGCGGTGCATGCGATGCCCGGCGCGTAACGTGCGGGCGATCGTTGCCGCGTGTGGTGTGCTGGTGCTCGCCGGCTGTGCCGTCCAGCCCCCGGCGCCGGCCCCGCCCACGGTCAGCGACGCGCTCGGGGCGGTCAACGCCGCGCGTAGCCGGGGCTGCGGCCGCGAGCGCGTTGCGCCGCTGCGTGCCGATCCGCGGCTCGACGCGGTCGCGGCGCGTCTGTCGAGCGGCGGGCCGCTCGCTGCTGCCGTGGACGCCGAGCGCTATCCGGCGGCGCGCAGTGCGTCGATCCGCGTCAGCCGGGCGGCCAGCCCGGACGCGCTGTACCGCCTGCTCAGCGAGCGATTCTGCTCCGACATTGCCGATCCCGCGTTCGCAACGGTGGGTCTGACGCGCCGCGGCGAGGATCTGTGGATCGTGCTCGCCGCGCCGTTCAAGCCGCCAGCCGACGACGCCGGCAGCGTCGCGCAGCGCGCGCTCGCGCTGGTGAACGCAGCCCGGGCACAGCCGCGGCGCTGCGGCAGCCGGTCGTATCCGGCGGCGCCGCCGGTCGCGCTCGATGCGACCCTCGGGTCAGTAGCGGCGGCACATGCGCGCGATAGGGCACGCCGCGGCGCGATGACGCACGAGGGCTCCGACGGCAGCAGCGCCGCCGATCGCGTGACGCGCGCGGGCTATCCCTGGCGCACCGTGGCGGAGAATGTCGCTGCGGGCGATCGCAGCGCGGAAGCGGTCGTGCAGACGTGGCTCGCGAGTCCCGGGCATTGCGCGAACCTGATGAACGCCGAAGTGCGCGACATGGGAATCGCTTACGCCTTCGAGTCAGGAAGCCCAAAGGGCACGTACTGGGCGCAGGTGTTCGCCACCCGCCGATAGGAAAAATGGCTCGGAGCCATTTTTCGGAACCGGAATTGGCTTGAGCCAATCTGGGGAAAAATGGCTCCGAGCCATTTTTCCGAGGTTGGCAGCGCGGGGCGCCGACCCTAAGATGCCTGCAGGAGCTCTGGCGCCGGGGGCATGCAGTCATGGATCCGTTCGTCATCCTCATCAGCATCGCGCTGCTGGCGACCGTGGGAGCGTTGCTGATCGGGATTGTGGTCATGAGCGGCGGCGGCAACACCGACGCCTTTGCAAGCACGCCGCTCATGTGGGCGCGCGTGGGACTTCAGGCGTTGACCGTCCTGCTGCTGATCGTCGCGCTGCTCATGCGCCGCTAGGCGCGCTCATTTTCGGTAACGCTCGAACCAGGCGAGGATGGCGCTCGCCTTGGCGGCGGACTGCGACGGCCGCGCCGTGAGCCCGCCGTGCGACGCCCCCGGCACCTTCACCAGGCCCGTGGGCACGCCCTTGAGTTGCAGGGCCTGGTAGTACTGCTCCGAATCGCTCACCGGCGTGCGGAAGTCCTGGTCGCCGACCAGCACGAGGGTCGGCGTCTTGACCGAGCCCACCAGCGACAGCGGCGAGACCTTCCAGTACGACTCCGGATCCTCCCACGGGAGTTTCGCGAACCAGTACTTCGGCATGTAGGTGTAGACGTCGGTGGTGAGCACCGTGCTCGCCCAGTTGATCACCGGCTTCTGCGTGACCGCGGCACGGAACCGGTCGGTGCGTCCGACGATCCACGCGGTGAGCACGCCGCCTCCCGATCCACCGGTCACGAACAGGGCCTGTGGGTCGACATGACCTTGCGCAACCGCGGCGTCCACGGCGCTCATCAGATCGTCGTAGTCCTCGCTCGGATAGCGGTGATGGATGAAGTTGGCGAACTCCTGCCCGTACGAGGTCGAGCCGCGTGGATTGACGTACAGCACGGCGTATCCGGCCGCCGCGTACAGCTGCACGTCGGTCGAGAACACCGGACCGTAAGCCGCGTAGGGTCCGCCGTGGATCTCGAGGATCAGCGGGTATTTCCGCGATGGATCGAAATTCGGCGGCATCGCGAGCCAGGCGTCGATCGGACGCTGGTCGAACGACGAGGTCACCGCGAGCGGCCGCACCTCGGCAAGCGTCTTGTCGGCGAAAAGTCCCGTGTTGAGCTCGGTGAGGCGCCGCGTCTTGCCGCGCCGGGTCACCGAGACGTCCGACGGCGACTGCGGTGAGCCGCTCGTGAACGCCACGGTGCCGTCCGTCGCGACGGAAAACTCGCCGCCCGTGTAGGGTCGATCCAGGCTGCCGCCGCTCAAGCCCTCGGCCAGGGGCTGCACCCGGCCGTCGAGGCCGACCCGCGCCACTTTGGTCACCGCACGGTCGTCGTAGCGCACGTAGAGGCTGCGGCCGTCTGCGGCCCAGTGCACGTCGTCGATTGTGCGATCGAGGTCTGCGGTGAGCGATCGAGGCTCACCGCCGTCCAGCTCCATCACGTAGAGCTCGGCGTTCTCGTAGCTGCGCAACCGGTCGTCGAAGCCGAGATATGCGACGCGTCGTCCGTCAGGCGACACGGTTGCGGCGCCGTCCGCGCCGGCACGGCTCGTCAACGGCCGGATCGCTCCGTCCGCCAGCGCCACCTCGTAGATCTCGGTGTTGACCGGATCGCGACGCCAGTTCTCCGTGCGATTGCCGGTGAGCAGCAGATGACGGCTGTCGGGTGTGAACGACAGCGGCCCGGCCTCGTTGAAGGCGCCGAACGTCAGCTGTCGCGGCGCTCCGCCGTCGGCGGCGACGATATAGGCATGCCGGTAGCCCGGCTTGAGATAGCCCTCCTCGTCGCTGCGGTAGGCGAGGTCCGTGATCACCTCGAGCGGCGGTGCCCATTCCGCCCCCTCGGGCTTCTCCGGCGCCTGGCCGAGCTTCGCGGGCTCGTCCGCCGTGAACATGGTGAAGGCAATCCAGCGCCCGTCGGGAGACCACGCCAGGTCGGCGGGCGGCGAGACCAGCTCCGCCAGTTTCGCGGTCTGGCCGCTCTGCATCCAGCGCACGTAGAGTTGCGGACGGTCGCCCTCCGCGGTCGACACATAAGCGAGGCGACCGCCGTCGGCCGACCAGCGCGGCGAGGTGTGCGATCCGGCGCCGGCCACCAGCGGCGCCTGCTCGCCGGACTCGACGTCGATCAGCCAGATCGAGCGCCGTGCGCGATCGCTCATGATGTCGAAGGACACGCGTACATAGGCGACGACGCGCCCGTCGGGCCTGATCTGCGGCTCGGCGGCGTATTGGAGTTCGAAAAGGTCGGATCCCTGAAACAGGCGGCTGGGCGCTTCGGGCGAAGCCGCGTGTGCGGCGCCGACGAGCAGCAAGGCGAGCGAGAGGGCACGGGCGAGGTTGCGCATGAGTTTTTCGGGTCTGAAGCGGGAGAGCGCGCACGCTAACCGCGTGCGGCATCGGCGTCCAGCACCGTCGGGCCGGTCAGCTTGTCGGCCGAGTCGCAGCTCCCGCCTGAGCCACCGCGTCGGTCTTCTCGGCGCAATCCAGATCCTTACCGGGCCCGGTCTCGAAAAGGGCGAGCAAGGCCGCGGGCGGGGCGATGGCAAATAGCGCGGCGGCCGCCGCAACCCGGCCTGCCAGCCGCGCCGGTTGCGGACGGAAGTCCGGATCCTTGAACGTGCCCTCGACCTCGAGTGGGCCGCGCAGGCTCACCGGGCTGACGTCCTTGGGACGCGCCTTGAGTTCGAGATCGAGCCGTTCATCGCCCAGGTCGATCTTGCCGCTGCCGACGATGACCGTGTCGGTCGTGTCGAGAGCCAGCGACCGGGTCGTGGCCACACCGTCGGCGACGGCCAGGTCCGTATACGCGCAACGTACCGGCACCGTCTTGTCCTTGTCCAGCAAGAGAAGCAACGACTCGGCGACATCCAATCCCGCCAGTTCGAGGGTCAGATTGCTCATCCGCCCGGCGCCCATCACTGCACCGACTTCTCCGTCGGCTGTGGCCAGCATCGCGGCCACCGAGTTGCCGCGCCCCGTCAGGCGAGCCTCGCCGGCAATTCGCCCGAAGCCCGTCGGGCTGATGCGCGGCATGAGCTTCGGCACCTCCAGGTCCCTGAGTCGCAGATCGGTCCGTGTCGCGATCGGATTGCGGCGTGCGTCGAGCTGGATCGTGCCGGTCATCCTGCCGCCGGCCACGGCGACGTCGAGCGGATCGATGCGCAGCAGTCCGTCCTCGAGCCGCAGCCGCGCGCTCATCCCTTCAATTGGAAGCTTGCGCGCCGAGACGCGCGATGCGTGGAGCTCCACGTCGGCATCGAGCGAGCGCAGCTTCTTCAGGTTGTACGGCTTGTCGGGCAGTAGACGCGGGCTCGCGCGACGTTCGCTGGCTTCCTGGCGCTGCTCCGGCGACGCCGTCTCGCCCGGTGCCGTCCCGGGCGGAGCGCCGATCAGACCACCGAGATCGTCCAGGTCGAGCTGGCGCGACCGCAGCTGGGCCTCGAGCGACGGTCGCTTGCCGCCAGTCGCGATGCTCACATCGCCGGCCACGTCGCTGTCGCCGACCTTGCCTTCGAGACCCTTGAAGCGCCAGACCGCGCCGTCGCGGACCAGCCAGCCACGGACCGAATAGGGCGGCGTTTCCGGCGTCGCGAGGCCGAGCAGCGTGTATACGTCGCCGAGGTCGTGGCCCGAAGCGTGCGCCCGAAGCTCGAAGTGCGCAGGATCGAGCGGCGCCTTGAGCGCACCGGAAAGGTGCAAGCGCGTGTCGCCTGCGTTTGCGGTCAGGTCGAGGCGGTACATCTCGCCGCGATTCAGTAGCTGCAGAGGAGAATCGAGCCGCCCGCGCAGCTCGAACGGATGATCGCGGTAACGTCCTGTGCCGTGCGCAACGATCGGAGCGTACGCCTCGTTCTTCTTGCGTGTGCCCGTCTGGACGTTCAGGCGAAGGTCCGTGCGCAACGCCGGTTCACGTAATCGAAGCTTGCCATCGCGGATCGACAGGGCGCGGATTGCGGGTAATCTCCCGCCGCGCGCGGGCTTCTTGTCGAACTGCCAGTTCGCTTCGCCGGTCTTGTTGCGCTCGAGATAGAGCTCCGGGCGATCGAGCGCGATGTCTTCCACGACGAGGCGGCCGACCAGCAGCCGCCACGGATCGAGGTCCAGTTCGACACGGCGCGCGCGCGCCATTACGGGATCGCGTGCCCAGCGGGCATTGCCGAGCGCGACCCCCTCGGCGTCGACCCGCAGCCTGCGGCCGAGCTCGATGCCGAGATCGCCGGCGATAGTGAAGTCGCGGCCGGTGGCGGCGCTCACGCGTCGCTCGATCGGGCGCTTGAGCCAGTCGCTGTCGAACGCGAGCGCCAGCCCGGTAAGGAGGAGCAGGACCACCACACCAGCCACCACCCAGCGGGGCGGATGCCAGCTGCCCAGTTTCCGACCGCCGCCGTCCATGGTTAGAGTCTACGGCCCGTGAGCGTGGCGTCAGTCGCACGCGGCCCGTCTGCGCCGTAAGTCGCTTCCTACGCTGCCGCCTCGTGGGCCGACTTTAGTTGACACGTCAAATAAAACGGCGTATCCACAGCGTCATGTCCCTGCGGCCGCACCAGCCGTGAAGCGCGTCGTCTGCGTCGGCGGCGGGCCGGCGGGCTTGTACGCCGCGATCCTGCTGCGTAAGGCGCTGCCCGGGCTGCGGGTCGAGGTATACGAGCGGAACCGGCCCGACGACACGTTCGGCTGGGGCGTCGTCTTCTCCGACCAGACGATGGACAACTTCCGGGTCGCGGATCCGGCGACGCACGCGGCGATCGTTGCGGGCTTCCACCACTGGGACGACATCGAGGTGCATTTCCGCGGCGAGGTGCTGCGCAGCGGCGGCCACGGTTTCTGCGGCATCGGTCGCCGCAGGCTGCTCGCGATCCTGCAGGAGCGCGCCGCGGAGCTCGGTGCGCATCTGTGCTTCGAGCGCGAGCTCGACGGCGACGCCGGGTTCGCCGAAGCCGACCTGGTGGTCGGCGCCGATGGCGTCAACAGCCGCGTGCGCGCGCGCCATGCCTCGATCGTCGAGCCGTCGATCGAGGTGCGGCGCTGCCGGTACATCTGGCTCGGCATCGCGCGGCCGTTCGACGCCTTCACCTTCGCCTTCGAGCGCACCGAGCACGGCTGGTTCCAGATCCACGCCTACCAGTTCAGTCGCGATCTTTCGACCGTCATCGTCGAGACCCGCGAGGAGACCTGGCGGGCGCACGGGCTCGACCGGCTCGACGCCGCCGGCTCGATCGATTTCTGCGAGCGGCTGTTCGCGCCGTATCTCGGTGGCGTGCCGCTGCAGAGCAATGCGCGTCACCTGCGAGGCTCGGCGTGGCTCAACTTCAACCGCGTGAGCTGCCGGCGCTGGCACGATGGCCGTGTGGTGCTGCTCGGCGATGCGGCGCACACCGCCCATTTCTCGATCGGCTCCGGCACGAAGCTCGCGATGGAGGACGCGATCTCCCTGGCAGGGCACGTCACCGGGGCGAGCGACCTGGAACGGGCGCTCATGGCGTATCACGCCGAGCGCAGCCTCGAGGTGCTGAAGCTGCAGAGCGCCGCCCGCAACCGCATGGAGTGGTTCGAGAACGTCGCGCGCTACGCCGGGCTTCCTCCGCGCCAGTTCGCCTACAGTCTGCTGACCGGCAGTCAGCGCATCGGCCACGAGAACCTGAAGCTGCGCGACCGCGGCTTCGTCGAGGACTACGAGCGCTGGCTCGCCGAGCGGACGGGCGCCGGGACGACCGGCCGGGCCCCCATGTTCCTGCCTTTCCGGCTACGCGGCCTGACGCTCGCCAACCGCGTGGTGGTCTCGCCGATGGCGCAGTACATGGCCAAAGACGGCGTCCCCGGCGACTGGCATCTGGTGCACCTCGGCAGCCGTGCGCTCGGTGGCGCGGCGCTCGTGTACACCGAGATGACCTGCGTGTCGCCGGAAGGCCGCATCACCCCCGGCTGTACGGGACTGTGGAACGCGGCGCAGCGCGATACCTGGCGTCGCATCGTCGAGTTCGTCCACGAGCACTCGCCGGCCGCCGTCTGCCTGCAGCTCGGCCACTCCGGCCGCAAGGGCTCCACCCAGCTCGGCTGGCAGCAGATGGATCACCCGCTGATGGAGGGGAACTGGCCGCTCTGCGCGCCATCGCCGCTGCCCTATCTCGAAGGTCTGAGCCAGGTCCCGCACGCGATGGTCCGCGCGGACATGGAGCGGATTCGCGACGAGTTCGTGCGCTCGACCCTGCTCGGCGAGGAAGCCGGGTTCGACATGCTCGAGCTGCACATGGCGCACGGTTATCTGCTGGCGAGCTTCATCTCGCCGCTCACCAACCGGCGCGAGGACGTATACGGCGGCCCGCTCGAGAACAGGCTGCGCTTTCCGCTCGAGGTGCTGAGGGCGGTGCGCGCGGTGTGGCCCGCGCACAAGCCATTGTCGGTGCGCATATCGGCGAGTGACTGGGCGGAGGGTGGCTTGAGCGAAGACGAGCTTGTCGAGCTGGCGGCGGCGCTGAAGACGGCCGGGGCCGATCTCATCGATGTGTCGAGCGGCCAGACCGTGCCCTGGCAGCAGCCCGTGTACGGACGCATGTGGCAGACGCCGTTCGCCGACCGGATCCGCAACGAGGTAGGCATTGCCACGATGGCCGTCGGGAACATCTTCGAGCCGGACCACGTCAACTCGATCATTGCCTCAGGCCGAGCCGATCTCTGCGCGCTCGCGCGGCCGCATCTGGCCAACCCGTCGTGGACGCTGGAAGCCGCGGCGCAGCAGGGGTATGCCGCGCAGTGGTGGCCGGATCCGTATCTGTCGGGCAAGAGCCAGCTCGAGCGCAACCGAGCCCGCGCTGCGCAGGCGACGGGACCGATATGAGCGCGGATGCGACGGGCCGGCTGGCCGGGCGGCATGCGCTGGTGACCGGTGCCAGCCGCGGCATCGGCTACGCGATCGCGGGCGCGCTGCTCGCCGAGGGCGCCCGCGTCGCGATGCTCGGCCGCGACATGGCTCGCGTCAGCGATGCGGCACGTGCGCTGGGTGCCGCGGATCGCGTGCTGCCGCTCGCGGCCGATGTCACGGACTCCGCCGGGCTTGCGGCCGCCTTCGCCGCGGCGCGCCGCCGGTTCGGGCCCGTGCAGATCCTGATCAACAACGCGGGTGAGGCGGCGAGCGCCCCGTTTGCGAAGACCGACGAGCAGCTCTGGCAGAGGATGCTCGGCATCAACCTGACCGGCGTTTATGCGTGCATCCGCGAGGCGCTGCCCGACATGCTCGAGATGCGCGCCGGACGCATCGTCAATGTCGCGAGCACCGCCGGCCTGCGCGGCTACCGCTACAGCGCGGCCTACGTCGCGGCCAAGCACGGCGTGGTCGGACTGACGCGCGCGCTGGCGCTCGAGCTCGCCGATCGCGCCATCACGGTGAACGCCGTCTGCCCGGGTTACACGGAGACGGATCTGATCCGGGGGGCGGTGGCGAACATCACGAGCCGCACCGGGCGGACCGAGGCGCAGGCGCGCGAGGCACTGCTCGCCGGCAATCCGCAGCACCGGATGATCCAGCCCGCCGAGGTCGCCCACGCCGTCGTCTGGCTGTGCGCGCCCGGGACGGAGAGCGTCACCGGGCAGAGTCTCGCGATCGCGGGCGGCGAGGTGATGTGATGGCTCGTGACAGCAGCACGATGCGCGTCGTCGACGTCGAGACCCGCAGCAATGAGGACGATCATCAGTCGCTGCGGCTCTGGCTGCGGCTGCTCGCCTGCACGAATCTGATCGAGACGCGCGTGCGGCAGCGACTGAAGGCGCGGTATGGCACGACGCTGCCGCGTTTCGACCTGATGGCGCAGCTCGACCGCGCGGCCGCTGGTCTCAAGATGGGCGAGCTGTCGCGGCGCATGATGGTGACGGGCGGCAACGTCACCGGCATCACCGACCTGCTCGAAAAGGAGCGGCTCGTGGTGCGCGAGCCGGACGCTGCGGATCGGCGGGCATTTCGCGTC
>JBQGDL010000076.1:0-14806 GCA_052039045.1 Steroidobacteraceae bacterium
GGATCGATCACCTGTACCGCGATCCGCACGAGTCGGACCGGCGGATGATCCTGCATTACGGCGATCTGACCGACGCGACGAACCTGATCCGGATCGTCCAGGAGGTCCAGCCGGACGAGATCTACAATCTCGCGGCGCAGAGCCACGTCGCGGTCTCCTTCGAGACACCCGAATACACCGCCAACTGCGACGCGCTCGGCACGCTGCGCCTGCTCGAGGCGATCCGGATCTGCGATCTGGGCAGGCGCACGCGCTTCTATCAGGCCTCGAGTTCGGAAATGTTCGGCAAGGTCGCCGAGACTCCGCAGCGCGAGACGACGCCCTTCTATCCGCGCTCACCCTACGCGGCCGCGAAGGTCTACGCGTACTGGATCACGGTCAACTACCGCGAGGCCTACGGCATCTACGCCTGCAACGGCATTCTCTTCAATCACGAGTCGCCGATTCGCGGCGAGACCTTCGTCACGCGCAAGATCACGCGCGGACTTGCGCGGATCCGGACCGGTCTCGAGGACTGCCTCTATCTCGGCAACCTCGACGCGCGGCGCGACTGGGGGCACGCGCGCGACTACGTCCGCGCCGAGTGGCTGATGCTGCAGCAGGCCGAGGCTCGCGACTACGTGATCGCGACTGGCGAGCAGTATTCGGTCCGCCAGTTCGTCGAGGCGGCCGGCCGGAGGCTCGGCATGTCGATCGAGTGGCGCGGCGGCGGTCTCGACGAGCGGGGCATCGATACGCAGAGCGGCAAGGTCGTCGTCCGGATCGACCCGCGCTACTTCCGGCCGACCGAGGTCGATGCGCTGCTTGGCGACGCGAGCCGGGCCCGCGCCGAGCTCGGCTGGCGGCCCGAAATCGACTTCGCGAGCCTCATCGAGGAGATGGTCCGCGAGGATCTCGCGCTCGCCGAGCGCGACGCTCTCGTCAAGGGCCAGGGCTACCCGGTCTTCAAGTATCACGAGTGAGCACCGGATGAAATCCGATGCGCGGATCTTCGTCGCCGGGCACCGTGGCCTCGTCGGCAGCGCAATCTGCCGCGTACTCGACGCGCGCGGCTTCGACCATGTAATCACCCGGACCCGCAACGAGCTCGATCTCCGCAACCCGGTGGCCGTGGATGCCTTCTTCCGCGTCGAGCGGCCGGAATACGTGATTCTCGCGGCCGCGAAGGCCGGCGGGATCCTCGCGAACTGGAGCCATCCGGTCGAGTTTCTCCGCGACAATCTCGAGATCCAGACACACGTGATCGACGCCGCGCATCGTCACGGGGTCAGGAAACTCGCCTTCCTGGGATCGAGCTGTATCTATCCGAAACTCGCGCCGCAGCCGCTGCGCGAGGATGCGCTCCTGACCGGACCGCTCGAGCCGACCAACGAGGCGTACGCGATCGCGAAGATCGCCGGCATCAAGCTCTGCCAGGCCTTCGCGAAGCAGCATGGCTTCAACGCAATCTCGCTTATGCCGACCAACCTCTACGGACCGGGCGACAACTTCGATCTTGCCTCCTCGCACGTGCTGCCGGCGCTGATCCGTAAGTTTCACGAAGCGAAGGAATCCGGCGCGCCAACGGCCACGGTGTGGGGCAGCGGGCGGCCGCGCCGCGAGTTCCTCTACGTCGACGACCTGGCCGACGCGGTCTGTTTCCTGATGGAACGTTACGATTCCCCGGATGTCATCAATGTCGGGGTCGGCGACGACATCAGCATTACGGAGCTCGCCGGGCTCGTACGCGAAATCGTCGGCTTCGCCGGGCAGATCGTCTTCGACGGCAGCAAGCCGGACGGCACGCCGCGCAAGCTGCTCGACGTAACACGGCTGACGGCGCTCGGCTGGCGCGCAACGACCGACCTCGCCACCGGGATCCGCGCGACCTACCGCTGGTATCTGAGCCGGCGGTCAGTCTGATTTCACATACCAATCGTCGACCTCGGACAGCTCCTGGTACTTCCTGACGTATCCGTTCCTGGATAACAACTCGAATAGTCGTTCACGTGCGGAGGTGAAGTTGTGCTCGCAGGTAATGACGCGAAATGAGTGTTTTCTGAAATCGAAGTTGCTGAGGATCTCGAATTCGCTCCCCTCCGTATCTATGGACAGATAGTCGATCTGCTCCGGGGCGTCGTGCTTTGACAGCAGATCGTTCAGCGAAATGGTGCTGACTTCGTATGTCTTGCCCTTGCGCCTCGCCCCGGCGTGCGCGTCGGCGCCGCTGTATGCGTCTATTGTGGACAGTTCTGCGGCAACGACCTCGTTGAAGGTCAAGACAGAGTCTGAGTCCTTCCAGACACACTTCGTCTCGATCTTCGCGCCTCTGTTTCTCGTCAAGTCCCCGTGCCAGCACCTGGCCGGTTCGGCCAGTATGCCGCTCCAGCCAAATTCACTCTCGAGCAGATAGGTATTCGACAAGTCGATTCCGTTGCCGGCGCCGAACTCGACGAAGAAGCCATTGGTCTTGAAATCCAGCTGCGACAGAACAAACAGATCCTGTCGAAATTGCGACTTCGACTTCTTCAGATACTTGACGAGTTGTGAGGCGTGCTCGTTCGGCAGCGTCAGCAACATCTGTATGTCGTGTGCTGCCCCTGATTCCTCTTCAAGCCTCTCGAGGGTGCTGTATCTCGTTACGCCAATGTCGAAGACCCTGAGGCAGGACTTGACGATATCCTTGACTGTCGGCATGCGCGTTTTGTTCAGGACTTTACGGTGCCGAGCGTCAGTGGTCCAGACCCGCGAGCGCGGCGGGCCCGCCCAGGGCCGCCATCTGGCCGAGAATCCACTGCTGGCGGCTGCGCACGTAGGCGGAGGGCGCATCGACCCGCAGCCGCATGGGATTGGGCAGCACAGCGGCGAGCAGCGCGGACTCTGGGCGATTCAGACGCGCGGCGCTCTTACGGAAGTAGTGCCGGCTGGCCGCTTCCACGCCCCAGATGCCGCGGCCGAACTCGGCCACGTTCAGATAGACCTCGAGGATGCGCTGCTTGGGCCAGGTGAGCTCGATCAGGAGCGTAAGGCCCGCCTCGAGCCCCTTACGCAGCCAGCTTCGCCCGGGCCACAGCAACAGATTCTTCGCGACTTGTTGGCTGATCGTGCTCGCGCCTCGCACACGGCGGCCATTCGCGCGGTCGGTCAGCGCCTTGTCGATCTGCTTGAAATCGAATCCGTTGTGCAGCGTGAAAGTCTGATCCTCGGCAGCGATCACGGCGACCGCGGCGTGCTTCGAGATCTGGTCCCAGTCGCGCCACTCGTGGCGAAAGACGTAGCCTCGCTCACCGTTGACGAGCGCCGTCACGCGGTCGCGCAGCATGAAGGCACTCGTTGGCGGGTCGATCCAGCGCAAGGCGACGATCGCCGCGGCGAGCGCCGCGAGCGCGCCGAAAAACACCAGCACGGCACCACGCACGAGGCGGTAGGGGAGACCGCGCCGCGGATTCGTCATCGGCGGAAGCGCCGCCCTGGTCGGGCTCAGGTGCCCGGTTCGACCACACCCGCGCGCAGCACTACGACCGGCTCGAGCGGCACGTCGTCGTGCCCGGCCCGGCGGCCCGTCTTGAGCGCAGCGATCGCGTCTATGACCGCCATGCCCTCGGTGATCGCGCCGAATACCGCGTAGCCGGCGCCGCCGCGGCCCGGATCGAGGAACGCGTTGTCGACCAGGTTGACGAAGAACTGCGAGGTCGCGCTGTGCGGGTCGTTGGTGCGCGCCATCGAGAGCGTGCCGCGGCGGTTCTTGACACCGTTCCCCGCCTCGTTGCGGATCGGGGCGCGGGTCTTCTTCTGCTGCATTTCGGCGGTGAAGCCCCCGCCCTGAATCATGAACCCCGGTATGACGCGGTGGAAGATCGTCCCGTCGTAGAAGCCGGCCGCGACATAGTCACGGAAGTTCTGCGCCGATAGCGGGGCCTCCTCGTCGAACAGTTCGACGGTGAAGCTGCCGAGCGTGGTTTCGAAGCGGATCATGACGGCCTGCACGGAGGATCGGGGGGCGGCATAGTGCACGAAAACGGGCATATTCTCCATTTTCCTGGAGCCGACGAGACCGACCCCAGGGGCGATCCGGGAATGGAGAATGTCCCCTTTTCCGTCGCGACAGCCTCAGCGGTTCGCGGGAATCGAGAATGTTGCGGTTTTCCCCTCGCTGACGCGCTCGTGACCGGCGAGATCCCGGAACGTGGCAACCTCGGAGAATCCCGCCGCGCCGAGCAGCGCGCGCACCGCCTCGCCCTGCCGCGCGCCGTGCTCCACGACCAGCCAGCCCGCAGGCGCGAGATGTGCCGGCGCGCCCGCGATCACGGTGCGCAGTGCCTCGAGACCGGTCGGCCCGGCGAACAACGCGCGCGCAGGCTCGTAACGGCGCACCTGCCAGGCGAGCTCCGGATCGTCGTCGGCGACGTAGGGGGGATTGCAGGCGATGACGGCGAAGGGCTCATCGCCGGCCGCGTCGTACCAGCGCCCGGCCGCGAACCGCACGTTGTCGAGCCCGAGCTGCTGCGCATTGCCGGCCGCGACTGCCGTCGCGGGAGCCGAGACGTCGGCCCCGAGCACACGGCAGCGCGGACGCTCGCTTGCGATCGCGAGCGCGATCGCGCCGCTGCCGGTGGCGAGATCCAGTACACGCGCTTCGATATCCACCGGCAGGTGCGCCAGCGCGCGCTCCACGACCAGCTCCGTCTCGGGACGCGGCACCAGCACGTCCGGGGTCACCGCGAGCGGCAGCGACCAGAACTCCCGCTCGCCCACGATATAGGCGACCGGCTCGCCGGTCGCGCGCCGCGTGAGGTGCGATTCGTAGCGGTCGGTGGCATCGCAGTCGACGATCCGCGCCTCGGGGTGCGTGAGCAGCCAGGCGCGGGTGCGTCCGAGCGCCGCCGCGAGCAGGAGCTCCGCTTCGCGACGCGGGTCCTCGGCGCGACGGCGCAGGCGCGTCGCGCCTTCCTCGATCAGCGCGCGGACTTCGCTCGCCATCGCGCGCTCAATCGAGCTCGGCGAGCTGCGCGGCCTGCCATTCCTGCTGCAGCGGGACGATCAGCTCCTCGAGCGCGCCATCGATGATTGCCGGCAGCCGGTGCAGGGTGAGGTTGATGCGATGGTCGGTGACGCGGGCCTGCGGGTAGTTGTAGGTGCGGATGCGCTCCGAGCGGTCGCCGCTGCCCACTTGCAGCCGCCGCTCCTGCGCCTGCTGTGCGGTCTGGCGCTCCCGCTCGGATTCGCGCAGCCGCGCGCGCAGCAGCGACATTGCGCGCGAGCGGTTCTTGTGCTGCGAGCGCTCGTCCTGGCATTCGACGACGATACCTGTCGGCAGGTGCGTGATGCGGATCGCCGAGTCGGTCTTGTTGACGTGCTGGCCGCCGGCGCCGGACGCACGAAAGGTGTCGATGCGCAGCTCCGCCGGATTGAGCTCCACCTCACCCACCTCCTCGAGCTCGGGCAGGATCGCCACCGTGCACGCGGAGGTGTGAATCCGCCCCTGTGACTCGGTCGCGGGGACACGCTGCACGCGATGCGTGCCGGACTCGAACTTGAGCGCGGAGTACGCGCCGCGGCCGACCACGCGGCTGATGATCTCCCGGTAGCCGCCGTGCTCGCCGGAATTCTCGCTCAGCACTTCGACCCGCCAGCCCTGCCGCTCGGCGTAGCGTGAATACATCCGGAACAGGTCGCCGGCGAAGATCGCGGCCTCGTCGCCGCCCGTGCCGGCGCGCACCTCGAGAAAGATGTTGCTCTCGTCGCGCAGATCTTTCGGGATCAGGAGGCGCGTGAGCTCCGTCGATTCCGTCTCGAGGCGCGCCTCGAGTGCGCGCACCTCCTCGAGCGCGAGCTGGCGCATGTCAGCATCGCCCGCAGCGGCCATCTCGCGCGCCTGCGAAGCGTCGGCCTCCAGGCGTCGAAACTGTCCGTAACGCGCCGCCACGGGCTGGAGCCGTGCGTCCTCGACCGAGAGCTCCCGGAAGCGCGCGCTTCCGCCTGCGAGGTGGGGATCGGCGAGCAGCGCGCCGACCTCCTCGAAGCGCTCGACGGTCCGGTCGAGCCGGCGGCGCACCGACTCCTTCATCGGTCTGCGTCCGGTCGGTAGAGCGCGGCGAGCGCTTCGATAGACTCCGGCTCGCCCGCTTCGGCGGCCTCCCGGAGCCGCTGGCTCGGCGCGTGCATCAGCCGGTTGGTGAGCGTGGTCGCCAGGAATTCGAGCACTTCGCGCGCAGGATGGCCGCTGTCGAGCATGCGCTGTGCCTGCTCGAGCGTCTGGAGCCGCGCGCGCTCGGCGGCGTCGCGCAACCCGCGTATCGCCGCACCGGCGTCGCGCACGCGCAGTGCAGCCTCGAAGCGCGCCGCCTCCTCGGCGACCAGCACATCCGCGGCGCGTGCCGCTTCGCGCCGTCCGGCGAGATTATCGGCCACGACCACCTGCAGGTCGTCGATCGTGAACAGATAGACGTCCTCGAGCTCCGCTACGGCTGCTTCGATGTCGCGCGGCACGGCGATGTCGATCATCAGCATCGGGCGGCGGCGCCGCGCCGCGAGCGCCGTCGCGACCATGCCGCGCGTGACGATCGGCGTCGGACTCGCGGTCGAGGCGAGCACGATGTCGGCCTCGGGCAGGTGCGTCTCGATGTCCTGGAGCCCGATCGCGAAAGCATGGAAGCCGGCCGCGAGCTCGCGCGCGGCATCGACGCTGCGGTTGGCGAAAATGATGCGGCGCAGGCCATCGGCGTGCAGGTGGCGCGCCGCGAGCGCGGCGGTCTCACCGGCGCCGATCAGGAGCGCAGTACGGCTGTCGAGGCTCGCGAACACCGTGCGCGCCATCGCCACTGCGGCGGAGGCGATGGATACCGCGTTCTGGCCGATCTCGGTTTCGGTGCGCACCCGCTTGGCGACCGAGAATGCGGTCTGAAACAGACGATGAAGCACCGGCCCGGTGGTGCCCGCCAGCTGGGCCGCCCGATAGGCGTGCTTGAGCTGGCCGAGAATCTGCGGTTCGCCGAGCACCATGGAATCGAGTCCGGCGGCGACCGAGAACACGTGCGCGATCGCGGGACGCTCCGTGAGCCGATAGAGACTCTGCTGGAGGTCGGTTCCCGGCCGGTGGTAGCGTTCGAGCCAGCGCCCGAGATCGACCTCGCCGGTGGCGGCGACCACGCAGTAGAGTTCCGTGCGGTTGCAGGTCGACACGATTGCCGCCTCGCTCACCTGCGGCAGCGCGCGCAGCTCGCGCAGCGCCTCATCGAGACGGGTCGGCTCGAATACCACTCGCTCGCGCACGTCGACCGGTGCTGTGCGGTGATTGATACCGACGATGTGGAGGAGCATCAGGAAGCCGGGCGCGGAAACGCGGGGATTCTCACGGATGCGCCGGGGCAAGACAAGCGCACCCCGGCGGCGTCGCGACGCTTCCGTTATAGTGCATTGGTCATGCTGGTCGGTATCCGCCTCGCTTGCGGCAGCTTCGTAGCGGCTGCGCTCTGTGCCTGCACCGGGGCCGGTCTCGGCCCGCCGCGCGAGGTCGGAGCCGCCGCCTCGCCCGCGCAGCTGCAGGCCAGCGGCGACGCGGCGCTGGAGCGCAAGGATTTCCCGCTCGCCGCCAGCTACTACCGTCAGGCGGCCGAGCGCGCCGACGACGAGCAGGTCGCCGAACAGGCGACGCGCGTCGCTTACGACAACCAGCAGCAGCGCGAGTCCGCCGCCGCGGCCGAGCGCTGGCTGCAGCTCAACCCGACCAGCGAGCAGGCGCGCCGTTACGCAGGTGTGGCCGCGCTGCAGCTGCACCGGCTCGACACGGCCGAGGAACATTTCGCGTCGCTGCTCGAGACCGCTTACCTGAGCCCGGCCGCTGGCTTCCTGGCGCTGTACCCGGTGATTGCCGAGGAGGGTACGCCCGCCGACGTGACGGAGCTCTTCCGACGGCTCGGCGCGCGTTATCCGAAGGTTGCAGAAGGTCAGTACGCCCTGGCGGGCGCGGCGCTGCGCTCGGAGAACTTCGCGCTCGCGAGCGAGGCCGCGAGCCGCGCCGTGCAGCTTGCGGCGTTCTGGGCACCGGCCCAGATGCTGCTCGCGCGCACCATGATCGCGACCGGCCAGGACGAGCAGGGCATCGCACTCGCGCTCGAGGTCGTGACGGACAACCCGTCCGACATCGGCACTCATCTCGAGTACGCGCTGTTGCTGTCCTCGATCGGCCGCGACGAGGAAGCACGCGCCGTGCTCACGCCGTACGCGACCGGCACGACCGTCGTGCCGGGAGCGCTGCGCGCCCTGGGGCTGCTCGACCTGCAGCATGGCGATCTCGACGCAGCGACGGTCCGGTTCGATGCGCTGCTTGCAACCGGAGCGCAGACCTACGAGTCGCTGTTTCACCTCGGCGCGATCGCCGAGGAGCGCGAGGACACCGAACGGGCGCTGCGCAGTTACGCGCGCGTGACGGGCGGCGATTTTGCGCTCGCCGCGCAGGTGCGGGTAGCGCGCATCAAGGCCGAGAAATCCGGCACCGAGGCGGGTCTGCTGCACCTCGAAGAGTTCGCCCGCACGAATCCGGAGTTTGCGGTCGACGTGATCGCGCAGCGCGCGGCGCTGCTCTCCGCGCGCGACCACGAGCGTGGCGCACTCGAGGAGCTCGACGCCGGCATCGAGCGCTACCCCGACTCCGTGGAGCTGCGCATGGCGCGCGTGTTTCTCCTCGAGCGCACCGACCGCGTCGACGCCTCGGTGCGCGAGCTGCGCCAGCTGCTCAAGGAGCGGCCGGGCGACGCCGTGATCCAGAACGCGCTCGGCTATACGCTCGCCGACCGCACGCGCCAGTACGACGAGGCGCACACACTCATCGCCAGCGCGCTCACCCAGACGCCGGACAGTGCTGCGGTGCTCGATAGCATGGGTTGGGTGCTGTTCCGTCAGGATCGCCCGCGCGAAGCGCTGCCCTACTTGCGCCGCGCACGCGAGCTGGCGAGCGACCCGGAAATCGATCTGCATCTGGGTGAAGTGCTGTGGGCCGTCGGCGATCAGGCCGAGGCGCGTCGCACCTGGCAGGCTGCGCTCGAGCGCAGCCCGGACTACGAGAAGCTGCGGGAGCGTCTGGAGCGGGCTGGACCGTGAGCCGCCTCGCGCTCGTGCTGGTGTCCGGTCTGCTGGCCGGGTGCGCCGGCATGACAGCTCAGACCCGTCTGCCGTCCGGAACGGCGAGCCTGGCGGCCCTCACGGCCTGGGTGGCCACGGGACGGCTTGCGGTGGCCGCCGCCGGCGAGGGCGGCAGCGGCGGGTTCGTGTGGCAACAGCAGGGTCCCGAAACACGGCTCGATCTGAGCGGCCCACTCGGCGCGGGCACGCTCCAGATCACGAGCGACGGCGAGCGGCTATCGGTCACCGACTCCGGCGGCGAGCTCCTGGGTGCCGACGCGCGCGCGGCACTTCGTACACGGCTCGGCGCAGACCTCCCGATCGCGAGCTTCCGGTACTGGATGATCGGGTTGCCCGACCCGGCCGAGGAGGCGCGAGTCACGGAGTCCGGCGCCCCGCCGCTGCGCACCATCGAGCAGCTCGGATGGACCGTCGCGTACGAGGCCTTTGCCTCGGCCGGGGGCCTCGAGCTGCCGGCGCGGGTGACCGCGACGAGCGGTCCACTCCGCGTCCGCGTGAGCGTCCGGGACTGGCAGCTGGATCCGCCCGCCGCCGCGCCGCGGGATTCGCCGCCCCGATGACCAGCCGGTCTCTGGGCCACCCCCGGCCCTGGCCCGCGCCGGGCAAGCTGAATCTCTTCCTGCACATCGTCGGACGCCGGGCGGACGGCTACCACCTGCTGCAGACGGCATTTCAGTTCATCGACCTGTGCGACGAGGTCGCCTTCTGGCAGCGCCCCGACGGGGTGATCGAGCGGGTCGGTGCGGTCGAAGGGGTTCCTGAGGATTGCGACCTCGCACTGCGCGCCGCGCGAATGCTGGGCGAGCGGCACGGGTTGGGCGCGGGCGTCGGGATCGAGCTGCGCAAGCGGCTCCCGGTCCAAGCCGGGCTCGGCGGTGGCAGCTCGGATGCCGCGACGGTGCTCGTCGCGCTCAACCGTCTCTGGCGGCTGGCCGAGACCCCCGCAGCGCTCGCGGAAATCGGGCTCGGCATCGGCGCCGATGTGCCCGTCTTCGTCCACGGTCGCGCCGCGTGGGCGGAAGGGGTGGGGGAGCGGCTGACGCCAGCCGACTTTCCGCTGCAGACCTGCCTGCTCGTACAGCCCGATGTCGCCATTCGCACCGCTGAGCTCTTTCAGGCCCCTGAATTGACAAGGGATTCGCCCGTAATCACAATGACCGGTTTTCTGACGGCGGGTGGACGCAACGCCTTCGAGCCGGTCGTCCGGCGGCGCTATCCGGCGGTGGGCGAGGCGCTCGACTGGCTCGGGCAGTTCGCGCCCGCACGCCTGACGGGCACGGGATCGTGCGTGTTTGCGGCCATGCCCGACGAGCGTTCGGCGTGCGAGGCGCTGGCGCGGTTGCCGGCGCGCTGGCGCGGATACGTGGTGCGGTGCCTCAACCGGTCGCCGCTCCTCGAGCGCGCCGAGTTCGAGGACATGGAGGACATACGGGGACGGACCGCCCGCTGACGGTAAGCGCTGGGGTGTCGCCAAGCGGTAAGGCAGCGGGTTTTGATCCCGCCATTCGGAGGTTCGAATCCTTCCACCCCAGCCAGCTCCGTGATCCGGCGCAGAGCCGATTGCGGAGACGTAGTCTGGCGCTCGAGCCGAATCAGCTTCGGTCGGGGCCGTTTTGGGGAGACGGGATGGACGCGGCGACAATTGCGGTCTTCACGGGCAATGCGAATCCGCAGCTTGCCCACGACATCGTGCGCCATCTGCAGATGCCGCTCGGTCGCGCGAATGTTGGCCGCTTCAGCGACGGCGAAGTGTCCGTCGAGTTGATGGAGAACGTGCGCGGCCGCGACGTGTTCGTCGTGCAGCCGACCTGTCCGCCGGCGAACGACCACCTGATGGAGCTGCTGGTGATGGTCGATGCCTGCCGGCGCGCCTCGGCCGGACGGATCACTGCGGTGCTGCCGTACTTCGGCTACGCGCGGCAGGACCGCCGGCCGCGCGCGACGCGGGTGCCGATCACGGCGAAACTCGTCGCGAACATGATGGCGAGCGCGGGCGTGCACCGGCTGCTGACGGTGGACCTGCACGCCGACCAGATCCAGGGGTTCTTCGACATCCCCGTGGACAACGTGTACGGCTCGCCGGTGCTGCTCGGCGAGGTGTGGAAGCAGAAGTACGACGACCTCGTGGTCGTGGCGCCGGACGTCGGCGGCGTGGTGCGCGCGCGCGCGATCGCGAAACGGCTGGACGATGCGGACCTGGCGATCATCGACAAGCGCCGCCCGCGCCCGAACGAATCGCAGGTGATGAACATCATCGGCGAGGTCGAGGGCAAGACCTGCGTGCTGGTCGACGATCTGGTCGACACCGCCGGCACGCTGTGTCACGCGGCGAGCGCGCTCAAGGACGTCGGCGCCAGGCGTGTCGTAGCCTATATCACCCACCCGGTGCTCTCGGGCCCCGCGGTGGAGCGGATCGAGGCGTCGGTGCTCGACCAGCTCGTGGTGACGGACACGATTCCGTTGCGCGAGGAGGCTCGCCGCTGCAGCAAGATCCGCCAGCTGTCCGTCGCGGGGCTGCTTGCGGAGACGATGCGCCGGATCCGCGACGAGGAGAGCGTGAGCTCGCTGTACATCGACTGAGGAGGGTGCCGGGTTGAACACCCTACCGCTTGAACGACTGGAGAACGTAATGAAGACCGCTTTCGAACTCACTGCCGAGTTCCGCGATGCCCAAGGCAAGGGTGCGAGCCGCCGCCTGCGTCGCGCGAACAAGGTCCCGGCCATCCTGTATGGCGGCCACCGCGAGCCGCGCGCTCTCGCGCTCGATCACACCAGGCTGCTGCTGATGCTCGATAACGAGCGCTTCTACTCGACGATCATCAATCTGAAGGTCGGCGACGTGAGCCAGGCCGCCGTGCTGAAGGACGTGCAGCGCCATCCGGCGCGCAACGCCGTGCTGCACGTCGATCTGCAGCGGGTGCTCGAGAACGAGGCCATCCGTATGTCGATCCCGCTGCACTTCAAGGGCGACGGCGCTGCGCCGGGCGTGAAGGCGGGCGGCGTCGTCTCGCACCTGCGCAACGAAGTCCAGGTGAGCTGCCTGCCGAAGGACCTGCCGGAGTTCCTCGAAGTCGACGTCTCCCACATGGAGATCAACGACCTGCTGCACCTGTCGGACATCAAGCTGCCGGAGGGTGTCGAGATCCTCGAGTTGTCGCATGGCCGCGATGCGCCGATCGTCTCGGTGCACCATGCGCGGGCCGAGGAAATCGACCAGCCGACCGAAGAAGCGACAGCGGCGGCGGCGGCGGCTCCCGCCGCACCGGCTGCGGCCGGTGCACCGGCCACCGCGGCGCCCGGTGCGGCACCGGCAGCGGCGGATGCCAAGGGCGCCAAGCCGGCCGCGGAGGCGAAGGCGGCGAAGCCTGCGGAGACCAAGGGCGGGAAGGACGCGAAGAAGTAACCGGCCCCTGGGCCGGTGGCATCGGGCCGCCCACGCGGGCGGCCCGGTCTTTTTCCGGAGTCGTCATGGCAGGCACGTCGCTCTCCATCATCGCCGGGCTCGGCAACCCGGGGCCCGAGCACCGTCTCACCCGGCACAACGCCGGCTTCTGGTTCGTGGATGCGCTGGCCCGCGCCCACGGCGCTAACTTTCGCGCGCATTCGCGCTATCAGGGCGAGATCTGCCGCGTCACGATCGAGGGGCAGGAACTGGTGCTGCTCAAGCCCCAGACCTACATGAACCGCAGCGGCATCGCAGTGCGCGCGCTGGTCGACTATCTGAAGGCACCCGTCGCGGAGCTGCTCGTCGTGCACGACGAGCTCGACCTGCCCGCTGGCGTCGCACGGCTCAAATTCAGCGGCGGGCCCGGCGGACACAACGGCATGCGCGACGTCATCACGCACTGCGGCCCCGACTTCTGGCGCCTGCGGATCGGTATCGGTCATCCGGGTGATCGTTCACTCGTGATCGACTACGTGCTGCAGCGCGCGAGCCCCGCCGACGAGCAGGCCATCGTCGGCACGCTGCCGGCGGCGATCGAGGCGCTCTCGGTATTCCTCGCCGAGGGCTCGGAGAAGGCGATGCATCGTCTGCACAGCCGCACCTCGGCCGACAACGGCAACGGCGGCAGCGGTAACGACCGTGCCCACCGCCGCGGCGACAACGACAACGGTCGTGACGGCGCAGTCTCGACCGAGCCGGACGCGTAAACGGCGCACCCGAGCGGCGGCGAATCGAATGGGCATCAAGTGCGGCATCGTCGGCCTGCCGAACGTCGGCAAGTCGACGCTCTTCAACGCGCTCACGCAGGCGCAGAACGCGGCCGCGGCCAATTATCCGTTCTGCACGATCGACCCGAACGTGGGCGTCGTGCCGGTACCCGATCCGCGACTCGGGCGGCTCGCCGCCATCGCCCGATCGGAGAAGGTGATCGCGACGACCGTCGAGTTCGTCGATATCGCCGGGCTGGTCGCGGGGGCGTCGAAGGGCGAAGGTCTCGGCAACAAGTTCCTGGCGCACATCCGCGAGGTGGACGCGGTCGCGCATGTGGTGCGCTGCTTCGAGAACGACGATGTCGTGCACGTGTCCGGGCGCGTCGACCCGCTGCGCGACATCGAGGTCATCAACACCGAGCTTGCGCTCGCCGATCTCGAGACCGTGGAGCGCGCCCTCTCGCGCGCGGAGAAGGCTTCCAAGGCCGGCGACAAGGATGCGATCAGGCTGCGCGAGCTGCTCAAGAGAATCCGCGCGCACCTCGATCAGGGCAAGCCGGCGCGCTCGCTCGCGATCGACGCGGCCGACCGGCCGTTGCTGAGCGAGACACCGCTCATCACCATGAAGCCGCTGATGTACGTCGCCAACGTGGCCGAGAACGGCTTTCGCGACAACCCGCATCTCGAGGCGGTGCGCAGCGTCGCATCCGCCGAGGGCGCCGAAGTGGTGCCGGTCTGCGCCGCGATCGAGTCGGAGATCGCACTGCTCGACGAGGCCGACCGTGCCGCCTTCCTTGCCGAGCTCGGGCTCGAGGAGCCGGGCCTCAATCGCGTCATCCGCGCCGCCTACCGGCTGCTCGGGCTGCTGACGTTCTTCACCGCGGGTCCCAAGGAAGCCCGCGCCTGGACCGCGCGCGCCGGGGCGCTCGCGCCGCAGGCGGCCGGCGAGATCCACACGGATTTCGAGAAGGGCTTCATCCGCGCCGAGGTGATCGCCTACGACGATTATGTCGCGCTCAACGGCGAGCAGGGCGCGAAGGAGGCCGGAAAGCTGCGTCTCGAGGGCAAGGACTACGTCGTACGCGAGGGCGACGTGATGCACTTCCGCTTCAACGTCTGAGGAGCGGTGCGACCCGGCGGCGACCCGCCGGGTGGCACAGCGCCGCTTCGCGTTCAGGCCTCGACGATCACCTGGAATCCGCCGTAGATGAGTCGCTTACCGTCGAACGGCATCGGATTGGCGTCGGGCTGCACACGCGGGTCGACCATGATCTTCTTCATGCCTTCGTCGCGCGCGCGCCGCGAGGGCCAGGTCACCCACGAGAACACGACCGTCTCGTCGGGCTTGCGCTTCACGGCGAGCGGAAACGACGTGAGCTTGCCGTCGGGGACGTCATCGCCCCAGCACTCGACGATCGACAACGCGCCGTGTTCCTTGAACACGACGGCTGCGGCCTGGGCATGCTTGCGGTAAGCGTCGCGGTTGGCGGTGGGCACGGCAGCAACGAATCCATCGACGTAGTCCATGATC
>JBQGDL010000077.1:0-3996 GCA_052039045.1 Steroidobacteraceae bacterium
GAGGAGAGCGATGACCAAGATTGGCATCATCATCGGCAGCACCCGGCCGGGACGTAATGGAGAGGCGGTCGGGACGTGGGTGTACGAGGTGGCCCGGCACCGCACGGACGCCGAGTTCGAGCTCGTCGACCTGCTCGACTACAAGCTGCCGCTCCTGGACGAGGTGTATCCGCCGGCGATGGGGCGGTATCAAGAGCCTCACACGCTGCAATGGGCCGACAAGATCCGCTCGTTTGACGGGTTCGTGTTCGTGACGGCGGAGTACAACCACTCCATTCCCGGCGCCCTCAAGAACGCTATCGACTTCCTGCACGCCGAGTGGAACAACAAGGCTGTTGGGTTCGTCAGCTACGGGTCGGCGGGAGGAACCCGCGCGGTTGAGCATCTGCGCTGTGTCGCCGCAGAGCTGCAGATGGCCGACGTGCGGTCGCAAGTGACGCTCTCGCTCGCCACCGACTTCGAAGAATTCAGCATCTTCAAGCCCAGCAATTTTCGGCGGGACGCGCTCACCTCGGTCCTCGACCAGGTCGTCAACTGGAGCAAGGCCCTCGCCCCGCTTCGAGCTGCATGACGGACCGAGCACGTGCGCTCATCTTCGCCTCGGTGCTGTGCGGACAGACATTGACCGGGCCTGGCCGGCCTGCCCTGCCAACTCACCAGCTTCAACACGGAGGGGTGATGCGTGATCTCGAAGACAATCTTGCCGTCGTCACCTGTGCGTAGCAGCGCAACATAAGCGGCGCGACGGAGAATCCCAGATCCGCATCACAGGGGCGCCTGGCTTAGCCGCTGTCCTCGGACAGCACCCTCAAGATGAATGCGAGAGCTGATCTACGCCTGGGCCTCCGCGCGGATCTGCCTTGGGTCTAAGCTCGGGGCAGGTGTCGCTACGGGTCGTGTGGCAATGTCAGGCAGGGGGAGCGCGGGGTGCTGCTGCGTGGTCGCGCGAGGGAGTGTGCGGCACTCGACGCGTTCGTCGAGTCGGCGCGGGCGGGTGAGAGCCGGACGGCGGTACTACGCGGGGAAGCGGGCATCGGCAAGACGGCGCTTCTCGATTATGTGGCAGCTCGGAGCCGGGGGTGCCGGGTCATTCGGGCGGCTGGTGTCGAATCGGAGATGGAGTTGCCGTTCGCGGCTGTCCATCAACTCAGCCAACCGCTTCTTGATGGTCTGGACTGGCTGCCGTCACCGCAGCGCGACGCCCTGCGAACGGCCTTCGGTCTCAGTGCGGGGCCGCCGCCGGATCGATTCTTCGTGGGTTTGGCCCTGCTGAGCCTGCTCTCGGAGCACGCCGAAACCCAGCCGCTTGTCTGCCTCATCGATGACGCCCAGTGGCTGGATCGATCCTCGGCCCAGCTGCTCTCGTTCGTGGCGCGACGTCTCCGCGCGGAGTCGGTTGTCGTCGTTCTTGCCGAGCGCGACGGCGACGACCCGAGCGAGCTGGCCGGGTTGCCGGAGTTACGGCTGCGCGGGTTGTCGGACGCAGAGGCGAGCGAGCTGGTCGCAGCTGTGCTGCCTGGCCCGCTCGATGATGCGGTGCGCGATCGGGTCATCGCCGAGGCCCGGGGCAACCCGCTCGCCTTGCTCGAGCTTCCCCGTGGGCGATCGTCGGCTAGCTTGGCGGGCGGCTTTGCGATTCCGGGCGGATTGCCGTTGCCACGCCGGATCGAAATGAGCTACCGCCGTCGGGTGGAGCGGCTGCCCATTGAGACCCAGCAGTTCTTGCTGGTGGCAGCGGCTGATCCGGTTGGTGATCCGAGTGTCGTCTGGCGTGCAGTGTCTGAGCTCGATATCTCAAGTGAGGCAGCAGCGCCTGCAGAGGCGGACGGCTTGCTCGAAATCAGCTCGCGGGTGGCGTTCCGCCATCCGCTGCTGCGCTCGGCGGTCTACGGGGCGGCGTCGCCCGAAGAACGCCGTAAGGCGCATCGTGCCCTGGCCGCGGCCACCGATCCCGAGATCGACCCCGATCGTCGCGCCTGGCACCTGGCTCACGCCACGCTCGCTCCGGACGAGGAGGTGGCTGCCGAGCTTGAGCGGTCGGCCGGGCGAGCGCACGCTCGCGGCGGATTGGCCGCGGCGGCCGCGTTTCTGCAGCGCTCGGTCGCTTTAACACAGGAGCCCGCCCGACGCGCAGGTCGAGCGTTGACCGCATCCCAGGCGAGCCTGGACGCCGGTGAGTACGAGGCGGCGCTTAGGCTGGTGGCGATTGCGGAGACCGGACCGCTCGATGACCTCGGGCGAGCCCTGGTGGATCGGCTTCGGGCCGAGGTCGCGTTTGCCCAGAACCGCGGTAGCGACGCTCCGCTGCTGCTGCTCCAGGCAGCGAGAAAGCTCGAGACGCTCGACATACGCCTGTCGCGCAACACGTATCTCGATGCGTGGGCCGCAGCGCTCTTCGCCGGCCGGCTGGCGGGCGCGGGCGGCAGCCTGCTCGACGTGTCCCGCGCCGTGGCGACTGCGCCCGATCCGGTTGATCCTCCTCTTCCTTGCGATCTGCTGCTGGACGGCTTGGCATTGGTGTTCACCGACGGGCGCGCCGCCGCAGTGCCCACGCTCCGGCGCGCAGTCGCTGCGTTCACGAGTACCGACATCTCGGTGGAGGAGGTGCTCCGGTGGGGTTGGCTCGCGACGCGGGCGGCGAACTTGATTTGGGACTACGACCGAGGTTTGGAAATCGGCATGCGCGCGGTTCAGATCGCCCGCGACTCCGGCGCGCTCGAGGCCCTCGCCGTCGTGGATAACGCGTGCGGGCAAGCCGCTGCGTTTGGCGGCGACTTCACCAGTGCCGCGCTGCTGATAGCGGAGGTTGATGCCGTCAAGGAGGCGACCAGGACCCGCATCGCCCCGCACGCTGCGATCGCGCTCGCGGGGATCCGCGGTGACGAGGCCAGGGCCTCTGAGTTGATCGCCGATGTCATCGCACAAGCCACTGTCGGCGGCCAGGGGACTGCTCTCCAGTACGCACAATGGGCCAAATCCGTGCTCATGAACGGCCTCGGCCGCCATGAAGAGGCTCTCGCGGCTGCTGTGGAGGCGAGTGAGCACACACCGGAGATCCACCTCGCTTCGTGGGCGTTGAGCGAGTTGATCGAGGCTGCCACGAGATCCGATAACGCCGAACTCGCACGGGGCGCCCTCACTAGGCTCGGCGAGCACACGGAGGCGTGCGACGCCGACTGGGCGCTCGGCATCCACGCTAGGTCGAGAGCACTGCTGAGCGAGAGTGAGGCCGCCGAGCCGCTGTATCGCGAGGCGATCGATCGCCTGAGCCGGACGTCCCTACGACCCGAGCTCGCCCGCGCCCACCTGCTCTACGGCGAGTGGCTCCGCCGCGAAGCCCGGCGCAGGGACGCGCGCGAGCAGCTGCGCACCGCCCACGACATGCTCGCCACGATCGGCATGGAGGCGTTCGCGGACCGCGCCCGCCGCGAGCTTCTTGCCACTGGCGAGAAGGTGCGCAGGCGCGCCGTCGAGACGCGGGACCATCTCACGCCCCAGGAGGCTCAGATCGCCCGGCTGGCCGGCGATGGTCTGACGAACCCGGAGATCGGGACTCGGCTGTTCCTCAGCGCGCGGACGGTCGAATGGCACCTGCGCAAGGTGTTCGCCAAGCTCGGCGTCAGCTCCCGTCGAGAGTTGCCCACCGCGCTCTTGAAGGCCTGCGCATAGGCCGTACGGCCTGGCAACCCGTGACACGCCTGGGCTGCATGTGCTCAGCCGCCGGTGTTCCCGGTGGGGTTTCCGGTTATGCCGAGGACATCACGGGGTGGCCGCGGTGGCCTGGCGGATGCGGGGCGAGCGGTGTGCAAGCGCAGTTCGCAACTGCGCACGTCCGCGGTGGATTCGGCTGCCGACGGTGCCTCGGGCGACGCCTAAGGCGGCGGCGATCTCGTCGTACGTCAGTCCGTCGACATCGCGCAGGAGCACCGATACGCGTACTCCCGGGTGCAGCGCGGCGAGTGCGTCCCGAACGTCGTCGTCGAAGACAGGTTCGCT
>JBQGDL010000078.1:0-2705 GCA_052039045.1 Steroidobacteraceae bacterium
TGTCGCTAAATCCTAAACGTTTGGGGTCCCCATGCCGCAGCCAGCCGACATCGCACAGGCTCGTGCCTGGACGGCGGCGCATCCCGAGGTGCGTTTCATCGATCTGTTGCTGCCCGACCTGATGGGCATCCTGCGCGGCAAGCGCGTGAACGTCGCGGAGCTCGATGCGGTCGGGCGCGACGGGCTGCTGCTGCCGGCGTCGATGTTCGCACTCGACGTGCGCGGCGGAACGGTCGAGGCCACCGGGCTCGGCTTCGACGACGGCGACGCCGATCGCATCTGCCTTCCGGTGGCGGGTTCGCTCGCACCGGTACCCTGGCTGGGTACGGAGTTCGCGCAGATGCAGGTCAGCATGTATGAGCACGATCGGCGGCCGTTCCACGGCGATCCGCGCCACGTACTCGCGGGCGTGCTGCGCCACTTCCGCGATCTCGGCCTCACGCCGGTGATGGCCGTCGAGCTCGAGTTCTATCTGGTCGATCGTGAACGTACGGCCGAGGGCTGCGCGCAGCCGCCGCGCCAGCCGCTCACCGGGCGGCGCGAGTTCCGCACCCAGATCAACTCGATGGCGGATCTGAACGAGTACTCGACCCTGCTCGCCGACGTCGATGCGGCGGCGCGTGCCCAGTCCGTGCCCGCGGGCACGGTGCTCGCGGAGTACGGTCCAGGCCAGTTCGAGGTGAACCTGCATCACGTGCCGGACGCGCTCGCCGCCTGCGACCACGCCGTGCGTCTCAAACGGCTGGTCCGCGGCATCGCGCTCAAGCACGGCATGGAGGCGACCTTCATGCCGAAGCCCTACCGCGACCAGGCGGGCAGCGGCGCGCACCTGCACGTCAGCCTGATCGACACCGAGGGTCGCAACCTGTTCGCCGCGGACGATCCGGCGGGCAGTCCGATGCTCAAGCACGCGATCGGCGGGCTCACCGCGACCATCGATGCGACGATGGCGGTGTGCGCGCCCACCGCCAACTCCTATCGCCGCTTCCAGCCGGAAGCCTACGTGCCGCTGAACCCGAGCTGGGCGGTCAACAACCGCGGCGTCGCATTCCGCATCCCGCACGGACCACCGGCCGGCCGGCGCGTCGAGCACCGCGTCGCCGGCGCCGATGCCAACCCCTACCTGCTCGCTGCCGTAGTGCTCGCGGGGATGCATCACGGCCTGACGCGGCAACTCGATCCCGGTGCACCCCTGGCGGGCAACGCGTATCGCAACGGCCGGACGACGATCCCGCTCACCTGGCCGGAGGCGCTGGCCGCGTTCGAGCGCAGCGAATTCGTCCGCAGCTACTTCGGTGACGCATTCACCGACCTGTACGTCAACACACGCCGCGGCGAGATGCGCGAGTTCAACTCTCACATCCCGCCGCTCGACTACGCATGGTATCTGACGACGAGTTGAGCAATCGCATGACGAGCCGGCACATCGATTCCTACTACGCCGCGACCGCCAACCCGGCGCCGCGCCGCCCGAAGCTCGAAGGCGAGCTGACCGCCGACGTGTGCGTCGTTGGCGGCGGCCTGGCCGGCTGCTCGACGGCGCTGCATCTCGCGGAGCGCGGCTTCCGGGTCGTACTTCTCGAGCGCGAGCGCGTCGGCTGGGGTGCCTCCGGCCGCAGCGGCGGCCAGGCGATCGCCGGATTCGCGGCCAGCCAGGAGACGCTCGCGAAGCACGTCGGGATCGAGACCGCACGTCGCATGTGGGACATCTCGGTCGAGGCGGTGGACCTGCTGAGGGACCGCATCCGGCGCCATGCGATCGAATGCGGGCTCACCTGGGGGCAGATGCACGTCGCGATCAAGCCGCGTCATGTCACGGAGCTCAAGGCCTGGCAGCGCGAGATGACCGACACCTACGGCTATGCGGGCACGCGCTGGCTCGAGCGCGACGAGGTGCGGCAGTGGATCGCATCCGGGCGGTATCTCGGTGGCCTGTACGATCCACGTAGCGGGCATCTGCATCCGCTCAACTACACCCTCGGGCTCGCGGTCGCGGCCGAGGCGGCCGGCGCGCGGATCTTCGAGGAAAGCGGCGTCACCCGCATCGATCTGAGCGACCCCGCCACCGTCGGCACCGACACGGGGCGCGTTCGCGCCCGCTACGTCGCGATCTGCTGCAACGCGCTGCTCGACGATCTCGTGCCGGCCATGCGCTCGCGCATCATGCCGGTCGGCACGTACATCGTCGCCACACAGCCGCTGGGCGAGCCGCGGATGCGCGCACTGCTGCGCGAACCGATCGCGGTATCGGACGTCAACTGGGTGCTCGACTACTTCCGGCCGTCGGAGGACCACCGCCTGCTGTTCGGCGGCCGCGTCAGCTACTCGGGCCTGAACCCGCGCAACACCAGCAACGCGACGCGGCAGCGCATGCTGCGCGTGTTCCCGCAGCTTGCCGACACACGCATCGAGTACGCCTGGGGCGGCTATGTCGACATCACGATGAGCCGTGCGCCGGACTTCAACCGGCTGGCGCCGCACGTGTACTACCTGCAGGGGTTCTCCGGCCACGGCATCGCGCTCACCGGGATGGCGGGCCTGCTCGTCGCCGAAGCGATCGCGGGGCAGGCGGAGCGCTTCGATCTCTTCACTCGGCTCGAGCACCGCAACTTTCCCGGCGGCGCGTCGCTTCGCATGCCGCTGCTCGTGCTTGCAATGGCGTGGTTCCGGCTCAAGGACCTGCTCTAGGAAACCCTGGTCAAGCC
>JBQGDL010000079.1:0-49274 GCA_052039045.1 Steroidobacteraceae bacterium
GCGGCTTCCCAGGTCGGTCAAGCGAGATCCGGCGATGAAACTCAGGCCCGAACGTAACGTCGATGCAACAGCTCTTATGGAGCTGATCGAAACTGCATACGTCGATATCAAGAGGCGCCTGAAGGGGGATTAGTTCGATCATGGAGATCAATGGAATCGCTCACATACAACTGACGGTCAACGATCTTCAGCGGGCCATCCCTTTCTATGAAGACGTCCTGGGCTTCATGGGCATGAAGGCCGTCGCGAAGGCCCCGAATGGCTTGTACATGGTTGGGGGACGAACGGCGGTAGCGGTCACTCGTGCATCCGAAGCGAATCGGAAACACGAGTTCGACCAGCGGCGTATCGGGCTCCATCACATTTGCTTCCGTGCTCGATCACGGGAAGAGATCGATTCCCTGCATGCGTTTCTCGTCCAGCGCGACGTAACGATAGTCCATCCGCCCGAACATGGACCGTGGGCTCCGGGCTACTATTCGGTGCTCTTCGAGGACCCCGACGGTATTCGGCTAGAGGTCAATTTCGTTACCGGAAAAGGGCATTTCGAGCATTCCGAGCAGTTGCCGCTAAAGACCATGCCTGGATACGAAGACTATCCGGCCTGACAGGACGACATCGCGCCTTGGGATGTTCGAACTCACCGTTCCACCGGCATTGCGCCAGCGGGTCCGCGCTTACTGCGCCGGCTGGGCGCTCTCCACCTTCCACTTGACGTATCTCAGCACTTCGTTGGAGCTGTAGGGACCCAGCGAGGTCTCCAATCGCACCGCCTGCTGCGGAGGGATGACGTCGCGGCCGCTCGTGACTCGCACGGGACCCGCGTGCACCTGTCCGGCCTGGTTCACCACCGCGACCTGCAGGGTAACGTTGCGCACCGGCACACTGGTGCGGTTGCCGACGGTGAGCCACACGCGGCCGCTCTGGTCGAGCTGTGGCTGAATCGCCAGGTAGTCGTCCGGATTCTGTGCGAGGTCGAGGCGTGCGAGCCGCGCCTGCGCCTCCTTGCCCAGCTTCGATTTCGAACCGGCGACCATCTTGTAGTACTCGACGGCCCGCGCGGTGTTGCCCTGGTCCTCCGCGATGCGGCCGAGGTAGTAGGCGCTTGGCCCGTTCGGCAGAAGCTCCATCGCCCGGTTGAGGGCCGGCTCGGCGGCCGCGCGGTTGCCGAGCTCGTACTGCGCGATGCCCTCGAGCGCGATCGGCTTGAAATAGCCGGGGTCGAGATCGCGAGCCTTATCGAGGTGGGGGAGTGCGCCCTTCGGATCCTTCTGGTGCAGCTCGAGCTCGCCGAGCAGGCTGTGGAAGCGCGCCTCGCGCGGCTGCAGCTTCGCGGCCTCGCCCGCAAGGCGCCTGGCCCCGGCGACATCGCCTTTGTTGGCGGCCGCTACCGCCTGGTCGTATTTGGCATACGCAGGCGCGTCCTTGAGCACGTTGGCGATGCCGGCGCGGTAGCGGTCGGCACCAAGATCGCCCCCGGGGCCGCCCATCTCGGCCATGGTGCGCTTGTTCGCCGCCACGCGTTCGGGCGAGGGCGGATGGCTCGCGAACAGGCCGGTCATCCAGTCCTGCTCCTTGCCCTCGGAGAACTTGCGCACGAACAGTTCCTGCAGCGCGACCGCCGCCTGCAGATCGTAGCCCGCGGCCTTCATGTACTTCATGCCGTAGCGGTCGGCTTCGAGCTCGTCGTCGCGGCCGAACTTCGCCGAGACGAGCTGCGCGCCGAGCATGCCGCCCTGGCCGACCATCTCGCCGAGCGCCGAGCCGCCGTAGGCGGCGGCGCCGATGGAGGCGATCGCGGCGCCGATCTGCAGCAGCTGCCCCTGTTCCATCTGCTGCGCGCCGTGGCGCGCGGCGGCGTGGACGATCTCGTGGCCCAGCACGGCGGCGAGCTCGGCCTCGTTCTTGAGCTCGGTCAGCAGCCCGCGGTTGATCGCGAGCTTGCCGCCGGGCAGCGCCCAGGCGTTGAGATCGCTGCTGTTGATGACCACGAACTCGTACGGGAGCTTGCGATCCGCCACCGCCGCGAGCTTGTTGCCGACCTGGCGCACGTAGTTGTTAACCGCCGGGTCGGTGACGTAGTCGCCGCCCTGCGCCTGCCGCGAGGGCGCGTACTGCTGCTGGCCGATCTGGATCTCCTGCGCCTCGGAGACGAAGCTCAATTCCCGCTTGCCGGTCACCGGGTTGGTCGCGCAGCCGCCGACCGCGAGCAGCGCGGCGGCCAGGAGCGCTGGGTATCGGCGCATGGTCGTCTCCTCGTGACCCGCGCCAGTCTAGCAAGGTCGCACGCCGTCCAAACGCCGTGGAACGCCGCCACGGCTGTCGGACGATGCAACCTCAGGCGTAGGCGCGACCGACCTCGTCGGCGAGGATTTCGATGCCGCGGGCGACGCTCTCCGGTGCCTGGGAGTAATTGATCCGCAGGCATTCCTGGCGGTGCGGCCAATCCGCCTCGAGCCCAAAAAAGAAGTGATGACCGGAGATCACGTACACGCCACGCGCCTTGAGCCGTTGGTAAAGCTCGGCGCTCGTGATCGGCAGCTCCGGAAACCATAGCCAGAGGAAGAACGTGCCCTCCGGCCGATGGATGACGAGCGGCAGGTCGCGAAAAGCCGCACGCAGCCGGTCGATGGTCTCGCCGCAGCGCGCCGCGTAGTGCGGGCGGACGACGTCGCGGCACAGCCGGGCGAGCTCGCCGCTCTCGAGCAGCGGCTCGACGATAGTCGCCGCGGTGCCGGCGGGCGCGAGCGCGGCCGTGGCATTGAACGAAGTCACCGCCTCGACGACCGACGGGTCGGCGACAACGATGCCGGTGCGCGCGCCGGGCAGACCGAGCTTCGACAGGCTCAGGCACAGGATCACGTTCTCGTTCCAGAAGGCACTCGGGTCGTCGAACTGCAGACCGGGAAAGGGCCGCCCGTACGCGGCGTCGATCACGAGCGGCACGCCGCGGCTGCGCGCCACCGCATCCAGGTGCTGCAGTTCGTGCTGCGTCAGCACGTTGCCGGACGGATTGGTCGGCCGGGAGACGCAGATCGCGGCCAGATCGTCCGGCGGCGCAAGACGCTCCGTGTCGAGGCGGTACTTGAAAAAACTGTCGCGCTGGCGCTCGATGCGCGCCGGCTGCGAGACCAGAACGCCATCCGCCATGCCGAGATCGGCGTAGCCGATGTACTCGGGTGCGAGCGGCAGCCACAGGCGCCGCTGCACTCCACCGGGCTGCGGACCTGCGAGCCAGTTGAAGAGAAAGAAGAAGCCGAGCTGGCTGCCGGCGGTGAGCGCCACGTTGTGCCGCTCGAGCTGCCAGCCGAAGTCGTTCGACAGCGCCGCGGCGACCGCGTCGCGAAACGCCGGATCGCCCGCGGGATGCGAATAGTGCCCGGCGAAGCGGCCGAATTGCGCCGTGTCTCCTGCGATCTCGGCCAGCCGCCGCGCGTAGACCGCCTCGACCTGCGGAATTCGCGCAGGATTGCCGCCGCCCAGCATGCATACGGGTCCCGGTGCCGACGCCGCGGCGGCGAGGTCCAGCATCAGCTCCGCGGCGGCGGTGCGGCGCGTGAAGCGGGTGCCAAAGTCGGATGGACGGTACATGCGGCAATGCTCCGGCGCGTGCGGCGGCCGCGCGACTATGCCACGATCCATGCAACCGGAGCGTGCCTTGCGGATCGACGCGCTGATCTTCGACCTCGATAACACGCTCTGGGACGTGGTACCGGTGATCCTGCGCGCCGAGCAGCTGCTGGGCGAGTTTCTCGGACGCGCCTACCCCCGCGTCCTCGAGCGGCACACGCTCGCTTCGATGCACGAGCTGCGCGTCCGGGTCGCAGCCGAGCAGCCGGCCATGCAGCACGATTTCACCTGGCTGCGGCTCGAGACCCTGCGCCGCCTGGCGCACGAGACCGGCTACGCGGAGAGCATGGCCGACGAGGCCTTCGAGGTGTTCTATCGCGCGCGGAACGACGTCGTGCTGTATGACGATGTGCTGCCCGCGCTCTCGGCGCTCAGGGGGCGCTGTCGGCTGTTCGCGATCAGCAACGGCAACGCGGACCTGGCCGTGATCGGGCTCGCACATTTCTTCGAGCGCAGCCTTTCGGCGCGCGATGTCGGGGTGCTCAAGCCCGACCCGCGGATCTTCCGCCGGCTGCTGGACGACGCGGGCCTCGATGCCGCGCGCGTGGCACACGTCGGCGACGACCCGGACGCCGACGTCGAAGGTGCGCGCGGTGCGGGCGTCCGGCCGGTGTGGCTCAACCGCAGCGGCGCGCCGTGGCCGGCGCGCAGCACGGCCCCGGAGCACAACATTCGCTCGCTGGTCGAACTCGACGCGCTGCTCGCCGGTCTACAGTGATTGACCGCGGCCGCCGCCATCTGGCCCGTGTTGCGGTTTCCGACATGGTTTGCCGCCATTTTCCGACGCGTTTCGTGCAGCAGGTCGCAGTCGTCTGCTTGTCCGTGCCGCGTCGGTTGGCTATGTTCGGGCCATGAAGTCGCTGGACGCAGAGCGACGGTTCGAGCCGCGAGTGGCCGCGAGGGACGATACGGCCACGCTCGACGTGCGCGGCCTGCAGGAGTTCTTCCGCGATTCCGTGCACGATGCGCTCGCGCACCAGCAGGTCGACGTGGACGCCCACACCGAGCACTACGTCGTCAACATGCTCACGATGTTTTCCCGCTCCGAGGCGCTTTTCGAGCGCACGCCGGAGGGCGTGCGTCTGCGGCCGCTCGCGGTGATGCTGGCCGAAGCGACCGCCGCCACCACGTCCGAGCGCCGCACGCGGGCGCTGCAGCGCCTCGGCGACGTGTCGCTGTTCGTGGCGGGACTGTTCCCGCAGGGATTCGCCCGCAAGCTCGTCGACATCGACTATCACATCGCGATGGGCGGCCGCGCCTATGGCACGCTGGCCGAGAGCTGCGGGCGCGGTACCTGGGGGCGCGCCCTCGGCGGCGTGTTCACCGAGCTCGCCGTGAAGTTCCAGCGGCTGGTCGACGCGCTGAATGAGGTCAGCGAAATGTCGCACCGCCATACCGACGCCGACGTGCTGCGGCAATACGAGATCTGGCTCAAGACCGGGAGCCCGCGCGCGCGGGAGATCCTGCAGCGTCTCGGCGTGGTGCCGACCCCGGTGCCGGTCGCGCGGGCGCCCAATTGAGCGCACTCCCGGCGAGAGGTCTGCTGCGAGACCTGCAGGGCCTGCTCGCACGGATGTACGACGCGCCCGCGGCGCACGACGTCCATGATTTCCTGGTGACCGACGCGGCGCGTGCCGCGCAGCTTGCCGGCCGCGACCGGCCGCCCCCCGCGGACGAGCAGCTGCTGCTGGCCGAGGCGGCGGACGGCCTCGAGCTGAGCCTGTATCTCGACGCTGCGGTGCTCGGCCGGCTTGCGCAGCGCTGTCCGTTGCAGTCGCTCGACGAGCGCAATCTGGCCGACTACTGCACGGCGCTCGAGGGGGTCAGCCACTTCCATTACGTGGTCTGGAACACCGATCGCAGCCGCGAGATCTCGCTGCTCGAGCTCGAGCTGCAGGCCGAGGTCGACAAGTATGCGAGCGCCCTGCGCCTGATGCTCGAGCAGCGCGGCGGGCGGTTTCCCGCCGAGCTGTTTTATCGGCTCTTCGAGCGCGCGGGCTTCCTGCCGCAGCTCGCCGACGCGGAGCGCACGCGCTATGAGGAGGCGCATCGCTGCGCGGCGCGGTTCTGCCGCCGGCTCGAGGAGCGCTTCCTGCGCCGGCGCCGCGCGCAGCCGGAGGCGTTGCTCGCCGAGCTGCGTCGGTTCTATCGTCTGGGAAGCCAGTCGAAGCTGCGCCACGCGGCGCAGTGGTCGTGATCCGCGCCTAGCCCTTGCCGGGCTTGTCGCGCATGCGCTTCCTGAGCTCGATCCACTCGCCGAGCCGGCGCAGGTCGCGCTTCTTCTTTCGGGACTCCTTGGTCGAGTCGCCGCTGTCGTACGGGTTGTAGCCCGTACGTTGCGTCTTGCGGACGGCAATCGGCTGCCCCCTCGCCGAGGCCAGGTCGCGATTGACCGCTGTGACATCGTCGTCGGCGAGCTGGAGATCGCTCGGAGCCAATGCACGCAGGCGCGCCGTGTTGCCAACCAGGTCGTCGGCGAGCAGCTGAGGATCGTCGGCCCATTCCCAGCTCACATTGCCGCGATCGTCGAGCGCAAGCTGTCCCGGCGCGGCGGACTCAGTGTTGCTGCCCGACGGCGGTTCGTCGCCGGGCATCGTCCCGGCCGCCCCGTCCGGTGCCGAGCCGCGCTCCGCGGCGATGTCGCGTCCACCTTCCCCTTCAGTGGCGCGCGCTCGGTTGGGCATGTCCAGCACTCCGCGAACTTCGATCCACAACGGTGATGGTAGCGGGTCTCCGATTTCGGGAAGTGTGCACTGCGTCACGCAATCTCCGCGCCGGTGCAAGCGCCGCGCGCCGCGCGGTACTGCTCTGCCCAGATCAGTCCGACGATGCTCTTGCCGTCCCGGAGACTCCCCGTTCGGGCAAGCGACAGCGCCGCGTCGAACGGCAGCCAGTGGGCCTCGAGAACCTCGTCCGTTTCCGGGCGCATCGCGACCGGCGCGAGCCCTTGCGCGAGGAACACGTGGATTACCTCGGTGAAGACACCCGGCGAGGTGAAGAAACTGCCGAGCACGGTCCACCGGTCGGCGCGCATGCCGGCCTCTTCAACCAGCTCGCGCTGGGCGCAGGCGAGGGGAGGCTCGCCGCCATCGAGCTTGCCAGCCGGCAACTCATCCACCCAGCCGCCCGCTGCGTGACGGAACTGACGCAGCAGGCATACACGGTCCTGGCCGTCGATGGCCACGACGGCCGCCCCGCCAGGATGATGCGCGACCTCCAGGGTGGCCAGCTCGCCGTTGGGTAGCCGGACCTCCTCGACGGTTAGGCGCAGCACTCGCCCCTGAAAGATCTCGCGGACGTGCTCCGGCATGCTGATTCCTCCTACGGGGCGCCGGTTTGCTGCAGCGCAGCAACCGCCCGCCGGCTGTGTTAACGTCGGGCACATTCTCCATGTCCGCGCGGCTCGTGGCACAAGGGAGTGGCACGTGAGGTCAACGCGGAAATGCAGAATGTGCCGACCGGAGTACGATCGTGATCGACGATACGCTGCGACGCCTCAGAACGGCCTTCGATGCCGGGCGGACGCGGCCGGTCGGCTGGCGTCGTGGCCAGTTGGCGGCTATCGAACGGATGCTCGCTGAGCGCGAGGCGGAGTTCGCCGAAGCCCTGCGGCTCGATCTCAACAAGAGCCCCTTCGAGACATACCTGTCCGAGACCAGCTTCGTTATCGAGGAAGCAAGCTATGCGCGTCGGCACCTCGCGCGCTGGGTGCGCGGCAGCCGGGTGCGCACGCCGATCATGGCGCAGCCCGGACGCAGCCGTATCGTGCCCGAGCCGAAAGGCGTGGTGCTCATCATCGCGCCGTGGAACTACCCGCTGTCGATGGTGTTGGCGCCGCTGGTCGGCGCGCTGGCCGCCGGCAATGCCGCCATCGTCAAGCCTTCCGAGATCGCGCAACACACCTCCGCCGCCCTGGCGCGGATCGTGCCCGCGTATCTCGATCCCGACGCCGTCGCGGTAATCGAAGGCGGCGTCGCCGAGACGACCGCCCTGCTCGAGCGTCGCTTCGACCACATCCTCTACACCGGCAACGAGCGGGTGGCGCGGATCGTCATGGCGGCGGCGGCCCGGCATCTGACGCCCGTAACGCTCGAGCTGGGCGGCAAGAGCCCCTGCCTCGTGGCTCGCGACGCCGATCTAGAGGTGGCGGCGTCGCGCATCGCCTGGGGCAAGTTTCTCAACGCGGGCCAGACCTGTGTGGCGCCCGATCACGTGCTGGTCGACCGCGCGGTGGCCGCGCCGCTGCTCGAAGCGCTGGTGCGCCGCATCCGCGACTTCTATGGCGAGGATGCGGCGGCGAGCCCGGATTACGGCCGCATCGCCACCGAGCGTCATGCTGCGCGGCTCGCGCAGCTGCTCGAAGGGCAGCGGATCTACCGTGGCGGCCGCGTCGATGTCGCCGCGCGTTACGTGGAGCCCACGATCGTGCTGGACCCACCCGCGGACAGCGCGCTGATGCACGAGGAGATCTTCGGCCCGGTGCTGCCGGTGATCGCCGTCGAGGACATGGCCTCGGCCATGAAGCTGGTGGCGTCGCGCCCGAAGCCGCTGGCGCTCTATGTCTTCACGCGCGACGACGCCCTGGCGGACGCGGTGCGTGACACGCTTTCGGCGGGCAGCGTGTGTGTCAACGACGCCGTGATCTTCATGGTGTCGCCGGAGCTGCCGTTCGGCGGAGTCGGTGCGAGCGGCATGGGTCGCTACAGCGGCTGGTACGGATTCGAGACCTTCAGCCACATGAAGCCGGTGATGACGCGCGGCTTCCGCTTCGACACGCCGCTGCGCTATCCGCCGTACAGCGCGGCGAAGGCGCGGCTGCTGAAGCTGATCCGCTGAGCGCGCCGCGCCGGGATGCCAACAGTTCCGCGGACCTGGCTCACAGATCCAGGCACATTCCCCGTTGTGTGACCCCTGCACGGTCGCGACCCCTCCGGCTGTGGAAGCTCTGGGACCGTGGAATCGGAAACGCCGACACGGGCTTCACGTGTAGCGAGCGCTGCGTTCCTGGCCTTCGTTGCGGTGGACGTGGTGGTCTCCGCGCGCCTGGTCTCGGGAGCGTGGTGGCTCGTGCTGCTGCTCGTGTGGGTAATGCGCTGGCCGGCCGTTCGGGCCCCTGACGGGCCGGCGGCGATGTCGCGCCGCGCGCTCACCGCGCTGCCGGTCTTCGCCTGGCTCTTCTTCCGCGCCGTGAACGGTTTCGGGAGCGCGGTGAGCGCCTGGGAGATGCCCGGCGCTGGGGGTCCGTACGCGCTGCTGTCCTTGCCTCTCCAGGATACGCTCGTGGGTCTCGTCACCGCGGTACTGCTCGCCGTGCCGATTCGTCGCACGTTCGGCGCACAGGCGACCCGGGCGGCCGGCCTTGTCGTTCTGCCGTACTTCATGCTCGCGGGCCTCGACACGGTGTTCGTTCCGATGCGCTGGGCCGAGCAGCCACTGGCCAACGCCATCCATCTTTTCGAGGCGGTGATGCCGCCGCTGTTGATGCTGCAAGCGTGTGCGCTCCGCGGTCGCGAGCGGGGCGCGCCGGAGTGCGCGCCCGGCTGGCTGCGACGCGTCTACGAGCGCGCCCAGGGCGGCGGGCTCGGGGCGCGTGTCACCGCGCTCTGCGTCTTCCTGCCGGCGGCTGCGCTGACGGCGGCCGCGATCGCGCTGCGGATCCGCGTCGACGGCGACGCCGATGCGCCTCTGCTCGTCGAAACGCTCGCCGCCGCGACCATACCGCTGGTGACCGTGGCGCTGACCGCCGCGGGGCTGGCATTGCTGCGCGCGCTGCGCCGCCTGCCGCCCGCGCGCGGTTGCCGCCTCTGGCTGGTGCGCGACGTGCGTGCGACGGTCTTCATGCTGCTCGGTCCATTGTGGGTGTGGACGGTGCTGATCGACGCGCCGCAGACCGGCGCCTACGCCAAGGGCGCGGTGCGCTCGTTGCCGGGCTCGACGTGGCAGATCGTTTACGATGCGCCGACGCACACGATTCGTCTCGACGGCGAATTCCAGGCCGGCATCGCCCGCGAGTTCACGCGCGTGCTCGCGGGGGCGCCGGACGCCGAGACCGTCGAGCTCGCGAGCCCGGGCGGGTGGGTCGCAGAAGCCGTACGCGTGGCCGAGCAGATCGAGCGACGCGGGCTCGTCACGCGCGTCAGTGCGCAATGCTCCAGCGCCTGCACGCTCGCCTTCGCCGGCGGCGCGCGCCGCACGCTGGCGGCCGGCGGTACGCTCGGCTTCCACGCAGGCTCGGCGGCGACGGGCATCGGCGACGGTAATCGCGAGTTCAACGCGTGGATGCTGTACCGCGGCGTCGATCCACAGTTCCTGCTGGCGAGCAACGCCGTGCCACCGAAGGACATCTGGGTGCCGGACGCCGACACCTTGCGCGCCGCCGGGATCCTCACCGACTGACCGAAGGCGCGGTCGTCAGTCGTCTTCTGCCATCAGCGCCGCCCAGCGAGGATCGGCGTGCAGCGGTTTCAGGAAAGGCGACACGTTCAGCTCGCGCTGGAAGACCCTGATCCAGAACCGCCCATTCTCGTCGCGTTCGAGCGCTTCCATTCTTCCCTGCAGCGACGCAAACGCTTCCTGGCTCATCCGGCGGAAGGCGTACACATCGGCCAGTCGGATGCTGTCGGCAATGTTCTCGGGCTGCGCCGCCAGTCGCTGAAGCGCGAGGTTTGCTTCGGGCAGGCGACCGGGCACGTCCCACAGCAGCGCCAGCCCGTGATCACGAAACTTGCCTTCCGGGAACTGCGCGATAGCCGACTGTGCTTCGTCGTAGCGCCGTTGCAGGACGAGGATGCGGACGATCTCAATGTTGATTTCCGATCTGGCGTCCGTGCCTTGTGAGTCTGCACTTCCCCTGGGGCGGATCATTCCGCTGGGGCTGAGCTCCAGCACCTTGCGATACTCCGACATCGCCTCGTCCAGTTGACCGTCTGCCACCAGCAGCACTGCCAGATTGGCTCTGCCCGTAGCAGCCAGCGGATCCCGTGAAACCAGCTGGCGCTGCAGCGCGACCGCCTCGTCCAGATCACCACGTGATATGGCGTGGCTGGAAAAGCCCAACACGAGCGGGTCGTCTGGGTCGAGAGTCACAGCCACGCGCAAGTGCTCGTCAGCCTTCTTGTCATCCGACGTCTGCCAGTAGAACTGCGCGAGGCGGGCGTGGGCCACTGCAAGGCCCGGATCGAGCTCGACGGCCCTGCGCGCCGCTTCGCCCTGCTTCCCCTGCAGGGTCTTATCGGGAGCCTGTCCCTCTCTCCAGGCCAGCAGGGCGTACGCACCAGCGAGGGCAGCCCACGCCGCGGCGTAGTGAGGGTCGATGGAAACGGCGTCCGCGTAGTACTTGACGGAACGCTCCATGTCGCCGGGCGCGCGACGGTTGTAGAAAAACCTGCCGTGCAGGAAGCGCTCGTACGCGTCGACGCCGGCTGGCGTCCGCCCCTGCGGAGCACCTCCGGAGAGCGCAACTTGCAGGGCGCTGGCGACGGAGGCCGCAATCTCGTCCTGAATCGCAAACAGATCCCCGAGTCTGCGGTCAAAGGTTTGCGACCAGACGTGAGAATTGTCGGACGCCGCGATCAGCTGGGCCGTGATCCGGACGCGGTCTCCGGACCGGCGGACGCTGCCTTCGAGCACATGGCTGACATTGAGCCGCGCGGCGATCTCCGGGACGTCTGCCGGTTTGTCCCGGAAGCTGAACGACGACGTTCGTGAGATCACCCGCAGCTTTCCGGACCGCGTCAGCCGATTGAGAATTTCCTCCGATATGCCGTCCGAGAGGTATGCCTGATCCTGCCGGGCGCTCATGTCGACGAACGGCAGTACCGCGATTGAATTCGCCGTGGTCACCGCAGACGGGGGCTCCGCCTCCGGGCTTGATCCGCTCATCTGACGACCGGCGGCAAACCAAAGCAGGACTGCGGCGGGGACGAGGATGGCCAGTGCCAGTAAGGACCGATTCGACCGGATTCGCGGGCGAGGTTCGGGCTGCGACTGTAACGCCGCGATCTCGCCATTGAGTCGGTAGCCTCGCTTCGGCACCGTCTCGAGCATCGTCCGGTAGCGCTCGTCGCCGCCTGCCAGGCTGAGTTGCCTGCGCAGTTCGTAAATGCACCGCGACAACGCATCGTCGGTCACGACGGTCTTCGGCCACAGCTGCGCGAGCAGGTCTTCTCGGAGGACGACGTGTCCCGCGTGCTGCGCCAGCAACACGAGCACATTCATGACCTTCGGGTCGAGCTTCTCGCTCCCGCCGGCACCGGATACCTCGCCCGCCAGCGGGTCAATTCTGAGTTCGCCCAGCTGAAAGCCTTGCTCGAGCGCCCGGTTCGCCGGGAAGTCTGCCGCTGCATTCATCCCGAATGCCTGGAGGTTGCGTGTGGAGAACCCCCGAGTGAGAACAATATCAGGACGATATCAAGGATTCATCAGGACCCGGGGTCTCCGGTGCAGGAAGCATGCCCCGACTCGGGGAAATTTCGAGCAGGAACGCCAGGGAGAACACCATGGGCATCAGAACGGAAGCAAACCTCAGAGCACTCCTGGCGTGGGGCCTGCTGACCACTGCGTCCGTTCCGGCATTGCCGGATACCTGGAAAAATGCCGCCGACGATGTGTCGATGGAATTGGTCGGTCAAGTGATCAATGACGGTGCCAGCTCGTTCCAGTTCGGCTATCTCAATTACATCAATGGCATCGACACGGCGACGATCTTCAGTGGCACTCCTCAGAATGAGACTACGGCGCTTTTCAGCTTCTCCAACGACACCACCACGACAGCGGTGATCAACAATGGCCCGATGCGAGTCATAGATCGTGACGGAACATCCACGATCTATTTCGAGGCTGTGCCTAACGGAGACTTTGCCAATCCTGATTCGTTTGCCGATGGGACCCCGGTTCTTGCGGCGAGCCTCAGGCACCAGGTCATCATTGACACGGTCACCGGATCATTCACCGCCACCTTTGTTCTCACGGTAACGTCGAATGAGTCCTTCTCGCTCGGCGATAGGAACTTGCGACTTGGAAAGGTTGGCCAAACGCTTCGGCTCACCTTCATGGGGCACCTGAATACGACCCCACCGCCCGCAGCCCACATCGCTGGCTTTGTAGTCGGCGGCGATCTGACTTCACCGGGCAAGGATTGAGGAGAGAAAGCTCGAACCACCGCCGTACGGCCGGGAGCCAAGACGCGTAGTCGCGAGGGGCGCGGTCGGGAACCAGGTTGCCGTACCGCAGAGGGATCTCAGCGCCTCGCGGGCGCGGTCCCGGGGGTATGCTGGATATCCATACAGGCGTGTCCTATAGTGCCATGATCGATGCCCGCGACCGCCGTCTTCGATGCGCTCAACGACGCGCAACGCGAAGCGGTGCGCCACGGCGAGTCGCTCGCCGGTGGCGGGCTCGCCGCGGGTCCGCTGCTCGTCATCGCCGGCGCCGGGACGGGCAAGACCAGCACCCTCGCGCACCGCGTCGCCTACCTGCTGCTCGCCGGCGTGGCGCCCGAGCGCATGCTGCTGCTGACTTTCACGCGCCGCGCCGCGCTCGAGATGACCCGCCGGGCGCAGCGGACCGTCGCGGCCGCCTCGGAGACGCGCGCCGGCGCGACGTCAGCGGGTGCCGCCGTGCTGCGCCTGCCCTGGTCCGGGACCTTTCACGCGATCGGACACCGGCTGATCCGCCTGCACGCACCGCGCCTCGGGCTCGATCCGGGCTTCAGCGTGCTCGACCGGGCCGATGCCGCGGATCTGATGGACGTGGTTCGCGAGCGGCTCGGCCTGGCCCGGACCGACAAGCGCTTTCCGCGCAAGGATACGTGTCTTGCGATCTATTCCCACCGCATCAACGCGCAGCAACCGCTGCGCCGGACGCTGGAGCTCGCGTTTCCGTGGTGTCTGCCGTGGGAGGAGGCGATCGGCGCGCTCTGTCGTGAGTACGTCGAAGCGAAGCTCGCCCAGCAGTTACTCGACTACGACGATCTGTTGCTCTACTGGCAGCTCATGATGGCCGAGCCGGAGGTCGCCGCCGCCGTCGGCGCGCGCTTCGATCACGTGCTGGTCGACGAGTACCAGGACACGAATCGCCTGCAGGCGGCGATCCTGGCGGCGCTCAAGCCCGATGGCACGGGAGTCACAGTCGTCGGCGACGACGCGCAGGCCATCTATTCCTTCCGCGCCGCGACGGTGGAGAACATCCGCGAGTTTCCGCGCGGTTTCGATCCGCCGGCGCGCGTGGTCACGCTCGAGGAGAACTACCGCTCGACGCAGGCGGTGCTCGATGCCGCGAACGCGCTGCTGGCGCAGGCCGATGCGCCTTATCCGAGGAACCTGCGCAGCACGCGCGACATCGGTCCGCGCCCGCGTTACGTGCTCGTGCAGGATGATCAGGCCCAGGCCGGCTACGTGATCGAGCGCGTGCTGGAGGCGCGCGAGCGCGGCGTCGATCTGCGCCGGCAGGCGGTGCTGTTCCGCGCGGCCGATCACAGCGACGTGCTGGAGTTCGAGCTGATGCGCCGCAACATCCCGTTCGTGAAATACGGCGGTCTGCGTTTTCTCGAGGCGGCGCACGTCAAGGATCTGCTTGCGGTGCTGCGCTTCGCCGACAATCCGCGCAACCGCATCGCAGCCTTTCGCGTGCTGCAGCTGCTGCCGGCCATGGGCCCGGCGAACGCGGCGCGTCTCTGCGACGAATTCGACTCGGTAGGCTTCCGCTTCGCGCGGCTGCCGGAGCTGCGAGTGCCGTCGGGGGCGCGCGAGCCCTGGACCGCCCTGAGCGAGCTGCTGCTCGCGATCGGCGCAGCGGAGGCGCAGTGGGCCGGGCAGCTGGCGCGCGTGCGCGCCTGGTACGAGCCCCAGCTCGAGCGTCTCTACGAACAGTTCGCGGCGCGGCGCGCCGATCTCGAGCAGCTCGAGAGGATCGCGCCGCAGTACGCCACACGCCGCGACTTCGTCACCGAGCTGACCCTCGACCCGCCGCAGGCGACCGGGGACCTGTCCGGAGAACCGCTCCTCGACGAGGATTATCTGATCCTGTCGACGGTGCACTCGGCGAAAGGGCAGGAGTGGGAAGCCGTGTACGTGCTCAACGTCACCGATGGCAGCTTTCCCTCGGAGTTCGCCGCGGGCCGCGCCGAATCGATCGAGGAGGAACGGCGCCTGCTGTACGTGGCGATGACACGCGCAAGGCGCGATCTGCACCTCGTTGCGCCACTGCGTTTCTACGTGACGCAGCAATCGCCGGTCGGCGATCGCTACGTGACGGCCGCGCGCAGCCGGTTTCTGAGCGCGCCAGTCCGGGCGCAGTTCGACGAACTCTGCTGGCCCGTGGCGCCCGAGACCGAAGCTGCGCCGGCGAGCCGCGGCTCGCCGCTCGACGTCGGCGCGCGGCTGCGCGCGATGTGGTGAGGCAAAGAAAAGGGCCCGGGAGTCGCCTCCCGGGCCCAGCTTTCAGTCGACGGTCTACCAGCGACGCTGGCCGCCACCGCCACCGCCGTAGCCGCCACCCGGACGGCCACCGCCGCCCGGACGGCCCGCACCGCCGGTGCGGGGCCGGTCCTGCGCCTCGTTGACGCGCAGCGGCCGACCACCCATCGAATAGCCGTTGAGCGCCTGCATGGCGCGCTGCGCATCGGCCTGCGGCATCTCGACGAAGCCGAAGCCACGGGGACGGCCGGTCTCGCGATCGGTCGGGAGGGCAACGGACTCAACCGTGCCGTGCTGGGCGAAGAGCTCGCGAACCGAGGCCTCGTCAGCAGAGAAAGGCAGGTTGCCCACATAGATCTTGGTCATTCAAACATCCTCAGAAAGTTACCAACGCCCCGGACGATTCCGGTTTCGGAATGCACGCGGGGCACCATCACACACAACAGGAGGATTCGTAGCCGAGGTCGTCTAAGAGGGCGTTCGCCTCACCGAGGCCAACGCTCGAGCGATGACTCCTGTCACCTGATCGCAGACAATTCGGCTTAACAAGACAGGCACCGGACGGGCGCCTTTCAAGACACGGACGGGCAACGATCGGCGCGCAGTCTAGCACAAGTCCATGCCTGTCAAGGGCTTATCGGTCGACGGTTCGATCCGCCACGCCATAAATGCGAACGACAACACGCGCCCGCCCGCTCAGACGCGGGCGGGCAGCGGACCACGGCGGACCCCGTCGTGCGGAGTCCGGACGGTCTACCAGCGTCCGCCGCCGCCGCCGCCGGGACCACGGGGCGCGCGCTCGCGTGCCTCGTTGACTCGCAGCGGTCTGCCGTTCATCTGGAAGCCGTTCAGCTTCTGGATGGCCGCCTGGGCTTCGGTCGAGGACATGTCGACGAATGCGAAGCCGCGCGGCTTGCCGGTTTCGCGGTCGTTGATGATTTTCACCGAGTCCACCTTGCCATGCTGCTCGAACAGGCTGCGGATCTCGGCTTCGGTCGCGCTGAAGGGCAGGTTGCCAACGTAAAGAGTCGTCATCGACGGAATCACTCACTCGGGCTGAAACGAACGAAAGCGGATCCGTCCCGGCGATGCCAGGCATCGACGGAATGCATCCGCGCATGAATCACGCTTCCCACGAGCCGCACCGGACGGATGTTAGGAGGAGCCCACCTTGGCTTGATCGCTGGGGTCGGGGTTAGGGCGTTGTGTCCGGTGTACCAGTGCCGCCGCTGGGCGGCCTTGTGCTTTCGTCGCTCTGGTTTGCGCACAGACTACTGAGGGCCATTCGGCCGCGCAAGTAAATCGTTGGTGCGGCGCAAAAAAACACGCCGGCCTCAGCCGCGCAGCGCCGCCCAGAGCGTCCAGGCGCCGATGACGATGAAACCCGCGCCGGCGATGATCGACAGGTAACGGGTGTTGACGTAGTGCGACAGCGCGTTGCCCGCCGCCACTGCGACCGCGGAGGATGCGACGAGCGCGAGCGATGCGGCGGCAAATACGGCCCACGCGTCGTTCGGACGGTTGGACGCGAACAGGACCGTCGCGAGCTGCGTTTTGTCGCCGAGCTCAGCGAGAAACACGGTGCCGAAGATCACGAGGAGCGTCTTTAGGTCCATCGGGCGTTCCATTTGTCCGGCATGCGATGCGGTCGCCGGGCCGTGCGGGGGAGAAGGATCCCGGGCACGAAGCTCAATCCGGCTCGAGATAGGTGTAGCCGTTGAGCTCGAGCTCGTAGAAGCGCCGCAGCGCCTGGCTTTCGGCCAGCGACAGCCGGCCCTCCCGCACCGCCCGCTCGCAGTCGCGCGCGAGCTGCGGGTAGAGCCGATCGACGTCATAGCTCATGTAGCTGAGCACCTCGGAGGCGGTGTCGCCCTTGACGGTTTCCTCGATCCACCAGCCGCCCTCGTCGTGCAGCTTGATGTGCACCACGTGGGTGTCGCCGAACAGGTTGTGCAGGTCCCCGAGGGTCTCCTGATAGGCGCCAACCAGGAACACCGCCAGGAAGTAGGGCTCATCGTCGGTGAGCTCATGCAGCTCGAGAGTGCGCTTCGCCTCGCGCAGGCTGACGAAGCGGTCGATCTTGCCGTCCGAGTCGCAGGTGATGTCCGCGAGCACGACATTGCGGGTGGGCCGCTCGTCGAGCCGGTGGACGGGCATGATCGGAAACAGCTGGTCGATTGCCCAGCTGTCGGGCAGCGACTGAAAGACCGAGACGTTGCAGAAATAGATATCGCTCAGCACCGTTTCGAGCCCTTCGAGCTCCTCCGGCACCGATTCCAGTCGCCGGCAGAGATCGCGGATCCGCGCGCACGTCGCCCAGAAGAGCCGTTCGACGTGGCCGCGCGCCTCGAGCCCGAGGTAGCCGAGGTTGAACATCTGCAGCGCCTGCTCGCGTGCCTGCAGCGCGTCGTGATAGCACTCGACCAGCCGACGCTCCGATATGGAACGGTACGCATCGAAGATGTCGCGCACCGGCTGCGGCACCCGCTCGCCGCCGGCGAATTCCTGCTCGGCCTTCTCGTCGACCCGGAAACGGTCCAGCCGCGAGCAGCCGAGCGTGTTGAACACCAGCAGGCTGTGGTGCGCGGCGATCGCGCGCCCGGATTCGCTGATGATCACCGGGTGCTCGATGCCGCGGGCGTTGCAGACGTTGGCAATGCGGTACACGACGTCGCTCGCATACTCGGCGAGCGTGTAGTTCATCGACGAGGAGTAATTGGTGCGGCTGCCGTCGTAGTCGACGCCCAGTCCGCCGCCGATGTCGATGTAGCGCAGCCCCGCGCCCATCAGCTTGAGCTCGGCGTAGACGTGCGCCAGCTCGTTGACGGCGTCCTTGACGCGGCGGATGTCCTGCAGCTGGCTGCCCGGGTGGCAGTGCACGAGCTGCAGGCAATCCTCCATGCCGTGCTCCTTCAGCGTGCGGAAGAGCTCCAGGATCTCCGTGACGAACAGCCCGAACTTGGATTTCTCGCCTGAGGATTCGCGCCAGCGCCCCGCACCTTCGGTCGCGAGCTTGACGCGTACGCCGATCCGCGGCCGCACGTCGTAGGCGCGCGCGTGCTTCAGGATCAGCTGCAGTTCGCTGAAGTTCTCCACCACCGGAATGATCGTGCGGCCGAGCTTGGTCGCGAGGATCACCGCTTCGATGTAGCTGTCATCCTTGAAGCCGTTGCAGATGATCATCCGCTCCGACTCGCCCTCGGTCATGGCCATCACCGCGAGCAGCTCGGGCTTGGAACCGACCTCGAGGCCGAAGCCGAACTCGCGCCCGTAGCCGTACACCTCCTCGACTACCAGGCGCTGCTGGTTCACCTTGATCGGGAACACCGCAGCGTAGCGGTTGCGGTAATCGTTCTCGGCGATGGCGGTGGCGAAGGCGTCGTGCAGGCGCTTCAGGCGGTGGCGCAGGATGTCGGAGAAGCGCAGCACCACCGGCGCGGTGAGATCACGCGCCTCGAGTCCACGCACCACCTCGTACAGATCGATCTCGCGGTCGGTGGACGGATCGGGGCGCACGACCACGTGCCCCGCGTCGTTGATGTCGAAGTAACCGTTTCCCCAGGCTTGGACGCCGTAAAGATCGAGCGAATCCTCGATCTTCCAGCCCGTGGCGGGATTCATCCTGCGAGCGGTGCTGTCCACTTCGTGTTCGTGTGCCCCCTGTGCGGCCCGGCCGCAACTGGCGCGAAAGATATCATCAACCGCTCGCGATCGGACGCCGGGGATCGCGGATCCACTCGCTCCAGGAGCCGGGATAGAGGCGCGCACCGCTGAGGCCCGCCTGCTCGAGCGCGAGCAGCAGGTGGCAGGCGGTCACACCCGAGCCGCACATCGCGACGACGTGCGTAGGCGGCACGCCGCCGAGCGACGCCTCGAAGTTCCGCCGCAGCTCCGCGGCATCGAGCAGGCGGCCGTCCGCGGCCAGGGATCCGGTCAGCGGATGGTTCACTGCGCCGGGAACGTGGCCGGCGACGGCGTCGAACGGCTCGGCTTCGCCGCGGAAGCGCTCAGGAGCGCGCGCGTCGAGCAGACGGCAGCCTGGGTCGGCTGCCACTGCGAGCACGGTGGCCGCGTCGACGGCGAGGTCGGACCGCAGGTGGGCGACGAAATCACCCGGCGGCCACGCAGGTACCTCGGCAACCACCGGCAGGCCGAGCGTGCGCCAGTGAGCGAGGCCGCCGTCCAGCACCAGCGCGCGATCGTGGCCCAGCCAGCGCAGCATCCACCACAGGCGCGCCGCATACATGCCGTTGCCGGCGTCGTATGCGACGGCGATCGATCCCGGCCCAAGTCCCCAGCTGCGCAGGCGCGCCTCGAACTCGCCCGCGTCGGGCAACGGGTGCCGCCCCGTGTCGGGCGTGACCGGCCCGGCGAGGTCGCGTTCGAGATGCGCGTACACCGCGCCCGGCAGATGTCCGAGACGGTATTCGCGCTCGCCTGCGGCGGGATCGGCCAGGTCGAACCGGCAATCGAACAGCCGCAGGCCAGGCTCGCTCAGGCGCTCGGCGAGTGCTTCCGCGGAAATCAGCGGGCTCGATGTCGTGCTCATCGCGGCCACCTCTCGTGCCCCGTGCATGGTACCGCCGACCGTGGCCCGCCAGTACAATTCCGCCGCCGCGCGGTCCGCGCGGCGCGCCTGACGGGAGCCGGCGTGGCACTGGAAGTCTTCTGGGGGAGCGGCAGCCCGTTCTCGTGGCGGATCCTGCTTGCGCTCGAATACAAGCGCGTGCCATACGAGTCGCGTCTGCTGCAGTTCGCGAAGCAGGAACACAAGTCGCCGCAGATGCTGCGCATGAACCCGCGCGGCCGCGTGCCCGTGCTGCGCGACGGCGACTACGTCGTGTTCGAGTCGCTCGCCTGTCTGGGCTATCTCGACCGGCGCTATCCCGATCCGCCGCTGTTCGGCAGGACCGCGGAGGACACGGGGACGATCCTGCGGGTGATCTGCGAGTTTCAGGCCTACGCGGAGCCCTCGCTCAACCAGATCATCCAGGCGGCCTTTCTCGGCAACATCGAGGAGCGCGCAGAGGAGATCACGCGGGCCACGCACATCGTGGCCGGCGAGGCGCGCACCATCGAAGGCCGGCTCAGCAACTCCGAATGGCTGGTGGGCGACGAGCCTTCCGCCGCGGACCTGGTCGTCTTCCCCGGCATCATGCTGCTGCGTCGCGCGCTCGAGAAGCGCGAGGCCGGCGAGCTGCGCTCGCGATTCCTGCCGATGGAGTCCACGTACCCTGCTATCGCCCGCTGGATCGGTCGCGTCGAGGCGTTGCCGGGCTACGAGCGTACGTATCCGCCGCACTGGCGCGACGGCGCGCCGCGCGGTTGATTCGGCGCGGCGGAGCGCGGTCGACCGCCACGGGTTTCCGGGTACACTAAACCGGTTTTTTCGCACCCTTCTGGTTGACGCAATGAGCAACTACCCGGTTCACGTGAATTTCCCGGGCCGACTGATCATGGTCGGCTTCGGCAGCATCGGTCAGGGCGTCCTGCCGCTGATTCTGCGCCACGTGGGGATCACGACGGATCGCATTACGATCGTCACGGCCGACGAGCGCGGCTCCGCCGAGGCCGCGCAGTACGGCATCAGGTTCATAAAGCAGCCCCTCACGCGCGAGAACTTCAAGCGCGTGCTCGATCCGCTGGTCGGACGCGGCGATTTCCTGCTCAACCTCTCGGTCGACGTCTCGAGTGTCGCGCTGATCAAGTTCTGCTGGGACAAGGCGGCGCTCTATCTGGACACCTGCACCGAGCCCTGGCCGGGCGGCTATACCGACCCGACGATCCCGCCCTCGAAGCGCTCGAACTATGCGCTGCGCGAGGAGGCGCTCGCGCTGCGCGAGGGCAAGACGCGCGCTCCCACCGCCGTACTGACGCACGGAGCCAATCCCGGGCTGGTGTCGCACTTCGTCAAGCAGGCGTTGCTCAACCTGGCGGGCGATATGGGCGTCGACGCCGCGGAGCCTGCGAGCCGCGAGGAGTGGGGGCGCCTGGCGCAGAGGCTCGGAGTCAAGGTGATCCACATCGCCGAGCGCGACACGCAGATCGGCGACCGCCACAAGGAGCTCGGCGAGTTCGTCAACACCTGGTCAGTGGACGGCTTCGTCAGCGAAGGCTCGCAGCCGGCGGAACTCGGCTGGGGCTCGCACGAGAAGAACTGGCCGCGCGACGGCAAGAAACACGACTTCGGCCGCGGCAGCGCGATCTACCTGATGCAGCCAGGGGCTGCGACGCGGGTGCGCACCTGGACACCGCTCGCAGGGCCGTTCCACGGATTCCTCATCACCCACGGCGAGTCGATCTCGATCTCCGACTACCTGACCCTCAAGAAGGGCGACAAGGTGGAGTATCGCCCGACCGTGCACTACGCCTACCATCCTTGCGACGCCGCCGTGCTGTCGGTGCACGAGCTCGCCGCTCGCAACTGGGAGCTGCAGGAGCGCAAGCGCGTGATGATGGAGGAAATCGTCTCGGGAATAGACGAGCTCGGCGTACTGCTCGCTGGCCACAAGCGCAATGCATACTGGTACGGCTCGCAGCTCTCGGTGGCTGAGGCGCGGCAGCTTGCCCCGCACAACAGCGCCACCTCGCTGCAGGTCACCGTAGCGGCCCTGGCGGGACTGATCTGGGCGATCGAGAATCCGAACAACGGCATCGTCGAGCCCGACGAGATCGATCACCGCCGCGTGCTCGAGATCTGCATGCCGTACCTCGGGCCGGTGGTCGGCGAATACGGCGAGTGGCACCCGCTCGTGGCGCGCGGGCGCCTGTTTCCCGAAGATCTCGACGAGACCGACCCCTGGCAGTTCAAGAACGTCCGGGTCATGTGAGGCGCGACCGTGACGCGCGCAGCGGTCGAGGGCGGATGCATGTGCGGCGCGGTCCGGTTCCGCATCGCGCTGCCGCCCAAGTGGTGCGCGCACTGCCACTGCTCGATGTGCCGGCGTGCGCACGGCGCAGGGTTCGTTACCTGGGTGGGGTCGGCAAAGGACGACTTCGAGCTGCTGTCCGGCGCCGCCGAGCTGCGCGAGTACCGCTCGTCGGCGCAGGCAACGCGCCGCTTCTGCGGGCGCTGCGGCGCGATGCTGTTCTTCGAATCCGGCCGGTGGCCCGGCGAGATTCACGTGACACTCGCGCATCTGGATTCCGATGCCGGCCTCAGGCCCGAGGCGCACGCCTACTGGAGCAATCGCGTGCCATGGGTGGGTTTTTCCGGCGACGAGCTGCCGAAGGTGGAGCCCCTATGACGCGCCGCGAGCTCAGGTCTTCGGCGTTGTGACATAACGTATTCCGATGACGGTCCACGTCGCGCCGCCGCCGGGCGTCTCGATCCCCACCTCGTCGTCAAGCCGCCGTCCGAGCAGCGCACGGGCGAGCGGTGCGTCCATGCTCACATAGCCGCGCGTCGCGTCGATTTCGTCGGGACCGACGATGCGCAGCTCGCGCTCGGCGCCTTCATCGTCGAGCAGCCGTACCCACGCGCCGAAGAAGATCCGCTCGGGATCGTCAGGCGGCCGGTCGACGACCACGATGCCCTCGAGACGCTTGCGGAGGTACCGCACCCGGCGGTCGATCTCCCGCAGCTGCCGCTTGCCGTAGATGTATTCGGCGTTCTCGGAACGGTCTCCCTGCGCCGCGGCTTCGGCGACCGCGCGGGTCACCTGCGGGCGCTGCACGCGCCACAGTTCGTCGAGCTCCTCGCGCAGCCGGCGGGCGCCTTCCGGCGTTATGTATTTCGAGCCCGGGGGCTGCGGGCGCCGGTAGCGCGTCATGGTCTCAGCCGCTCCGGGAGGCCGGCCTGCGGACTGTGGACCGGGTCACGGAACTCGTCGCCGCGCATGAGTAGCTTCTGGCCACATGAGCATCAAGTACTACGCGCATTTCCTGGTCGACGAGCCGGGCCCGCGTGGACTGCAGGAGTACCGCGGCATCGTCGAACTCGACGGCACGCCGCGCCGCGACCGGGAGATCAAGGAGGCGGTGATGATCATCGCCCGCAACTTCGGCCGCCAGACACGAGACGTCAAGGTGCTGCAATGGGCGCGCCTGCACTGAGAGCAACGGTCCCCTAGCGGACTCTTCCCTTCCCTTCGACCAGAGTCCGCTCCTCGCCCCGGGCCGCAAACCCGGGGCCTTTTTTTGTTTCATCTCCCAACGCCGGGGAAGGCGAAAGCGAGGCCGGGAGCATTCGCCCCTGGCGGCCGTCTCGCTGGGCAGGCCCGGATCAGCTGCCTCAAAACCGCCAGTTTGCGCTGATTCCAACGGTGCGCGGCCTGAACGTGGAGGCGGTGAACAGTGGGTCTTCGCAGCACGCGTTGATCCGATTCAGTTTGCTCCACTCGATGTGGAACACGCTCGTGTCGAGATCGAGCCGCCGGTCCAGGAGGCTGGATTTCGACCCGACCTCATAGCTCCATAACGAGTCGGCGGGGTACGGTGCCGGCGCCTCGCCGCAGCCGAGGTGGGGTGCGTAGACGCCGCCGTTCCTGTGGCCCCTGGCCACCGTTGCGTACAACAGTCCGTATCGATCGCTCTGGTAGGTGAGTCCGAACCGGGGAGTCGTCGATGTGTCGGTGTCTTCCGCTCGCGCGGTTGGCGGCACTTCGGTGACGGATTCTGCGACGCTGTGCTCGCTGATCCTCGAGTCGGAATACCACACGCCCGCCACCCAACCGAGCGCCGCCGCGGGATCCGGCGACGACACGCGCGTTTCATGGGAGAACACGGTCTGCTCGAGACCGACGACTGCGCTTGACGGTTGGTAATGATCGAATGGGCTGTAGTCGAGCGCGACGTCAAACCGGCGCTCCATGTAGCTCCATGTAGGAAGTCACAGCAGGGCGGTCACAATCCACGCCACCGTCCATCGGGTCAAAGGCTCCGAGGGCCCCGTGAGCGTGCAATACGCTGCGATTGGCCACACAGCGGTGGCCGGCTCGGACTTTGCGGCAGCGAGCGGGACGCTGAGCTAGGGGGACGGTGACAGCAGCCCCCGGTCGATATCCGTGGAAATACTCGATGATTCGTCGCCGGAGCAATCCGAGGACTTCGAGATCCGGATCAGCAACCCGACCGGCGGCGCACGATGCCCTACCTGGCAAGCATCCAGCGCGTGCGGTTTGTCGAAAACGACGGGGGAGAGGCCGGCATTCTGGGATTCACCGGCGGCGCGGTGACCGTCGCGGAGAATCGCACATCTGTCGCGCTCGCCGTCTCGCGCCGCGATGGCTCGACCGGCGCGGTCAGCGTCGACTACGCAACGAGCGCCGGGTCCGCCACTTCCCGCGCGGACTTCGAGGCCGCGAGCGGCACGCTGACGTGGCCGGACGGCGACGCCGAGGACCGCACCATCAGGGTGAATATCGCCAATGACTCAACGCGCGAGAACGATGAAACCTTTGAAGTGACCCTGTTGAATGCGACCGCGGGTGCGAGCGTCGGGTTTCGGGCAAGCGCCACCGTTACGATCAGGGATGATGATTCGTTCGCCGGAAGCGGTGGCAGCGGCGATGGCAGCGGCGGTGGCGGCTGCTTAATTCCAGGTGCCGCGTTGCTGCTCCTGTGGCGACGCCGGTTCCACGTCACCCGGAGCCGAGCGCAACCAGACCCGCTGGGGGACTGCTGACCGGGCTTGACGAAGCGCCGGGCGAGGCCTCACCAGCTGCCGATGCGCCGCACCCTGGCGGCTTGCGGCCCGGCCGGGTCCCGCGCAGGATCGCGCCGGCATGCCGGGATTCAAGGATCATTTCTCGCGCCAGGCCGCCGCCTACGGCCGCTATCGGCCGGCGTATCCGTCCGAGCTCGTCGCGTACGTCGCGTCTCTCGCGCCGTCGCGCGGCCTCGCGGTCGACTGCGCGACCGGCAGCGGCCAGGCCGCCGTCGAGCTGGCGGCGCATTTCCCGCAGGTGATCGCCGTCGACGGCAGCGTGCGACAGCTTGCGCAGGCGCAGTCGGCGCGCGGCGTGCACTACATCGCCGGGCTCGCGGAACGGCTGCCGTTGCGTCACGCCTGCGCAGTGCTCGTCGCGGCGGCGCAGGCGGTCCACTGGTTCGATTTCCAGCGCTTCTATGCCGAATGCCGGCGCGTGCTCGTCCCGGAGGGGCTGGTCGCCGTCTGGACGTACGGAATGTTCCGCTCCGATCCGGAGCTCGATGCGATCGTGGACGATTTCTACAGCAACGTCGTCGGGCCGTGGTGGCCGCCCGAGCGGCGCTTCGTCGAGGACGCGTACCGGAGTCTGCCCTTCCCGCTGCGCGAGGAGGCCGCGCCAGGCTTCACGCTGGTGACCGAGTGGGACCTCGACCAGGCGCTCGGTTACTTCGCGAGCTGGTCTGCGGTGCAGCGGTGCCGGGACGCGACCGGCGCCGATCCGGTCCCGGCGCTGCGCCGTGCGCTCGGGGCACACTGGGCGGGGCGCCGGCGGCTCGAGTGGCAACTGCACCTGCGGGTCGGCCGCGTGTGATTGCACTATAATCCGCGCCCCTGCCGCGGGGCCGAAACGCCACAACCGCAGCCCGCCGCGCAGCGGTGGCCGGTGCGGTCCATTCGCAGACGATCCAGGAGTATCCCGATGACGTGTCGTTGGTGGAGCCTCGTTGCAAGTCTCGTCGTGATCGCCGGCTGCGCCGGATCGGGAAGTTCACCGCCCGCCGCCCCGCCCGAGACGGCCGTGCCCGCGTCGCCGCCCCCGCCGCCGTCGGGCTTGCTGCTCGGCAACTTCGACCGCGCGGTGCGGCCGCAGGACGACCTGTTCCGCTTCGTCAACGGACACTGGCTCGCCACGACCGAGATCCCTGCCGATCGTTCCAACTACGGCGCGTTCAGCAAGCTGACCGATGACGTCGAGACCAACCTGCGGGCGATCGTCGAGGAGGCCGCGTCCTCGGGCGCCGTGGCCGGCTCGGAGCAGCGCATGATCGGCGACTTCTACGCGAGCTTCATGGACGAAGCGCGCGTCGAGCAGCGCGGCGTCGAGCCGCTGGCTGACGAGCTGGAACGGATCGATGCGATCAAGAGCCGCGCAGCGCTGGTGGACTACCTGGCGCGGCTCCAGGTGCTCGGCATCGACAATCCGCTGGGTCTGGCGATCGATCAGGACGCCAAGCGCCCGGACGTCTACACGATCTACGCGGACCAGGCCGGGCTCGGCATGCCGGACCGGGACTACTACCTGAGCGACGAGCAGAAGTTTCCCGCGATCCGCGACAAGTATCAGGCGTACGTCGCCGATCTGCTGACGCTCACCGGGCACGAGGATGCGACGCGCGCCGCGCCGGCAGTGGTGGCGCTCGAGAAGCGACTCGCCAAGGCGCAGTGGCCCAAGGTCGACCTGCGCAACGTCGACAAGGTCTACAATCCCTACGATCTGGCCGGCGCCTCGAAGCTGACGCCGGCCATCGACTGGCCGCGCTATCTCGAGATGCTGGGCGTCGCCGGGCACGACTCGGTGATCATTGGCGAGCCAAGCTACTTCGAGGAGTTGTCGGGTGCGCTGCGCGGCACGCCGCTCGCGGTATGGCGCGACTACCTGCGCGTGCGCGTGGTCGACGATCTGGCGCCGTACCTCAACGCCGCGGTGGTCGAGCGCGCCTTCGATTTCCACGGTCGCACCATCACGGGCACGCCACAACTGCGTCCGCGCTGGAAGCGCGCCCTCGGCGAGGCTGAGGCATCGATCGGCGACATGCTGGGCAAAGCGTACGTGGCGCGGCACTTCCCGCCGGCGGCCAAGGTGCGCATGGACCAGCTGGTTGCCAACCTGCGTGCGGCCTTCGCGAGCTCGATCGACGAACTCGAGTGGATGGGTCCCGACACGCGCCGCGAGGCGCACGCGAAGCTCGACAATTTCACGGTCAAGATCGGTTATCCGGAGAAGTGGAAGGAATATCCCGGGCTCGTGATCCGGCGCGACGACCTGCTCGGCAACGTGCTGCGCGCCCGCGAGGTCAACCACCGGCGCGAGGTGCAGAAGCTCGGCCAGCCGATCGACCGCACCGAGTGGCACATGACGCCGCAGACCGTCAACGCCTACTACAACCCGACCGCCAACGAGATCGTCTTCCCGGCGGCGATCCTGCAGCCGCCGTTCTTCGACATGATTGCGGACGACGCGGTCAACTACGGCGGCATCGGCGCGGTGATCGGCCACGAGATCAGTCACGGCTTCGACGACCAGGGCCGGAAGTTCGACGGCCACGGCATGCTGCGCGACTGGTGGACGAGCGAGGACAACGGACGCTTCCAGGCGCGCGCCGGCGCACTGGTCGAGCAGTACTCGTCGTTCAGCCCGCTCGAGGGCCAGCACGTCAACGGCGCGCTCACGCTGGGCGAGAACATCGGGGACCTGTCCGGACTCGCGGTCGCGTACAAGGCGTACCGCCTCGCGCTGGCGGGGCGCGAGGCGCCGGTGATCGACGGCTTCACCGGCGATCAGCGCTTCTTCCTCGGCTGGGGGCAGATCTGGGCGCGCAAGTACCGCGACGACGAGCTGCGCAAGCGTCTGCTCACCGACCCGCACAGCCCGAGCGAGTACCGCTGCAACGGCGTCCTGCGCAACGTGCCGCAGTTCGCCGCGGCGTTCGACGTCAAGCCCGGCGACGGCCTCTATCTGCCGCCCGGTGAGCAAGTGCGTATCTGGTAAATTGCCGTCCGGCACGAATCCATCCGGCCACGGAGAGCCACACATGCGTACGCTCAGAATCGCCCTGATCGTGTTCGGCAGCGCGCTGCTGTCGGCCTGCGGGTACAACACACTGCAGGTGCAGGACGAGGCCACGAAGTCCGCCTGGGCAGAAGTCGTCAACCAGTACCAGCGCCGTGCGGACCTGATTCCGAACCTGGTGAATACCGTGAAGGGATACGCGGCGCAGGAGCAGGCGGTGCTGCTCGGGGTTACCGAGGCACGCGCCAAAGCGTCGCAGATCACGGTGAATGCCGACGATCCGGCCTCGCTCGCGCAGTTTCAGGCCGCGCAGGGCGAGCTGTCCTCTGCGCTGTCGCGCTTGCTGGTAACGGTGGAGAATTACCCGGATCTCAAGTCCGACCAGAACTTCCGCGACCTGCAGGCGCAGCTCGAGGGCACCGAGAACCGGATCACCGTGGCCCGCAACCGCTTCATTCAGGCGGTACAGGACTTCAACGTCACCGTGCGCCGCTTCCCGACCAACCTCACGGCGATGATCTTCGGCTACAAGGTGAAGCCGAACTTCACGGTCGCCGACGAGGGAGCGATCTCGAAGCCGCCGACGGTGGACTTCGGCACCACACCGGCCGCGCCGACGACGGAGCCCACGCCTCCGGCGGCCGAGCCGGCACCATCGACCTGAGCGTGCGCCGCGCTCACGGCGGCGCGACCTCGTGATCGCCCGGTTGCACCCGCGGTTCTACGCGCTCGCGGCGTGGCTCTGCGCCGCGGCGTGGCTGTCGGTGTCCGTCCCCGCTGCGGCACAGCAGCTCGTCCCGGTGCCGGAGCTGCGTTCTCCGGTCACGGACCTGACCGGCACGCTCACGGCCGACCAGGTTGCGGCGCTCGACGCGAAGCTGCGCGCGTTCGAGGCGCAGAAGGGCAGCCAGATTGCGGTGCTGATCGTTGCGACGACGGAGCCTGAAGCGATCGAGCAGTACGCGCTACGCGTCGCGGAGACCTGGCAGCTGGGTCGCAAGGGCATCGACGACGGCGCGCTGCTGCTGGTCGCGCTGCAAGACCGGCGCGTACGCATCGAGGTCGGCTACGGGCTCGAGGGACCGCTGCCGGATGCGATCGCCAACCGGATCATCGACGAGGACGTCGTGCCGCAGTTCCGTCGTGGAGACTTTCACGGCGGCATCGCCACCGCCGTCGACCGAATGATGCGCGTCATCGACGGCGAGCCGCTGCCCGAGCCGGTGCGCCGCGCACCGTCGCAGGACATCCCCGGGCTCGCCGGGCTGCTGCCGTTCCTGTTCATCCTCGCGCTGGTCGGTGGCTCCATCTTCAGGCGCGTGTTCGGCCGCGTCGGGGGCGCGCTCGCGACCGGCGGAGTGGTCGGGGGCATCACCTGGCTGCTGATCGGTATTCTGGGACTCGCATTCGGCGCAGGCGTGTTCGCCTTCATCCTGGCGCTGCTTGGTGGTTTCGGCGGCGGCGGAGGCAGCGGCTGGTACAGTCGACGCCACGGTGGCGGCTGGGGCTACCCCGGCGGGTTTGGTGGCGGCTTTGGCGGTGGCGGCGGTTGGAGCGGCGGCGGCGGCGGCTTCGGCGGCGGCGGCGCCTCGGGAAACTGGTGAGCTGATGGACTGGAAGCGGTGGCTCCGGCACGTGACTGCGCGGGACCGGGCCGTGCACCGCGCCTTTCCGCCGGCCGCACTCGATGCCATCGAGCGGGCAATCGACGAGTCGGAGCGCTCGCACGCGGGTGAGATCCGGTTTGCGATCGAATCGGGCCTCGAGCCCGGACGCGTCTGGCGCGGTGTCACGCCGCGCGAACGGGCACTCGAGGTGTTCGCGGCACTGGGGGTGTGGGACACGGCCGCGAACAACGGAGTGCTCATTTATGTGCTGCTGGCGGACCAGGACGTGGAAATCGTCGCGGATCGCGGCTACAACACATCGGTCGGCGCGGACCGCTGGTCGGCGATCTGCCATGATATGAAGCGGCACTTCAGCGCGGGCCGGTTCCAGGAGGGTGCCGTCGTCGGTGTGAGTGCCGTAGGGCAGGTCATTGCGGCGCAATATCCGCCGCGCGCCGGCGAACCGGACCGCGACGAGCTGCCGGACCGCCCGGCGCTTTTATAGAAGGCCAGGAGCCGATGAGATGAGAGCCAGCAGCGCGACCGTCCGTTCAGGCGAGCCTTCGTCCGCATGGGGGCGGGTCGCCTGCGCCGGTGTGCTGCTGACACTGGGCGCGTGCAGCGTGTTCGTGCCCGAGCGAACGGCGCAACGACCGCCGGGACCGGCGAGGCCCGCGGGTTTGCCACCGATCGCGACCCACACGTTCCCCTACGACCCCAAGGCGACCGGCGTCGTCGGCGTGCTGCAGGTCACGCACGCACGCCACGAGGACACGCTCGCGGACATCGCCCGCCGTTTCAATCTGGGGTTCGATGAGGTGGCGCGGGCCAACCCGGGCGTCGACCCGTGGCTGCCCGGCGACGGCACGCGCATCGTGTTGCCGACGCAGTTCGTACTCCCGGAGGCGCCCTCCGAGGGTCTGGTCATCAACGTCGCTGCGCTGCGGGCCTTCTACTATCCGAAGGCCGCCAAGGGCGAGGCGCGCACGGTCGTGACCTTCCCGATCGGCATCGGCAAGATCGGCTGGGCCACGCCGCTCGGCACGACCAAGATCGTTTCCAAGCGCAAGGATCCGTACTGGACGCCACCCGAGTCGGTGCGCAGGGAACACGCGGAGGAAGGCGACATGCTGCCGGCTCGCGTGCCGCCCGGGCCCGACAATCCGCTAGGCGCCTATGCCATGAACCTCGGCTGGCCGAGCTACCTGATCCACGGCACGAACAAGCCGGCGGGTGTGGGCTTGAGGGCGAGCCACGGCTGCATCCGGATGTATCCCGAGGACATCGCTGCGCTCTACGACGGTATTCCGATCGGGATGCGAGTGACGGTGGTCGATCAGCCGCTCCTGTACCGCTGGCAGGGCGACAGCCTCTACGTTCAGTCGTATCCGCCGCATCTGGAAGACGAGGAGGATCCGGCGGCCAAGCAGCAGCCGGTCTTCAAGGAGGCCATGCTGAGCCGCATGTGGCAGCGCGCCAAACCGCACGGCGGTCGGCTCGATCCGGCGCTCGTCGAGCAGGTCGTCAACGATCAGCGTGGCGTGGCTGTGCCGGTGTCGCGCGGCCTGAGCTTCGAGAGCTTCGTCGCCGCATCCCGATTGGTCGAGAACCAGCTGCCCGATGGGGCACGCTGGGACGGGCAGGACGAGCCCGCGACCGAGGCGCAGAGCCAGCCGGTCGCCACGTCGGGTCAGCAGGGCGGACGCTGATCAGCCTCGCGACCGGCACCTGCGCGGCGCCGCCCATGCGGGGCCTTCCGAAGGCCTGCTACGTCGATCCCGAATTCTTCGCCGCCGAACGCGAGCGCGTCCTGCTGCCGAGCTGGCAGCTCGTGTGCCACGTCGCCGATCTGCCCGCGCCGGGCACGGCGATCCGCTGCGATTTTCTGGGCCGCTCCGCGCTGCTGCTGCGCGGTCCGGATGGCACGGTGCGCGGCTTCAGCAACGTGTGCCGCCATCGCGGCTCGCGCCTGATCGAGGGCGATGCCGCCACCGGACTTGCGTTCTGCGTCGACGGGCGCGTGCGCTGTCCGACCCACGGCTGGGAATACGACGCCAGGGGTGCGCTGGTCGGCGTGCCGCGCGAGACGCAGTACCCGGGGCTCGATCGCGCCCTGCTTGGGCTGCGCCCGATCGCCGTGGAGACCGGGCTCGGTTTCGTGTTCGCTGCATTCGAGCCAGCGTCGAGCGCGCTCGCCAACCGTCTGCAGGACTGTGCCGCGGAGCTCGAGCCATACCGCCTGCCATCGCTGCGCCGGCTCGGCGAGCCGCTGCTGCGGCGGTGCCGCGCAAACTGGAAGCTCGTCTGCGAGCAGGCGGTCGATTCGCACCGTGCCTCGCCCGCCCAACCCACGCCACGACCGGCGGTCGAGAGCAGACACGCCTATGCGCGGCACGGCGAGCTGCTGCGGATCGCGGGCGAAATCGACGGCGACGATCCCGGTGCCTGGTCGATGCGCGCCTACGCGCAGTGGCTGCCCGAGCAGCTGCAGCTGCCGCCGGCGCGACGGCGCCTCTGGGCGCGTTACCTCTTCTGGCCGAACCTGCTGCTCGACGTCTGTCCGGATCAGGTCATCGCGCAGCAGATCCTGCCGCTCGGACCCGCCGATACGCTGGTCCGCGAGACGACCTATGGTGTGACGGACGGTTCGCACGAGATCAAGCTCGCGCGCTATCTCAACCGGCGCGCTCGCCGCCGCTTCGCGACTACCGATCGGCGCGTCGCCGAGCGCATGCAGTCGGGTATCGAGTGCGGCGACGGCGGTCCCGGACCTCTGGCGGGGGACGATCAGGGCGTGCGCTGGTTCGTGGGCCGCGTGCGGGCGGCGATGCCCGAAGCCGGACGCTGACGCGCGCGGCCGATCGCGCGCCGGCTGCTCGGACTCTACGCTAGAATCGCCGCTCTCTGCTTTCGGCAGCACCGACGCCACGGGAGCGGCATGATCCCGCTTCGCGACGACAACGTCGCCGCCCGCACACCGATTGTCACGCGGACGCTGGTTGGCCTCTGCGTCCTGGTGTTTCTCTGGCAGATGACGCTGGGCGCACAGGGTGGGCAGGCCGCGGTGTACTCGCTGGGCGTGATCCCGGCGGTGCTGCTCGGCCGCGAGACGCTGCCTGCCGAGCTCGCGCTCGTCTCGCCGCCCCTCACCGTGATCACCTCCATGTTCATGCACGGCGGGTTCATGCATCTGCTCGGCAACATGTTGTATCTGTGGATATTCGGCGACAACGTCGAAGACAGCATGACCCGGCCGCGGTTCGTCGTGCTGTACCTGCTGTGCGGCATTGCCGCGGTCCTTGCCCAGGCGCTGCCCGATCCGGACTCGACCATTCCCATGATCGGGGCGAGCGGTGCGATCTCCGGAGTGCTGGGGGCTTACCTGCTGCTCTTCCCTCACGCACGAGTGCTGGTCGCCATCCCGATCGGCATCGTCTTGCAGACCGTGCGGCTGCCCGCGGGCGCCGTGCTCGCGCTGTGGTTCGTGCTGCAGCTCGTCAGCAATCTGCTCGCGAGCGGGCAGGGCGGCGTCGCATTCCGCGCTCACATCGGCGGCTTCATTGCGGGTATGCTGCTGATACCGCTTTTCAAACGACAAGACGTGCCGTTGCGCAGCCCCTGGGGAGCGCGCTGAGGCCGGCGGGAGTGGGTGGTTGCCTGAGTCGAAGGTACTGAGCTTCGTCGTCGCGGAGGGCCCGGGAGCGGATCAGCCCATCGCCCGACTGCCCGGCGCCGTGACGGCATTCGTCGGCCGCACCGTGCGCGGACCGGTCAACCAGCCCGTGCTGCTCGACAGCTTCGCGGACTATCAGCAGGTGTTTGGCGGGTTGTGGCAGCCGAGCCCGCTGTCGTATGCGGTCGAGCAGTACTTCGAGAACGGCGGGCGGCAGGCAGTCGTCGTGCGCGTCGTCAACGGCGGCGCCATGGCTACGCTCTCGCTGCCCTGCGGCAGCGAGACGCTGACGCTCGAAGCCCGCAGTCCCGGCTCGCGCGAAGTGCTGCGTGCATCGGTCGACTACGACAACATCGGGCCTGCGGAGGACACCCGCTTCAACCTGGTCGTGCAACGGGTGAGGGCCGCCGGCTCCGAGCACATTGAGGATCAGGAGATCTTCCGGCGCGTATCGGTCGAGCCGGACACCGCGCGCTTCATCACGACCGCCCTGCAGGAGTCGACGCTCGTTCGCGTGCGAGGGCCGGTGCCCAGGCGGAGACCGGACCGGACCTTCCGCGCCGGCTCCCGGCATCCCATCGGTTACATCGACTCGAATCCGGACGGCGACGACGGCGCGCCGCTCACCGACTACGACATCATCGGCTCCCAGCCGCGCGGCACCGGTCTCAACGCGCTGCGCGGCATGGACTTCATCAGCTTCGTCTGCATACCGCCGCTCGAGCGCGAGCGCGACGTCGGGCCGAGCGTGCTGGTGGTCGCGACCCGTCTGTGCCGCGATCTGCGGGCGCTCCTGGTCGTCGACCCGCCGGCGCCCTGGGGCGATTGCGCGCAGGCGCTCGCCGGGCTGCGCGACCTCGCGCTGCAGACCGAGGACGCGCTGATGTGCTTTCCGCGCGTCCTCGCCTATGACCGCCTGCGCGGGCGCTATGAGACCTTTGCCAACTGCGGCGCGGTCGCCGGCGCGCTGGCGCGACTCGAGGAGCAGCGCCCCTGGTGGGAGCCGGGCCCGGATCAGGAGATCCTGTTGCGCCCGGGCACGCGACCCGTGCGGATGCTGACCGAGGCGGAGCGCATGCGCCTCGCCATGCACGGTATCAATCCGCTGCAGTCGCTGCGCGCGGCCGATCCACGACCCCTGCCGCTGCGCACGCTCGCGCAGGGCGCCGCGGCCAGTCCCGATGGCGGCTGGCTCACGGCGCGGCGGCGCTGGCTACAGCTCATGAACTGCCTGGAGCGCGGCACGCGTTGGGTGCTCTACAACGTGCGCGACCGCAACGCCTGGCCGAGGCTGCGCGGCCAGGCCGAGGCGTTCCTGAAGCCGCTCGCGGAGGCGGGTCTGTTCGGCGACGGGCCGGTCGAGACCGCGTTCCAGGTGACGTGTGACGATCGGCTCAATTCCGAGGAGGACCTCGCCGCCGGACAGGTGCATCTGCTGGTGAGCGTGCGCACCATGCGCCCCAACGAGTACCGCTCCTTCCTGGTCACGCATGGCCTTTCGGGCAGCCGGGTACGCACGGTGCGCTCGAACGTGCTGCCCGCCGGTCTGCGGCTGCGCATCGAGCAGGCGGAAGGAGACGTCGTCGACGTCGTAGCGCACGGCGCGACCGCGGAAGATCTCGAAGCGACGCAGCCGCGCGAGGCGCTGAGCCGTACCGTGGCGCAGTCCGGCGACCCCACGACACCGGTTGCGGCGCTCTCCGACGAACCGCGCCCCACGACCGGCGAGGACGGCTCCGAGGGCGGTTCAACCGCGCGCGTGCTCGGGTTGTCCGAAGCCGCCGCCCCCCGGGGTCTCGATCGCGACGACATCGCCCGCTTCTACCGCGACTTCGGCAGTCGCGGGCAGCAGCCCTGAGCTGCCGTCGGCGCGCAACAGGCGGTTGATACCCGGCGCGCCGGACTCGCCGCCGTCCACCCCGAACGGCGCCACGCGGCGGTGGTTCGACAGGATCGCGGCGGTCATCGGGGCGCGGAACTCGATCATCCGCACCAGGCCGTCCCCGCCTCGCTGACGCCCGCGGCCGCCGGACCCCGCGCGCAGCGCGAAGCGCCGCAACAGTACCGGGAAGCGGCTCTCGAGCACTTCGGGATCCGTCAGCCGTGAGTTCGTCATGTGAGTCTGCACGCCGCTCGCGCCGTCGTAGTCGGGGCCTGCGCCGGCGCCGCCGGCGATCGTCTCGTAGTACTGGTAGCGCTCGTCGCCGAAGGTGAAGTTGTTCATGGTGCCCTGCGCGGCCGCCTGCAGACCGAGCGCGCCGTACAGCGCGTCGACGATGCATTGCGAGGTTTCGACGTTGCCGGCCACCACGGCGCGCGGCCAGCGCGGGTCGAGCATCGACCCGGGCGGCACGACGATGGTGAGCGGCCGCAGACAGCCGGCGTTCAGAGGGATCGGCTCATCGATCAGCGTGCGGAATACGTACAGGACGGCTGCCACGGTGACGGCCCGCGGCGCATTGAAGTTGTTCGCCTGCTGCGGCGAGGTGCCGGTGAAATCCACCACGGCCTCGCCGCGGGAATGATCGACGCCGATGTGCACCGCGATCCACTGGCCGTTGTCGAGCTCGTAGCGGAACGCGCCGTCGCGCAGGCGGCGGATGGCGCGCCGTGCGCAGATCTCGGCATTGTCCTGCACGTCATACATGTCGGCGGCGAGCCGGTCGAAGCCCGGCCCGCCGGCGACACGCGCGAGCTCGCGCAGTCCACGCGCGTTCGCAGCGAGCTGCGCGCGCAGATCGGCAAGGTTCTGCGCGGGGTTGCGCGCCGGGTGCAGACCCTCCCCAAGCAGGCGCCGCAGCAGCGCCTCATCGAGCAGCCCGTCGCGCACGATGCGCGTTGCCGGTACCAGCACGCCTTCCTCGTCGATGTGACTGCTGCCCGGCGGCATCGAGCCGGGGGTGATGCCGCCCACGTCCGCGTGATGCGCGCGCGACGCGGTGAAGTAGCGCAGGGTTCCCGAGCCGTCGAAACCCGGTGTCACCACCGTGAGGTCCGGCAGATGCGTGCCCCCGTCGTACGGCGAGTTCACGAGGAACGCATCGCCCGGCTGCAGATCGCGTCCGTGAGCGGCGATCACGGCACCGACGCTGGCACCCATCGATCCGAGATGCACGGGCATGTGCGGGGCGTTGGCGACGAGCTGCGCGTCGGCGTCGAAGATCGCGCACGAGAAGTCGAGCCGTTCCTTGATATTGACCGAGCTCGCGGTCTGCTGCAGCACCACGCCCATCTGCTCGGCGATGTGCATGAAGAGGCCGTTCATCACCTCGAGACGGGTCGGATCGGCGGCGCCGGACGGTGCGCCGGCGCGGATCGTCGCCGTCGTTTCACGCAGCACCAGGTTACCGTCGTGGGCCAGCGTGGCGCGCCAGCCGGGCGCGATGTAGCTGGTGGCGCCATCCTCCGCGACGAGCGCGGGGCCCGAGAGCGCTCTGTCCGGAACGAGGGCGCCGCGCGTGAAGAGCGGGATGGGGCGCCACCGGCCGTCGACCCAGGCGTCGACCTGCGTCGAAATGACAGGTCCGGCCGGCGCGGGCGTCGCTTCGACGCCGCTGTCGATCGCTGGCGCGATCGCCTCCACGGCGATCGCCGCGACCACCAGCGGCTGGCTCTCCTCGAGAAATCCGTAGGTGCGGCGATAGGCCGCCGCGAACTCCGCGCGCATCGCCGCGGGCGCCGCCCAGCCGATCTCCAGCGTCGAGTCGGAGCCAGCGAGGCGCAGCTGTGCGGTGCGTCTGAACTGGATCGCGCGGGCGGCCACGCCCTGACGCAGCAGGGGCTCGCGCGCCTGCTCTGCGAGCGCTGCGAACGCCGCCTCGGACTGTGTATCCGGCCAGTCCACGAGGCGAGCTTCTACGGTACGTCGCCTGAGTGTGCGCGCACGCGCGCGGCCGATGCCCCAGGCAGAGAGCACCCCGGCAAGCGCCGGCAGCACGATCTCGCGACAACCGAGCGCGGCAGCCACGGCGCAGGCATGCTGCCCGGCGGCGCCGCCAAAGCAGAGCAGCGTGAACTGCGCCGGATCGTGCCCCTGGCGCAGCGCGAGCTCGCGCACCGCGTAGCTCATGCGCGCGACCGCGACGTCGATCAGCCCGGCGGCCACCGCCTCGACGTCCGGTCTGCGGCCGGTGTCCGCCTCGACCTCCGCCGCGATCGCCGCCAGGCGGCCTCGCGCGGCCTCGCGGTCCAGCGGCTCGTCGCCACGTGGACCAAACACCCGCGGAAACCACTCCGCCTGGATTCGCCCGAGCACCAGGTTGCAGTCGGTGATGGTGGCCGGTCCGCCGCGGCGGTAACACGCGGGTCCGGGGTCGGCGCCGGCGGACCGCGGCCCCACCTGCAGGCGGCCGTCGGCGAAGCGAACGATCGAGCCGCCACCGGCGGCGATCGTGTGAATGTCCATCATCGGCGTCTGGATCCTGACGCCGTCGATCTCGCTGCCGTAGCGCCGCGGCAGCTCGCCCGTGTAGATGCTGAGGTCGGTCGACGTGCCGCCCATGTCGAGTCCGATGACGCGGCCGCCGCCGCGCCGCCCGCCGGCCTCGGCCATGCCCACGACGCCGCCCGCCGGTCCGGAGAGCAGCGCGCTCACGCCGCGAAACCCGGCCGCGTCGGTGAGCCCGCCGTTGCTCTGCATGAACTCCACGCGCGCATCGGGAAACCGGCGCGCGAGCTCGCGGCCGAAGTCCGCGACGTAGCGCAGCAACACGGGCGAGAGATAGGCGTCGGCGACCGTGGTGTCGCCGCGTGCGACGAAGCCGATCAACGCCGCGATCTCATGCGACGCCGCGACGTCGCGGAAACCGGCCTCGCGCGCCAGCGCCGCGGCGCGCTGCTCGTGCCCGGGATAACGGAAGCCGTGCATGAATACGATCGCGACGGAGGTCAGGCCGCGCTCGCGAGCAGCAGCCAGGCCGCTCCTGAGCCGCGATTCGTCGAGGGGCCGCAGCACCTCGCCCCCGGCGGCGATCCGCTCGTCGGCCTCGAGCACCTCGTCGTAGAGCAGCGGCGGCAGCCTGATCTCGCGCGCGAAGATCTCGGGTCGGTTCTGGTAGCCGATGCACAGCGCGTCGCCGAGCCCGAGCGTCGTTACGAGCAGCGTCGGCTCGCCCTTGCGCTCGAGCAGTGCGTTCGTCGCCACAGTCGTGCCGAGGCGCACGTTGCGCACCTCCGGTGCGATCGCGCCGTGCGCAGCGAGCAGCGCTTCGATGCCACGCACTGCCGGATCGCCGGCGTGCAGCGGGTCGCACGAAAGCAGCTTGAGCGTGTGCAGCTCGCCTGTCGGCCCAACGCCCACGACGTCGGTGAAAGTGCCGCCGCGATCGATGGCGAAGCGCCAGCCGCTCGCAGAACTCATCGCAGCACTCTCGCATGTGCGTGGCCGGCCGGCAATGCAGACTCGCTGCGCTGTCCGGTGTCGGTCCACGCATGGCGTTCACCGGCGACGGAGGCTAGCATTCCGCGCGATGGCGAATCGCAAGCGCACGACGGAACCGGTCGACGCGGCGGCGCGGGCGATCCTCGCGGTGGTGGGGAGCATTCCTCGCGGTCGCGTGAGCACCTACGGGCTCGTCGCGGATCGCGCCGGACTACCGCGCCGCGCGCGGCTGGTGGGCCGCGTGCTCTCGAAGCTGCCAACGGGCAGCCACGTGCCGTGGCACCGGGTGGTCGGCGCAGGCGGGCGAATCGCGTTTCCGGCGGGATCGCGCGCGCAGCGCGAGCAGCGCGCGCGCCTCGCCCGCGAGGGCGTGCCCACGTTGCGCGGTCGCGTCGACATGGATCGCAGCGGCTGGCATGGCGCCGGCGGCGATCTCGACCGCCTGTTGTGGCTCGTCGGGCCACCTCCGGTGACGAAACCACGCGCCGCACGTCATGCCGCAAGAGCTTATGATCCAGGGCCTCGTGGCGCGAAGCGGAGATCGGGATGAGCGAAGCCTACGTCGTCTTCTCGCATGGCCAGGAAAGCGGACCGTGGGGCAGCAAGATCGCCGCCATGTCCGAGATCGCGCGCGCGGAAGGTTTCGAGGTCGAATCGGTCGACTACCAGGGCATCGATGATCCGCAGGACCGCGTGACGCGGTTGCTGTCGTTCTGCAAGGACCTGCGCGGGTCGCTGGTGCTGGTGGGCTCCAGCATGGGCGGCTGGGTGTCGGTCGCGGGGTCGTCCCTGCTGCAGGCGCGCGGCATGTTCCTGCTCGCACCCGCGCTCTACATGCCGGGTTACGAAAAGTTCAGCCCGCGGCCGGCGAAGTGCCAGACCACCATCGTCCATGGCTGGCGCGACGACGTCGTGCCGGTGGAAAACAGTATCCGCTTCGCGCGCGAGCAGCAGGCGACGCTGCACGTGCTCGATTCGGATCACGGTCTACTGGACCAGATCCGCGCCATCAATCATTTCTTTTCGTACTTTCTTTTCACCCTGGACGAGATGCACTGACCGGCATCGCTCAACGACGGGAGGCAGGGGGGAGACACATGAATCGCATCGTCATCGGAATGCCGCTGGGCGCGGTCGCGCTCGTGGCGCTGCTGGCGGGGTGCGGCGCGCCGCCCGCAGGGGACGGCGAAGGGCCCGCACCCGAGCCCGGCAGCCAGGAAGCCGAGGAGACCGTCTTCGACGACATGATCCAGACGCAGGACCGCGCGCGCGCCGTGGAGGGCGTGCTGATGGACAGCAAGCGCGACCTCGACACGGCGATCGACCAGGCCGAAGACCCGGACCGGTCCGAGTAGCAGCGGCCACGCGCAGCGCCGCTGCATGAGCGAGCTCACGACCGTCGAGCGGCTGCTGCTGCCGATGGTCCGTCGCTTCGTGGCGCTGTGGGTCCGCCCTGCGGTCCTGCCGAACGACGTGCGCGAGCGTTTCGCACGCGGCCGGCCCGCCGTGTATGCGCTGGAGAAGCGCAGCGTGGTGGATCTGGCGGTGCTCGATTACGTGTGCGCCGAGCGCGGGCTGCCGAGGCCGCTGGCGCCGCTCGGCTCGGGCGCGCTGCTGCCGCGCTCGGTGCTGTTTCTCGAGCGGCGGCGCGGCGTCGCCCGCATCGACCGGCGCATGCCGCAGGAGCTGCGCACGCTGACCGGAATCGGGGCCGCGGACGTGGCCTTCGACGCCGATCTGATCCCGGTGAGCCTGTTCTGGGGTCGTGCGCCCGGACGCGAGCGCTCCTGGCTTCGTCTGCTGCTCGCCGAGGACTGGGATCTGGGCGGTCGGTTCCGCAAGGCGCTGTCGCTGCTGATCAACGGCCGCAACCTGCTCACCGTGATCGGCGATCCGATCGCGCTGCAGCCGTCGCTTCAGGAGACGCGCGCACCTGCGCGCGGCCCGCGGCGGCTCGCGCGGCAGCTGCGCGTGCAGCTGCGCAACCAGCGTGCCGCGACCATCGGGCCAGACCTTTCCCACCGCCGCACGATCCTCGCGCAGGTACTGCGCACTCGCGAGGTGCGCGAGGCGGTGCGGGCGGAAATGCGTACCAAGGGCCTCGAGCGCCGGGAGGCGATCGCGCTCGCCCGCTCCTACGGCGAGGAAATCGCCGCGAACTATTCGCACCCGTTCGTCGCCTTCATGTCGGGCGTGCTCGGGCGGCTGTGGAACCGTCTCTACGACGGGATCGAGCTCGCCAACCTGTCGAGTCTCGAGTCGGTGGAGGAGGGCAGCGAGATCGTCTACGTGCCCTGCCATCGCAGCCACATGGACTATCTGCTGCTGTCCTACGTGGTGTTTCACAAGGGCTTCGCCGTGCCGCATATCGCCGCCGGCGTCAACCTCGACCTGCCGGTGATCGGTCGGTTCCTGCGACGCGGCGGCGCGTTCTTCCTGCGGCGCAGCTTCGGCGGCAACACGCTCTACACGGCCGTGTTCATGAAGTACCTCGGGCTGATGATGGCCCGCGGACACTCGATCGAGTACTTCATCGAAGGCGGTCGCAGCCGCACCGGGCGCCTGCTGCAGCCGCGCACCGGCATGCTGGCGATGACGGTGCGCAGCTACCTGCGCGAGCCACGGCGCCCGGTGGTGTTCGTGCCGGTGTACTTCGGTTACGAGCGGCTGGTCGAGGGCCGCACGTACATCGGCGAGCTGTCGGGTCGGCCGAAGGAAAAGGAATCCGTGTTCACCCTGATGCGCGCGATCCCGGCGCTGCGCAGCCGTTTCGGCAAGGTGTACGTGAGCTTCGGCGAGCCGCTCTCGCTCGAGGAGCGCATCACGCGGTACGCGCCCGACTGGCGGCGGCAGCCGGCGGGCGCCGACGACCGCCCGCCCTGGCTCGCTGCCCTGATCGGCGAGCTTGCACACGAGATCATGGTGCGGATCAACGCCGCGGCGTGCGTGACACCGATCAACCTGGTGGGACTGGTGCTGCTCGCCATGCCGCGGCAGAGCATGGGCGAAGCCGACCTCGTGCGGCAGCTCGAGCTCTACGCCTCGCTGCTGCGCCAGGCGCCGTACTCGCAGCGTGTATGGGTCACCGGCGCGGATGGCGCGGCGATGCTCAGATACGCGCAAGCACTGGGCCAGGTGCAGCGCCGGTCCCACACGCTGGGCGACATCGTGCAGATGACCGAAGACAGCTCTGTGCTCACGAGCTACTTCCGCAACAACGCCCTGCACCTGCTGCTCCTGCCGTCGCTGATCGCCTGCGCCTTCCTCAACAACGCAACCGTGCAGCGCACCGATCTGCTGCGCCTCGCGCGACGCGTCTACCCGTACGTTGCCGAGGAGTACTTCCTGCGCTGGTCCGAAGCGGAGCTCGACGGCGTGGTCGACGAGCTGCTGGACGACCTCGCGAACCACGGGCTGCTCATGGCAAGCGCGGACCGGGTCGCCTGGCGGCGCCCGCCGGCCGAGTCGAGCGAGGCAGTGCAGCTGGCGCTGCTCGCCCGCGTCACCGTGCCCATCATCGAACGCTATTACCTCGCGATCTCGCTGCTGCTCAAGGCGGGCAGCGGTCGGTCGACGCAGGATGCGCTCGAGCGTCAGTGTCAGCTGACTGCGGAGCGAATGTCGGTGCTCTACGAGCTGCAGGCGCCCGAGTTCTTCGACCGCGCCCTGTTCGGCAACTTCCTCGACCTGCTGCGGGCGCGGCACGTGCTGCAGACCAGCCCGGATGGCCGGGTCACCTACGAGCCCGCAGTGCTCGAGGCGATCGCCGCGGATGCGCAGATGGTGCTGCACGAGCAGATGCGCAACAGCATCCTGCAGGTGGTCCACCGCTGACGTTGCCGGCCGCCCGGGCGTCGCGTAGCGTTTGCGGCAACGGTCGGCGTGCGGCGACCGCCGGAGGTTCGTCATGGACTGGGACACCTATTTCGGCATTACGGTCAGCCCCGCGGAGCTCGTCATCCGGGGAACTCTCATCTACTGGTTCCTGTTCCTGATCTTCCGCTTCGTGATGCGACGCGACGCCGGCACGATCGGCATTGCCGATCTGCTGTTGCTCGTGCTGATCGCGGACGCCTCGCAGAACGCGATGTCGGGCGGCTATACGACCGTGTCAGAGGGCTTCGTGCTCATCGGCACCATCCTCGGCTGGAACTGGCTGATCGATTGGGCGAGCTTTCACTCGCCGACCATCGCGCGCTTCACGACGCCGCCCGCGATCGTGCTGGTGAAGCATGGGCGTATCGTCCGGCGCAATCTGCGCCGCGAACACGTCTCCGACGAGGAGCTCGAGGGGAAGCTGCGCGAACAGGGCGTCGAACGGCTGGAGGACGTCAAGGTGGCCCTGATGGAGAGTGACGGCGCAATCAGCGTGATCCGGTACGGACACCAGAAGCGCGCCGACGCGCGTCCGGACCGGCCGACGTGACCGCCGCTGGCCCGGGCCGGCCCGCGCAGCACGCGCTCGCCGTCATCGCTACGGTGCTCGCGGTGGGCGCGCTGCATCTGGCCCGGTCCGCCGTCGTGCCGGTTCTGTTCGCGGTGTTCCTCGCCCTGCTGCTCTCTCCCGCGGTGGCGGGGCTCACCCGCTGGCGCGTGCCTCGTGCCATAGGTGCTGCGCTGGTCATCGCCGCGCTCGTCGCCGCGGTCGCGCTGGCGCTGAACGCAACCTGGCGGCCGGCCCGCGGCTGGCTGGATGCCGCACCGGCGACGATGCGCACCCTGGAGCGCAAGCTGCGTCCGGTCACCCGCGTGCTCGCCAAGGTCGAGTCCGTGTCCGAGCAGGCGGGCCGCGTGGCGGATCCGGCCGTGGCGGTCGATGCCGCCGGGCCGAGGACCGCGGCGGGTGCGGCAGACAAGTCCACGATGCGGAACACCACAGAATGGCTCGTAGCGAGCGTAACCGTGCTGATCGTCGCGTACTTCCTGCTGGCCGGCGGTCCGCCGCTGTTGGTCCGGCTCGAGGCACTGCGCAGCGGCGCCACGGGTACGCGGCTGCTGCAGGTCGCCACTGCCATCAGCAGCGACCTGGGGCGCTACTTCGCGACCGTGACGCTGAGCAATCTGCTCCTCGGGATCGGCACGGCGCTCACCATGCACTGGCTGGGCATGCCCAACGCCTTGCTGTGGGGCGCCGTAGCGTTCCTGCTGAACTACGTGCCGTACGCCGGTTCCGCGACGACCTTCGTGCTCCTGACGGCCGTCGCGCTCGTGTCGTTCGACGGGCTGAGCCGGGCGTTTGCGGTGGCGGGCACGTATCTGGTGCTGACGACGATCGAAGGTCAGATCCTGCAACCGATCCTGGTTGGCCGGCGGCTCGACGTGCATCCGCTCGTCGTGCTGCTGAGCCTCTGGTTCGGAGGCTGGCTGTGGGGCGTGGCCGGCGTCGCTCTCGCGATGCCTCTGGTGGTGACGGCCAAAGCGCTCGCGATGGAGCTCACGGCGGCGCGCGTGGAATCCGGTGCGCCCGCCAGGGACGTGTCGACCATGCGGTCGCGGGCGCTGGAGCTTCTCGCCCGCGGTGCTGCGCGTCACCGCCGCCCGGAGACCGAGCGGCGGTGATGCGCCCGCTCGCCCAGCCGCGGACGACACTCCGCACGCGGCCGGGCTTCGCGATCAGTTCTGCCTGATCTCGAGATCGTTGCGCACGTCGACAACGCCGTCGACCGAGCGTGCGAGCTCGCCGGCGCGCGTCTTGACCTCGTTCGAGTTCACGAACCCGGTCAGCTGCACGACGCCTTTCTGCGTCTCGACGTTGATCTGGTGCGCCTTGGTCGTCGAATCGTCGATCAGCTTGGTCTTCACCGACGCCGTCACGGTCGTGTCGTCGACGACCTGACCCGCGGTCGCCTGCGGGCTGCTCACGCGCAGGTCGTTGCGGACCTCCTTCACGCCGGTGATCGACTGCGCCACCTTGGTCGCCTGTTCCTTCGACGCGGCGGTGTCGACGAAGCCACCGAGCTGTACGACGCCGCGGTAGGTCTCGACGTTGATCTGTCCGGCCTTCGTGACCGGGTCCTCGATCAGCGCGGCCTTCACTTTCGCGGTGAGGACGCTGTCATCGATCACCTCGCCGGCGGACTTCTGCGTGCGCGTCGCGGAGCACGCCGTGGTGAGCAGCATCGCTGCCACCAGCGCCGTGAGCCTGACAAATCCCTGTTTCATGTCTTTCTCTCCTTGCGGTTGACGGTCCGCCGCGAGCAGCGTCTGCACGGGCGGCTGACTCACGGTGCTGCAATGGCCGTGCCATCCCGTGCATTGCGGTGCCCGATCGCGCGAACCGGCCCGAACGGCCGTTGGGCGCTGCTTGCTCGCTCAGCCACTTGGCGCTCGTTGTCGGACGATGACCGACAGAGAGAAGCGCATCCTCCGAAGGTGATATGCGGGCCCGCCGATGCTCGCCCGGCGGCACAAGAGTTACAACAACCCCATGTAAAGATTTGCCCCTGGACTCCGGGGTGGTCGCAGGCCACGGAGGATTACCTGATGATGGAAGTCGAGAGCGGCGTAGCGGCGGGCCGCGCCAGCATGCCGCCCCCAAGCGCGGCCACGCTGGTCGGCGAATCGGCCGCCATGCACCGGGTGCGCCAGCTGATCGACCGTGTCGCGGCGACGGATGCCTCGGTGCTGGTGGTCGGCGAGAGCGGCACCGGCAAGGAGCTCGTCGCGCAGGCGCTGCACGCCGGCAGCGCGCGGTCGGGCGCGGAGTTGCATGCCGTCAATTGCGGCGCTATCCCCGCGACACTGATCGAGGCGGAGCTGTTCGGCTACGAGAAGGGCAGCTTCACCGGCGCGACGCGCACGCACGACGGCATCGCCGGGCGGGCGAGCGGCGGGACGCTGTTCCTCGACGAGATCACCGAGATGCCGATGGAGATGCAGCCGCCGCTGTTGCGCTTTCTCGAGACGCAGCGCTACTTCCGCGTCGGCGGTACGCGCGAGCTGTCAACCGACGTGCGGTTCGTCGCTGCGACGAACCGTTCGCCGGCGACTGCTGTGCGGGAGAATCGCCTCCGCGAGGATCTGTACTACCGCATCGCCGTGTTCCCGATCGAGCTGCCGCCCTTGCGCGAGCGCGGTGACGATGTGGTCGAACTGGCGGAGTTCTTCCTCGGGCGCGTCAACGCAGCGAACGGCAGCGCCAAGCGGTTTTCACCAGGGTCGCTCGACGCCGCGCGCAGACACAACTGGCCGGGCAATGTCCGCGAGCTCAAGCACGCCGTCGAATGCGCCTGCATCCTGGCCGATCGGGAAGTCGACCTCGGCGCGGCCATTGGCCGGGCGTCGGATCTCACGTCGCGCCCGGGCCACGCCCCGCAGGCGCCCGGGGGGGAGCTGCGCGTCCGGATCGGCTCCAGGCTCTGCGATGTGGAGCGCTCGGTCATCGAGGCGACGCTAGCGCGGTTTGCCGGCAACAAGCGGCGCACTGCGGACGTCTTGGGCTGTAGCGTCAAAACGTTGTATAACAAGTTAAACCGCTATGCCCGCCTGGCGGGCGAACACTGACGCGAGGTGCCGACGATGGCCCGTGTGCTGATTGCAGACGATCACGCCCTGTTCCGCGCCGGACTGCGGCAGTTTCTCGTCCAGGCCCTGCCGTCCGGAGAGATCGGCGAGGCCGCTACCGGGAACGAGACGCTCACCTGCCTGCAGCGCGGCGAATGGGATCTGCTGGTGCTGGACATCAACATGCCCGATCGCAGCGGCCTCGATATCCTGCGCCACGTGCGCTCGGGTCACCCCGGGACGCGGGTGCTGGTGCTGTCCGGGTACCCGGAACGCCAGTACGCGCTCAACGTGCTGCGTGCCGGCGCCGCAGGTTATATCGCCAAGGATTGTGCGCCCGAGGAGCTGCTCAAGGCAGTGCGCATGGTGCTGCAGGGCCGGCGCTACGTGAGCGACAGCCTTGCCGAGCTGCTGCTGCTCGACCTGGATCAGGCCGACAAGCCGCTGCACAGCCTGCTGTCGGATCGCGAGTTCCAGATCTTCGGCAAGCTGGCCGCGGGTCACGGGGTCTCGGAGATCGGTCGCGAGCTGTGCCTCTCGGTCAAGACCGTGAGCACGTACCGGACGCGGATCCTCGAGAAGATGCGCATGAAGAGCAACGCCGACCTGACGAGTTACGCGTTGCGTAACGAGATCATCCAGTAGCGCCTGGATGGAGCCGGCGACCGTGTGATGGCCAGCGCGTCGAACCTGAAGGTACTGCTCGTCGAGGATTCGACGGTCATCTGCAATCTGATCGCCAACATCGTCAACAGCGTGGCCGGGGTCAGCATCGCCGAGAGCGTCGGCTCTGAAGCCGACGCGATCGAGGCCGTCAACCACGGCAATGTCGACGTGGTGATTCTCGACCTGCAGCTACGCACCGGCACCGGTTTCGGCGTGCTGCGCGCCATGCGAAAGATGACCCGCCGGCCCGAGGTGGTGGTGCTGACCAACTTCGCGCTGAGCACGTATCGCGATTCGGCGCTCGCGCTCGGCGCGCGGCATTTTCTCGACAAGTCGCGCGACTACGAACGGTTGCCCGGTATCCTCACGGAACTCGCGGCGGCCCGGGCCTCATGAGGCGGTGACGGTCGAGTCCGCGGTCCCGGCCCAGGGGATCGCGGCAAACGTGCCCGAGGCCGCCGGGTCGGCGCCGCTCGCCGGCATCACGCTCGCCCTGGGGACCCGCACGCGGATCCGCGTGCCGCCGCCCTGCGTCGAGTCGATGTCGAGCCGGCCGCCCAGCACGTGTACGCGGTGCCGGATGCCGGCGATGCCGTGCGATTTCGGCCGGGACAGCGCGTCGAGGCTGGTGCCCACACCGTCGTCGCGGATCGTGAGCTCGATGTGCTGGTCGGTCAGTCTCATGGCGACCTGCACTTCCGAGGCCCCGGCGTGCTTGACCACGTTGGCGAGGGCCTCCTGCACGATGCGGAAGAGCGTGATCGCAGCGGTGCGGTTCAAGGGCGGCTCCTCGTCCGGGAACTGCTCTCTGCAGCGCAGGTCGGCGCGCTTGCAGGTCTCCTCGATCTGCCAGCGTAGCGCCGCGATGAGCCCCATCGTGTCCAGCAGCGTCGGGCGCAGCTCCTCGACCACGCGACGCTTGAGGTCGATGCCGTGATCGAGGGCGACGCGGACGCGCTCGAGCCGCTCCTGGAAATCGTCAGGGGCGCGCGGAGGATTGTGCTGCATCCACGTCACGTCCATGCGCGCCGCGAGCAGCACGCCGCCGAGCTCGTCATGCAGTCCGCGCGAGAGTTGCGCGCGCTCTTCCTCCTGGACGTGCTGGAGGTGACGATACAGCTCGGTGAGCTCCGTGGCCTGGGCGTCGGCCTGCGCCTTGAGCAGGTCGTGCTGGCGCGCGAGCTCCATGGCCGCATCCTGGCGCTGGCGCATGCTGCGAATTGTCGCTCCGAAGGCGAGGCCGGCGAGCACCAGGCTGACCAGCAGGGTCGCGATGTTCAGCCGGCGCACGACCGCCAGCTGGTGATGCCAGTTCTGCAGTGAGCGCTCGACGAGCGCCTCCTCGTAGTTGCGCGCAATCGCCGCCAGCTCGCGGAACTGTGCCATCGCGTCCTGGCCGGCCGCGGAGTTCGCGATGGCGAGAGCCGCCGCCGGACCCAGCGACCGGTACAGGGCCGCGGACGCTTCCATGCCGGCGAGCTTTTCGTCGGCGACCGACCGCATGCTCCGGATGGCACCTGCGACGCGCGGATCACGGCCCTGGTAAGCCGCAGCCAGGGCGCCGGCGAGAGTGTCGATGCGCTGCGGGGCGCCGGCGAGCGGCGCCAGGTGGCGCGCGTCGCCCGTGAGAAGGTAGGCGCGGTGCCCGGCTTCGGCGTCCATCAACGTCTGCTGCAGATCGGCGACCCGGAGCCACTGCTCGTGAGCGCGCCGTACGTCGGCGCCGGCGTCGCTCAGCCGCACGCGGCCGAACTCCGCGACGGTATACAGCGCGACCAGGGATCCGATCAACGCGCCGACCACCGTCGCCAGCTGCCACCACCTGAATCGCGTCATCGGCGCACTCCTGCCCCGGGTATCTACGCCGATCGACGGTCATTTGTCCAACCGCGTGCGCGGCTCTCAGGAGTCGTCCGGGACGTGCGCCTCGGGCCGCGAGGACCCGTTCGAGTCAACGAATTCCTCGCGCGACTCGAGCTGCCCGTGGCGCGAGTAGATCTCCACCACGGCCTTGCCGCGCGTCGCCGCGAGCTCGCGCGCGAAATCGATGGCGTCCTGGCGGTGCGGAAAGCCCCAGCAGCGCGCATCGACGTCGTAGTCGTATACGCCCCACATCGGGGGGTAGCTCGTGCGGACGATGATGGAAGATCGCATCGTTCTCGCCTCCTGTGCGTGTCGGGTTCTCGGTGAGCCCGACCTGCACATTCCGTGCCACGCACCGTCGTCAGACGTCGATCTCGTACTGCGGCACCGCGGTCGAGTGGGCTCGCACCGCAGTGCCTCGCGGTGCAATGCCCGGTGCGCTGCACGTGCTGCAGCCACGACGATTCCTGCGCGCGGATGTGCACGGCGGTGGTCGATGAGGGAAGGGCCCGGGAATCGACCGGCGTTGGCGGACGGGTTGGGTACGCAGCAACGCCCGCCGCCGATCGACTCCCGGGATCCTGGTCGGATCCGTGCAGCGATTGCGCTGCCGGACGTCGCCCTGCAGGGCAGCAAGCTTCGTGCCAAGGACCGCCCCGGCCGCTTCGTGCCGTTCGCCGACGCCCGGGCGCCGGTGGGTGTGCAAATGCGGCCAACGCGGGCATCGCCAGCGTGAAATTTGTTCACACACGGGAGGGCGCGGCGCGGATTTCGTGCGCATCGCTGCTCGCGATCCGGCTGGCACAGCGATTGCATCGAGGAGTCAGGGTCGGAGTGGCCAGCAACGCAAAGGAGTGAGCGATGCATACGCGTAAA
>JBQGDL010000080.1:0-17250 GCA_052039045.1 Steroidobacteraceae bacterium
GCGCGGGGGTTCCACCTGGGGCGCGCCCGCCGGGCCGCGCGACTCGTTGAGACCGGCGACCGTCTCCTCGAGCAGTAACAGCGCTTCGGCAGCGACCGGCGCGAGATCGCGCTCGGCGTCGCGCACCACGCCCGGCCAGCGCAGAACATCGAACGGGTTGATCGCCGCGGGCGTGACGCCCAGCAGCTGCGCGATCTCGCCCACACGCTTGCGCAGCTCGCCGATGAGCGGCCGGTTGAGCTCGATCGCGCCCGCGTCGGTCGCCCCGCCGCGCAGATAAATGCCGGCCTCGACCTTGCCGCGCCGCAGGCTCGTGCCCAGCAGCGCGCGCGCGTCTGCCTCCAGGCAGCGCAGCTCGTCGGGCAGGCGCAGCGCGAGCTCCAGATAGCGATGGTTGACCGATCGCAGCTCACAGGCGAGCGTGCCCCAGGGGCCCTGCCGCTCGCGTCGCGCGAAGCCGGTCATGCTGCGGATCATTGATGCTGGTCCGTCGCTGAAACGCAGTGAATCCGTGCGTTTTGCCGCGCTCCAGGCTCTTACGGTGACGGCGCGCGGGGTGCTATAAGTCCGCCCGGGAGTCTACATGAGAAGCAGCGTGCCGGAGCGGTCGGTGCAGATAGAGCACGCGGATCTGAGTCTCGTCGGCAATCGTGAGGAGAACCAGGACCGCGTTGCCATCGCCGGCGGCGACGACGCTGTGCTGCTGGCCGTGGTCGACGGCATGGGCGGGCACGCCGACGGCGCGCAGGCGGCGGAGGTCGCCCTGCGCACGATGGTAGGGGCGTTCTGGGAGGCCAGCCGTCCGCTGTTCGATCCGGAGGGATTCCTGCACCTGACGATGGGGCGCGCCCACGAAGCCGTCGTCGCGCTCGGACAGGGACTCGCGCCGGACATCCGTCCGCGCGCCACTTGTGCGGTGTGTCTGATACAGGGATCGAGCGCCTGGTGGGCGCACATCGGCGACAGTCGGGTGTATCTGATCCGTAACGGCGCCGTCGTCGATCGCACACGCGACCACAGCCACGTCGAGCTGCTGCTGCGCGCCGGGCGCATCACCGAGACGCAGGCCGCGGCGCATCCGATGCGCAATTTCGTCGAATGCTGCATCGGCGGTGATCCGGTGCTGCCCGAGATGAGCCTGAGCAGCAGGCGCGCGCTCGTGCCGGGGGACGTCGTGCTGCTGTGCTCCGACGGTTTCTGGACCGGGCTCGCGGATGCGCAGATCGCGAGCATCAGCCAGAGTCGCGCGCGCGGGCTCAAGGACTCACTCGCGGATCTCGGCGAGCGCGCCGTGCAGGCCACCGCCCCGCTCGCCGACAACACGAGCGCGGCGGCCGTGCGCTGGCTCGGCGAGTGAACGGGGGCGCGATGACGAGAACCGGCGGTCGGGCACCCGGTGAGCTGCGTCCGGTGCGCGTCACTCGCGGCTACACGCGGCACGCGGAGGGCTCGGTGCTGATCGAGTTCGGCGACACTCGGGTGCTGGTCACCGCGACTGTGGAGGACGGCGTGCCGTCCTTTCTGCGCGGCAAGGGTGAAGGCTGGGTGACCGCCGAGTACGGCATGCTGCCCCGCTCGACGCACTCGCGCTCACCGCGCGAGGCGGCACGCGGTCGGCAGAGCGGACGCACGCTCGAGATTCAGCGTCTGATCGGCCGGTCGCTGCGCGCAGTCGTGGATCTTCGCGCGTTGGGCGAGCGCACCGTGACACTCGACTGCGACGTGCTGCAGGCCGACGGCGGGACCCGCACCGCGGCGATCACCGGTGCCTATGTGGCGCTCGCAGACGCCGTCAGCGCGCTGATCGCTCGGCGGGCGCTCGGCGCAAGCCCGCTGCACGGGCAGGTAGCCGCCGTCTCCGTGGGGATCGTCGCCGGTCAGCCGGTCGTGGACCTCGACTATGCCGAGGATTCGACGGCCGAGACGGACATGAATGTCGTGATGCGCAACGGCGGTGGCTTCGTCGAGGTGCAGGGCACCGCCGAAGGTCATGCCTTCCGACGCCACGAGCTCGACACCTTGCTCGATCTGGCAGCCGCGGCGTGCGAGCAGCTGTTCGAAATACAGCTCGCTGCGCTCGCTGCGGCGCCCGGCGCCTGGTCGCATGACGGACCTCGGGCTTGAGCAAGGATCGCGGCGAGCTGCCCGAGCGGCTGGTGCTCGCGACGGGCAATGCCGGCAAGCTGCGCGAGCTGCGTGAGCTGCTGGCGCCCTGGAAGGTCGACGTGCGCCCGCAGTCGGAATTCACCAACGGCCAGGCGGCCGAGACGGGGCTGACCTTCGTGGAGAATGCGATCGCCAAGGCACGTTTTGCGTCCGGCGCGTCCGGCCTGCCGGCGATCGCCGATGACTCGGGTCTGGAGGTCGACGCACTCCACGGCGCGCCCGGGATCCACTCGGCGCGCTATGCCGGCCCGACGGCGACCAACGCCGACAACAACCTCAAGCTCCTGGCCGAGCTCGACGGCGTGCCGCCACGCCGCCGCGGCGCGCGCTATCGCTGCGCGGTCGTGTACCTGCGCTGGCCGCTCGATGCCGCGCCGCTGATCGCCCAGGCGAGCTGGGAGGGTCGGATTCTGCGTGCGCCGGTCGGCGTGCAGGGCTTCGGCTACGACCCGCTGTTTGAGGTCGCGGGGACCGGGCGGTCCGCCGCGCAGCTCGATCCGGCGGAGAAGAACCGCGTCAGTCACCGCGGGCAGGCATTGCGCCTGCTGCTGCTTGCCCTGCGAGGCACGGAGCGCCGGGTATGAGCCTGCCGCTCGCGCTGTACGTGCACCTGCCCTGGTGCGTGCGCAAATGCCCGTACTGCGACTTCAACTCGCATCCGGTCCCGGCCGGCGGCGTGCCGGAAGCGGCCTATCTGCATGCGCTGCTCGAGGACCTCGAGTACGCCGCGGCGGAATGCGGCGATCGACAGCTCGTGTCGGTGTTCTTCGGCGGCGGCACCCCGAGTCTCTTCGCGCCCGCATCGATCGCGCGGCTGCTGGATCGCGCGACAGCACTGCTGACGGCGGTGCCTGGCCTGGAGGTGACGCTGGAAGCCAATCCCGGGACGGTCGAACACGGCGCCTTTCGCGACTACCGGGCTGCAGGGGTCAATCGCGTCTCGCTCGGCGCGCAGAGCTTCGACGACCGGCAGCTGACTGCGCTCGGTCGCATCCACACCGCGGACGAAACGCGCGCGGCGGTGGCGGAGCTCGACGCCGCGGGTCTCGACAACTTCAATTTGGACCTCATGTACGCGCTTCCCCGTCAAGACGCCGCGCAGGCGATTGCCGACCTGGAGGCCGCCCTCGCGCTCGGACCGGCGCACATCTCGCACTATCAGCTCACGCTGGAGCCGGGAACCGTCTTCGGGCGCCGGCCGCCGCCCGACCTGCCCGGCGACGATCTGAGCTACGAGATCCAGGAGATCTCCGAGGCGCGGCTCGCGGCGGCGGGTTTCGGGCAGTACGAGGTCTCCGCGTACGCGCGCGCGGGCCGGCAGTGCCGGCACAACCGCAATTACTGGGAGTTCGGCGACTACCTCGGAGTGGGCGCGGGCGCGCACGGCAAGCTCACGTGCAATGGGCGCATCACCCGCACGGCCCGGCACCGCTCCCCGGCGCGCTACCTGGCGGCTGCGACGCCGGGCGAGCGCATCGCGCAGCTCCGCGAGGTCGACCCGCAGGATCTGCCGCTCGAGTTCTGTCTGAATGCGCTGCGGCTGATCGAGGGTTTCGACATCGCGCGCTACGAGGAAGCCACGGGCCTGTCGGGCGCTTCGCTCGAGCCGGCATGCGCACGCGCGGTCGGCCTTGGGCTGCTCGGACGGCAAGGTTCGCGCTGGATCCCCACCCCGCTCGGCCGCCGTTTTCTCAATGACTTGCAGGCCCTCTTTCTACCGGAACCTGCGGGACAGTGGATCGCCTGTCTTCCTAAAGCCTCCGGAGTGGCTGCACCTTCCCGCTGAAAGGGTTGCAGCAGCGAGGCGAATCGGCTATGCGCGCAACCAGTTATTCACATGTCGGGCGGCCGATCAGTAATTCGCTACGTTACGGCCGGTAATCCAAGTGACATCTTAGGCCGCTGCCGTAAGCCATTGGGAGAGCTAGCAAAAACTTTGTGGTCATTTTTTCACCATTTCGAAATTAGCCTTATGTGAAAGCCCCGCGGACCGGGCGGCGCCACGCTCGTCCACACAGTTATCCACAAGTTTTGTGGATAACGGCGCAGGCAAAATAGCCAGGCGGCCAGCGCCTGTAGGCGTGGCCGGGCGCCCTTGTCTGACTGGGTGAGCACCCCTATACTTCGCGGCCCCTTTTTGGGTTCGAGGCCTGGATACGGTCATGAAGAGCGGCATTCACCCTGAATACAAGCAGATCACGGTGACCTGCAGCTGCGGGAACGTGTTCCAGACCCGATCGACGCTCGGCCAGGACCTGCAGATCGAGGTGTGCTCGAACTGTCATCCCTTCTACACGGGCAAGCAGAAGATCGTCGATACGGGCGGCCGGGTGGACAGGTTCCGCAGAAAATACGCGCGCGGCTGATCGACACCGTTACAGAATGACGTCAACGGGGCGCCACGGCGCCCCGTTTTGCTCTGTGGCCCCCGGCGGGAACTTTGCCCCCGGTCGGGCGGCCTCTAGACTGAAGGGGAGCGCCCCGCCAAGAGGTACGTGATGCGCATCTCCGTTCGCCGGCCGATCCTTCTCGCCGCGGCCGCCGCCGCCGCGGCGCTCGCCGCCGCCTGCGCCAGCAATCCGGCCACCGGTGGCGCGGACGTCGTGACGATGTCCGAGAAGAAGGAGATCGAGATCGGGCGCGAAATGCACCCGAAGGTCCTGCAGCAGTATGGGCGCTACAACGATGAGCGGCTGCAGGCCTACGTGAACGAAGTCGGCCAGCGGCTGGCCGCCAAGGGGGAACGCCCCGGCATCACCTGGACCTTCACGGTGCTCGACAGCGAGGAGACGAACGCCTTCGCGCTGCCCGGCGGCTACATCTACATCACGCGCGGCATCATGAGTTATCTCAACAGCGAGGCGGAGCTCGCGGCGGTGCTCGGCCACGAGATCGGCCACGTCACTGCGCGCCACGCGGTTCGCCAGCAGGCGGGTGCCACCGCAGCGGGCGTCGGTGCCACGCTCATCGGCATTCTTACCGGCAGCGGCGGTCTCGCCAATATCGCCAGCGTCGGCAGTCAGGCGCTGATCGCCGGCTACGGCCGCGACATGGAACTCGAGGCCGATGAACTCGGCGCGAGATACATCAGCAATGTCGGCTACGACTCCGACTCGATGATCGACGTCGTGCGCCTGCTCAAGAACCAGGAAATGTTCGAGATCCAGCGCGCCCGGGAGGAAGGCCGCGAGCCGCGCGTGTATCACGGCGTGTTCGCCAGCCACCCCGACAACGACACGCGGCTCAAGGAAGTCGTGGCGTCCGCGGGCAAGGTAACCGCGGACGAAAAGCGGCCGGACAACCGCGACCTCTACCTGAGCCGGATCACGGGTCTGCCGGTCGGCCCGAGCGAGGCGCAGGGCGTCACACGCGGCACACGCTTCTATCACCTCGACATGGGATTCACGGTCGCCTTCCCGAGCGGATGGCTGGTGCAGAACCAGCCGGCCAAGCTGGTCAGCGCGACGCCGCAGAAGGACACCACGCTGCAGCTCTATACGATGCCCTACCCCCCCAACATGACGCCGGAGCAGTTCCTGACGCGCAACCTGCAGGGCACTCGTGTTGAAAAAGGCGAGGCGCTCACCGTCAACGGCCTGCCGGCGTACACCGCGATCGCGCAGAACGTGGCCCTGCCCTGGGGCAACAAAGGGCCGGCGCGTTACGCGGTCATCTACATGAACAACCTCGCGTACGTCTTCTTCGGAGCGTCGCGCATCACTTCGGCCCTGCCGGCCAAGGATCCGCTGATGATGAGCAGCATCAAGACTTTCCGCCGCATGCGCCAGCAGGAAGTCGAGACTGCGGATCCGGACCGCATCCGGGTGGTCCGGGCGACACCACAGACGACGATCGAAGGGCTCGCCAAGACCTCGGCGATCGAGAAGTACGCCGCGCAGCGGCTGCGACTGCTGAACGATCTTTACCCGGACAAGGAGCCGACGCCGGGACAGGCGATCAAGATCGTCGAGTGAGTCCGAGCGCCGGGGTCGCCGCGACGCTTGCCTCCCACCCACCGCTCGTGCAAACCTGCCCGGCCCGCGGCCGTTTTCCGGCAGGCGGGGCAGCGGCTAATCGGATGGGTCCAGATGAGCCATAGCAAGTACGAGCTGGTCGATCTCGCGACCGGGGAAAAGTCCGTGCTCGAAGCGCGGCTCGGCACGATGGGGCCCGCGTGCCTGAGCCTCGCCCACCTGCACCGCGATCTTGGCGTATTCACCTTCGATCCCGGCTTCATGGCGACCGCGGCCTGCGAAAGCCGCATCACCTACATCGACGGCGATGCCGGAGTGCTGCTGCATCGCGGCTACCCGATCGAGCAGCTCGCCGCCAAATCGAGCTTCCTCGAGGTCGCCTATCTGCTGAACCACGGCGAGCTGCCGTCCGCGACGCATCTGGAGCAGTTCGACCGGTCGATCCGCTACCACACGATGCTGAACGAGACGTTGCTGCGTTTCTTCAACGGCTTTCACTACGACGCGCACCCGATGGCGATGGTGTCCGCGGTGGTGGCGTCCATGGCGGCGTTCTATCACGACTCCATGGACATCAATAACCCGCGCCATCGGGAGATCTTCACGCATCGGATCCTCGCGAAGATCCCGACGATCTCGGCGGCGGCGTACAAGCACATGCTCGGCCAGCCGTTCGTCTACCCCCGCAACGACTTCGACTACTGCGCCAACATGCTGCACATGTTCTTCTCGGTGCCGGCCGAGGAGTACGTCGTCGATCCGATCGCCGCGCAGGCGCTCGATCTGCTGTTCGTGCTGCACGCTGATCACGAGCAGAACGCCAGCACCTCCACGGTGCGGCTCGCGGGCAGCACGGGCGCCAACCCGTACGCGGCGATCTCGGCGGGCGTGTCGGCGCTGTGGGGGCCGGCGCACGGCGGCGCGAATGAGGCCGTGCTCGCGATGCTCGAGGAGATCGGCACGGTCGACAACATCCAGAAGTTCCTCGACCGCGTGAAAGACAAGCAGGACAACACGCGGCTGATGGGGTTCGGCCACCGCGTCTACAAGAACTTCGATCCGCGCGCCAAGATCATCCGCGAGATGTGCCACAAGGTGCTCGCGCGGCTCGGACGCCAGGACAATCCGCTGTTCGAGCTCGCCCTGCGGCTCGAGGAGATCGCGCTCAAGGACGACTACTTCATCGGCCGCAAGCTCTACCCGAACGTCGACTTCTACTCGGGCATCATCTACAGCGCGCTCGGCATCCCGCGCTCGATGTTCACAGTGATGTTCGCGATTGCGCGCACGGCGGGCTGGGTCGCGCACTGGCAGGAGATGATCGGCGATCCGCAGATGAAAATCGGTCGTCCGCGGCAGCTCTACACCGGGCCGGTGCAGCGCGACTACGTCGAGGTCGAGAAGCGTACCTGAGCCCGCCCAGCCGCTGTCGCTCGGGCGGGTGCATGGCCAGCCGCTCACCACGATTACGGGTCGTTGCGCGACTCAAGAGGGTGCCCCGCACAGTTTGCTCAGCGCACACTGCGCGCTCAGTCCAGCAGGCCCTCGACCTCCGCGGCGTTCGCACGCCGCATCGGCTTGCCGTCCACCGGGCTGCACGGCGACTGACGGATGCCATCCAGCGGGAACACGACCGCATCGACGGTGCGTTGCCCCGCGACGAAGCGCAGCGCCGGGTAGCTCACGGTGCGGTCGCGCTCGAAGCGCACGCGCCGTTCCAGCACCTCGTGCGGCACACCGCGCTCATCGAGACGCAGCGAGACCGCTTCGGGCGTCTCGGAAAACAGATGCAGGTTGATCTCCGAATGCGCGGACGCCGTGCCGTTCAGCACCGCGCCGACGAGCCGCGGCTGGAAGTCGGCCATCAGTCGCATGGCGGCGAGCGCCGCGCGCCGCAGCTCGGTGAGATCCGCCTCATGCCGGTCGTTCGCGAACAGGCGGTGGTGCGCCTTCATCGCCGCCTCGATCTCGGTGTTGCGCGGCAGGATCGAGGCGTCGGTGACGCCGAGGCGTTCGGCGGCCTTGCGCTTCGCGAGGAGGAAGTCGTCAACGCCCTGCTCGCTCATGATCCTGGCTGCTTCGTCGGCCACGGCCTGTCGCAGCAGGTCCGCCCTGGGGTTCGGACGTCGGGTCATGGGGCCCCCCCGCTTTCATTCGCGGACGCACAACACTAGCGGCAGAGCGCGGCCGGGCGCAATCCGCGCTCAGAAGATCGACTCCTCGTTGGAGGCCGGTTCGACACTTTCCGCGTCGACGGTGCCGCTGAAGCCTGCATCGAGCGCACCGCCGGACTGCGGCGAGTGGCCGGCGAGAAACGTCTCGAACACCGCGCCGAATTCCCCCGCCGCCGCAGGCGCGCCCGTCGCGCGCGACACCCACATGCGCACTACGCCCGGCGGCTCGGGCTGCCGATGCTCGGGCCGGTCGCGCAGCGCCTCGCCCATGAAGTGCACCCACATCGGCAACGCGGTGCGCGCGCCTTCCTCCTGCTCGCCCAGCGATCGCTCCTGGTCGAAGCCGATCCAGGTCGCGGCGGTGAGATCCGCGTTGAAGCCGACGAACCACGCGTCGCGCCGATCGTTGGTCGTGCCGGTCTTGCCCGCCAGATCCAGCCGGCCCAGCGAGCGCGCGAGCTGCGCGGTGCCGCGCTGGATCACGTCCACCATCATGTCCGTCATGACGAAGGCGTTGGCGGGCGTGATGACGGCGGGAGCCAGCCGGTCCGGCGGGACGGGACCGGTTGCGTTCGGTCCGAGCGCGGCGCTCTGCACACAGCCCGCGCAGGCGAGCTTCGGTGCGGCCTCGTAGACGATGCGACCCTCGTTGTCCGTGACGCGCTCGACGGCGTACGGCGTGACGAGATACCCGCCGTTGGCGAACACCGCGAAGCCGCGCGCCATCTCGAGCGGCGTCACCTGACCGGTGCCGAGCGCCAGCGTCAGGTTGGCAGGCAGGGCGGCGGCGCCGAACCCGAATTGGCCGATGTGCTTCACCGCGGGTCCGAGACCGATGCCGCGCAGCAGCCGTATCGAGACGAGATTGCGGGAGCGGACCAGACCCTCGCGCAGCGGCGTCGGCCCGTAAAATCGCTTGGTGATGTTCTGCGGCCGCCATTCCTCCTCGGGTGTGCCGCCCTCGATCACCACCGGCGCGTCGTTGATCAGCGTGGCGGGCGTGAACCCGCTTTCGAGTGCCGCGGAGTAGAGGAATGGCTTGAACGCCGAACCCGGCTGGCGGCGCGCCTGCAGCGCGCGGTTGTAGCGGCTGTCGAAGAAGGCGAAGCCGCCAGTCACTGCGACGATCGCTCCGTCGTGCGGATCGAGCGCCACCAGCGCGCCCGCGACGGCGGGCTGCTGCGCAAGCCGGAAGTGTCCGTCGGCGAGCGGCTCGAGATACACGAACTGCCCCGGCGCGAGCACCTCGGCGGCCGTGGCGGGCGCGGGCCCGAGCCGGTCCCGCGGCAACGCGCGCCGCGCCCAGGACAGATCCTCCCAGCGCAACGCGACGCGCCGGTCGTCGCGCATGCGCGCGACGGCGCCTTTCTCCGCGACCGATTCGACGACGGCCACCGCGAGATTGCCGAGATCGTGGTGGGTGCGGAAGACGTCGGCAACGAGGGCGGCGTCGGTGAGATCGTCCGAGTCGATCTGCGTGAGCGGACCGCGGTAACCATGGCGGCGCTCGTACTCGAGTATCGCCTGTCGCGCCGCGGCGTCGGCCAGCGCCTGCAGCCGGCTGTCGACCGTGGTGCGGACTGTGTAGCCGTCGACGAGCGCAGCCGGGCCGTAGCGCGCGACCATTTCGGCGCGCGCCATTTCGGCGATCCATGGCGCGTCGAGCTCGATGTCGGGCCCGTGCAGCCGGGCGTCGATCGGCACCGCGAGTGCAGCGTCGCGCGCCGCCGGATCGATGTGTCCGGTCTCGAGCATGCGGCGCAGAACGTACGCACGCCGGTCCCGCGCCCGTTCGACGCTCGCCACCGGGTTGTCGCGCGACGGCGAGCGGGGCAGGCCGGCGATCAGGGCCGCCTCGGCCAGGCCGAGCTCAGCGGCGGGTTTGGCGAAGTACACCTCCGCGGCGGCGCCGACCCCATAGGCACGCTGACCGAGGAAGATGCGATTGAGATAGAGCGTCAGGATCTCCTGCTTGCTGAACTCGCGCTCCAGGCGCAGCGCGAGAAACACCTCCTTGAGCTTCCGCCGCAGCGTGCGCTCCGAAGACAGCACCGTATTGCGAGCGAGCTGCATGGTGATCGTGCCGCCGCCCTCGCGGACGCCGCCGGCGGCGACGTTGGAGAGCAGCGCCCTCAAGAGTCCCTGCCAATCGACGCCGGGATGGCTGTAGAAACGAGCGTCCTCTGCGGCCAGGAATGCATCGACGACGATCTGCGGGATCTCGTCTGCTGAGATCGGGATGCGGCGCTGCTCACCGAACTGCGCGATGAGCTTGTCGTCGCGCGAGCGCACCGAGAGCGGCAGCTGCACGCGAATCTCGCGCAGCTGCGCCGCGGCGGGGATCTCCGGCGCCAGGTACTGCAGCGCGCCGGCGAAGCCCAGCAGCAGCGCACCGGCGGCGAGGACGGCCGCCGTGAGCAGGATCACGAGCACTCGGGGCAGGCTCGATCGCATATCCAATTCTGAGAATCAGTCCGTTCCGGGTGGCCCGGGGCTTGTGCATAGTAGCCCGCGACACGAGGGCAACTCATCGAAAGGTGAGCGACGCGAGGCTTCGGGTCCGAGGGCTGGAGCCCGGGAGCCGGACGTATGCCCGGAATCTCGACGCGGCCGCCCGGTGTCTGAGGATTTCGGCCACCTGCAGGGGGTGTCGTGCGGCGAGCGTTTTGGATTCTGTTAAGGCCCTCACAATTCTATTTGCGTGACCGCTGATATATAGTGGGACGGGGGCATGAATCCACACGACAATCGCGGCGCAAACCTTTGAACTAGAAGGACTCGCCTGTGTTGCTTCAGCGCAGATCTCGACCGGTCATCGGTCTCGACATCACGACGTCGTCGATCAAGCTGATCGAGCTTTCGAAGAGCGGCGATGCGTATCGCGTCGAGTCCTACGCGGCGGAGCCCTCGCCGCCGAACGCGATCAACGAGAAGGCGATCGTCGACGCGCAGGCGGTCGGCGAAGCGGTGCGCCGCGCGGTCAAACGCGCCGGCGCGCGCAGCGGCGAAGTCGCGGTCGCGATCAGCGGCGACGCGGCGATCACCAAGGTGATCCAGATGCCGCGTACGCTGCGTGACAGCGAGCTCGAGTCGCAGGTCGAGATGCAGGCCGATCAGTACATCCCGTTCCCGATGGAGGAAGTCAGCTTCGACTTCGAGGTCATCGGCACGTCGGAAAAGGATCCCGACATGTACGACGTGCTGCTCGTGGCCACGCGCTCCGAGAACGTCGAGCAGCGCCAGGCGGCGGTGCAGGCCGCCGGCCTCACGACGCGGATCGTCGACGTCGAGGCATTCGCGCTCGAGAACGCGTGTCGCCTGCTGACCCACCAGATGCCCGATGGCGGGATGGAGCGCTACATCGCCGTCATCGACTTCGGCGCGAGCAGCACGACCTTCTCGGTGCTGCGCGACCTGCGCGTCACATACACGCGCGACTTCGCCTTCGGGGGGCAGCAGCTGACCGAGGAGATCATGCGCAGCTACGGGCTGAGCATGGAGGAGGCCGGCCGCGCCAAGAAGGAAGGCGGGCTTCCGGCGAACTACCAGGCCGAAGTGCTCGATCCCTTCATCGACGACATGTGCCAGCAGGTCAGCCGCTCCCTGCAGTTCTACCTCGCCTCGGGCAGCGGTCGCGAGCAGCCGCAGCAGATCCTGGTCTGCGGCGGCTGCGCCAACATTCCCGGCGTCGCCGACGTGATCGCGAGCCGTGTCGGCATACCGGCCGAGCGCGGCGATCCGCTCGGCCAGATGAAGATCTCCACGCGCGCCCTCGCGCAGGGCGTCAAGAAGGATGCGACCGCACTGCTCACTGCATGCGGTCTGGCGCTGAGGAGCTTCGACTGATATGCCAAGAATCAACCTGCTTCCGTGGCGCGAAGCGCTTCGCAAGCGCCAGCGACAGGAGTTCTTCCTCGGCATCGGTGCGGCGGTCGTCAGCGCGGCGCTCGTGGTACTGCTCGGCCGGTTTCAGATGAGCGCCGCCATCGCCAACCAGAACGAGCGCAACTCGCTGATCGAGGCGGAGATTGCGCAGCTCGACAAGCAGATCGCGGAGATCAACGGGCTCGAGAACCAGAAGAGCCGGCTGATCGCCCGCATGGAGATCATCGAGACGCTGCAGCGCAGCCGGCCGGAGATCGTGCACGTGTTCGACGAGATCGTCCGCGTGCTGCCCGAGGGCGTCTACCTGACGATGCTGAGGCAGAACGGTCCGCGCATCGAGATGCGCGGCGTCGCGCAGTCGAGCACGCGCGTCTCGGCGTTCATGCGCAACATCGACAATTCGGAGTGGCTCGCCGATCCGTCGCTGCGGATCGTGGAGACCAAGGGGACGGACCAGACGCGCGGCGCCGAGTTCACGCTGTTCGCGAACCAGCGCAGCCACGCTCCGGTCGAGGGTGGTGACGCCGCGTCCGAGAAGGTGGCGGCCAAATGAACAAGCTCCGGGAACTGCTCGAACAGCTGCGCAACCTCGACCCGAACGATCCGGGCCGGTGGCCGCTCGGCATCCGCCTGGGCACCACGGTGCTGCTGTTCATACTCGCGGCGGGCGGCGGCTACTACTGGTTCGTCTGGAAGGCGAAGCGGCCGGAGTTGCTGGAGGCGCGCGCCAAGGAGACCGAGCTCTGGACCACGCTCGAGACCAAGGCGAAGAAGGCCGCCAATCTGCAGGCCTACAAGGATCAGCTCGCCGAGATGGAGAGGTCCTTCGGCGCCATGCTCCGTCAGCTGCCGAACAAGACCGAGGTGCCGAACCTCCTCGTCGACATCTCGCAGAGTGGTCTCGCCGCCGGCCTCGAGGAAAAGCTCTTCCAGCCGGAGAACGAGGGTCGCAAGGACTTCTACGCCGAGCTCCCGATCCGCATCCGGCTCACCGGGGGCTACCACGAGATGGGCGCGTTCGCGAGCGGCATCGCGGCCCTGCCGCGCATCGTGACGCTGCACAACATCGAGATCACGCCCGCCCGGGACGGCCGCGGCGCGGGCGGGCTGTCCGGCGATCTCGTGCTCAACGTCACCGCCAAGACGTACCGCTACCTCGACGAGGAGGAGCAGGCGGAGGCGGCGCCCAAGGACAAGGACACCAAGGCTGCCGGCAAGCGCAAGAAGAAAAGCTGATGGGGCAGAGGCTTCGAATCCATATGAAACCCACGCGAATCGCCCTGCTCGCCGCCGTCTTCGCGACCGTGGCGGGATGCTCGAGCGAGATGGACGAGCTGCAGGCCCGCATCACCGAGGTCAAGAGCCGGCCGGGCGGCCGTATCGAGCCGCTGCCGGAGGTGAAGCCTTACGAGACGTTCAGCTACGCCGCCGGCAGTCTGCGTTCGCCGTTCATCCAGGGCATGCCCGCCTCGGCGTCGTCGCCGAACGCCATACGGCCCGACATCAACCGCCCGCGCGAGTTCCTCGAGCAGTTTTCGCTCGACACGCTGCGCATGGTGGGAACGCTGCGCATGGGTGGGCGCACGTACGGACTCATCCAGACACAGGACGGGCTGGTGCACAGGGTCCTGCCGGGCAACCGGGTGGGCCAGAACGACGGCCGCATCACGGCCATCGAGGAAGGAAAGATCTCGCTCACGGAGATCGTCACGGACGGGATGGGCGGCTTCATGGAGCGGCCCGCGGCAATAGCGCTGAGCGAATGATCTGCAAGGAGATCCGAGCATGACCGCTGCATCCTCGCAACCCAACCACCGCCGCGTGAGCCGGCCCGGAGCGCAACGCGCCCTCGGCCTGGCAGCCGTTGCGGCGCTGGCCGGAATGCTCGCGCTGGCCGCGCCGGCGGCGTGGTCGCAGGCAGGGACCCGCCTCGAAAAGGTCGAGCTCGTGCCGCAGCCCGGCGAGCAGGTCGAGGTGCGGCTGGTACTCGACGGGCCGCCGCCCGCGCCGGTCACGTTCACCATCGACAACCCCGCGCGGCTCGCCGTCGATCTGCCGGGCACCACGCTCGCCCTCGACTCGCGTCGCATCGACGTCAAGACGGGCGGCGTCGATACGATCGTCGCCGCGGAGGCCTCCGGCCGCACGCGGCTGGTGTTCAACCTCGACCGCATGCAGCCCTACAACGTCCGCACGGAAGGCAATACCGTCTTCGTCACGGTGGGTGGCGGTTCGGGCGTGGCTGCGGCCGCACCGGCCGCAACTCCGGCCCCGGCGAGTGCGCCGGTGGCGGCGGGCGGCGCGGCGACGATCGAGAAGATCGATTTCCGGCGCTCGCCGGACGGCGGCGGCCGCATCATCGTGCAGACCACGGGCGGCGCGCGCACCCAGGCGAGCCTCAAGCGCGAAGGCGGACGCGTGGTGGTCGACTTCCCGAACACGCAGCTCGGCGCGGACCAGGCGCGGCGCTACGACGTAACGGACTTCGCCACGCCGGTGAACTCCTTCGACGTGACGACCACCCCGACGGGCGCGCGCATCGTCGTCGCCGCAACCGGCGATTACGAGCAGGCCGCCTACCAGACCGACCGCGAGTACGTGCTCGAGTTGAAGCCGGTATCCAAGGCTGCCGCAGCCGCGGCGGCCGATGCCAAGAAGGAATACAAAGGTGAGCGGCTGACGCTCAACTTCCAGGACATCGAGACTCGCGCCGTGCTGCAGCTGCTTGCCGAGACGAGCGGGCAGAACATCGTGGTGAGCGACACGGTGCAGGGCAACGTCACGCTGCGCCTGCAGAACGTCCCGTGGGACCAGGCGCTCGACATCGTGCTGCGAACCAAGGGGCTGGACAAGCGCCAGGAAGGCAACGTCATCTACGTGGCGCCCGCCGAGGAGCTGGCGGCCCGCGAGAAGCAGCTGCTCGAGGCGCGCAAGCAGGTGACCGAGCTCTCGCCGGTCCGCACCGAATACCTGCAGGTCAACTACGCAAAGGCCTCGGACCTCGCGGCGCTGATCCGCTCGCAGGGCAAGACCTCGCTGCTCTCCGAGCGCGGCAGCATCTCCATCGACGAGCGCACCAATACGCTGCTGCTGCAGGACACGGCGGAGCGCCTCGCGGACATCCGCCGCCTGGTCGCGACGCTCGACATTCCGGTCAAGCAGGTGCTGATCGAGGCGCGCATCGTGATCGTCAACGACGACTTCACGCGCGAACTCGGCGTGCGCTTTGGCGGTGCGGCGGTGTTCGATCACGGCGGCTCCGACGGCATGGGCTTCGTGGGTTCGGGCGGCCTGGACAGGGAGCCCGGCGAAAGCGGCCCGCTGCTCGATCCGAGCGGCGCGCTCGATCAGCGCGGCCTGGTCGAGACCCCGTCGGTCGACGACCGCTACATGGTCAACCTGCCGGTCGCCAATCCGGCGGGCCGGATCGCGATGACGCTGCTCGACTCGGACTACCTCGTGGACCTGGAGATCACCGCGGCGGAGAACGAGGGACGCGGCGAGGTAGTCTCCGCGCCGCGCGTCATCACGGCGAACGGCAAGGAAGCCGTGATCGAGCAGGGTCAGGAAATCCCCTACCAGGAGTCGGCCTCGAGCGGCGCCACCACCACCCAGTTCAAGAAGGCGGTGCTGTCGCTCAAGGTGACGCCGCAGATCACGCCCGACGACCGCATCATCCTCGACCTCACGGTCAGCAAGGACAGCGTCGGCGCCGTCGTGCCGAGCGCCACCGGCGGCTTCGTGCCGAGCATCGATACGCGCGAGATCACGACGCAGGTGCTGGTCAACGACGGTCAGACCGTGGTGCTGGGCGGCATCCTCGAGACCGAGCGGCGCGATACGACCAACAAGGTGCCGTACCTCGGTGACATCCCCGGCCTCGGCGTGCTGTTCCGCAACAAGTCGCGGACCGACAACAAGGACGAGCTGCTGATCTTCGTGACCCCGAAGATCCTGCGCGAGGGCGCGGACGTGTACTGACGCTCGGCGCGACCGGTGCCAGAATACGCGGCCGCAGCGACCTGCGGCCGCGTTGCTTTTGAGCATGCCGGTGAGCGCCAATGTCTTCCTGGTCGGGCCGATGGGCTCCGGCAAGAGCGCCGTCGGGCGCCAGCTCGCCCGGATCCTCGGGCTCGCGTTCGTCGACGCCGACGCCGAGATCGAGCGGCGAACGGGCGTCGACATCGGCTATATCTTCGAGCGCGAAGGCGAGCAGGGTTTCCGGCAGCGCGAGGCGGCGGTCATCGACGAGCTCACCGTGCGCGACGGGATCGTGCTCGCCACGGGGGGCGGGGCGGTGCTCGATCCCCGCACCCGGGAGCGTCTGCGCGAGCGCGGTCACGTCGTGTATCTTCGGACTTCCGTGAACCAGCAGCTCATGCGCACCCGCCACTCGAGCCATCGGCCGCTGCTCGCAAACCCCGATCCGCGCGGCACGCTCGAGCGCCTGATGATCGAGCGTGCGCCGCACTACGAGGACGTGGCAACCGTGTCGGTGGATACCGACGGGCGCAAGGTGCGCTCGGTGGTCGATGAAATCATCGCCCGGCTGCGGGCGGGAACCGGCGCGTGACCGTGCGGCTCCCTGTGGAGCTGGGCGAGCGCAGCTACCCGATTCTGATCGGATCGGGACTGCTCGGCGACCCTTCGGTCTACACGCGCGAGGTCGCGGCCGCGGACGTACTGGTGGTCACGAACGAGACCGTCGGCCCAATGTATCTCGACCGCGTGCGCGCCGGGCTCGCCGGCCGCCGCGTGCACTCGCTCGCGCTCCCCGACGGCGAGGCGCACAAGACGCTCGGCACGGTGTCGCGGATCTTCGACGCGATGGCCGCCGCGCAGCTGCATCGCGATGCCTGCGTCGCCGCGCTCGGCGGCGGCGTGGTCGGCGATCTGGCGGGATTCGCGGCCGCCTGCTACCAGCGCGGCGTCGATTTCCTGCAGCTGCCGACTACGCTCCTGGCGCAGGTCGACGCCTCGGTGGGCGGCAAGACCGGTGTGAATCATCCCGCGGGCAAGAACCTCATCGGCGCCTTCCATCAGCCGGTCGC
>JBQGDL010000081.1:0-60925 GCA_052039045.1 Steroidobacteraceae bacterium
CCGTCGGGCGTCGCGTTCGCGTCACGGTGATAGCGGACGTCGAGCACGAACAGGTCGACTCCGCCGTAGCCGTACGCGAAATGCACCCCGGGTCCGGCCGCGGGGTCGCGCGGCGGATTGGCCCAGTATCGACTGAACACGCGCAGCGAATCCTCGCGCGCCGGGTACGTGCGGTCGGAGTTGTTCAGCCCGTAGTCGTGATCGTCCCAGGTCGCGATCTGTGGCACCGTGGCGAGCAGCGGCTCGAGCGCGGCGACGTTGCGGCCGCGGCGGTATTCCTCCGCGAGCAGCTCGGGCCGGTCGCTGTCGGCGTAGATGTTATCGCCGAGCCAGACGAAGAGGTCGGGCTCGGCAAGCCGCACGGCGTCGAAGATCCGCTGCTCCGCGTCGATCTGCACGCGAGCGCAGGAACCGAACGCGATCCGCACCGGCGCTCTCCCCGCGGGCGCCGTCCGCGCGGCGAAGGGCACCCGGCTGTAGCGCGCCGGCTGCCCGTCGAGCAGCACGCGGTACCAGTAGCGCGTGGCGGCGTTCAGGCCGGGAACTTCGATCCGCACCGTGTAATCGTCCTCGGCGCGCGCGACCACAGGCGGCGTGCGTCGCGTCGACGTGAACGCCCTGTCGGGCGAGTATTCGACCTCGACCCGGTGATTACCGCTGACGCGCACCCAGACCGACAGCGAGGCGGGGGTGACCGCACCGATCATCGGACCCTGCATCACGCGCGGATAGCCGGCCGCGGCCGCAAGCGCGCCGCGCACGCCGAGCGCAGGCAGGGCCAGCGCCGCCTGCAGCACGCGTCGCCGCAGGCGGGACGCCGCGTCGTGCCGCGGGCTCATGCGAAGTAGCGCTGCGCCACTGACGAGAGGTTGCGCTGCCCGAGCATCGCGTAAGTGAGCGGGTGCGCGACCGCCGGATCCTGCTCGGCTTCGACGACGAGCCAGCCGCGATACCCTGCGGCGGCGAGCGGCGCCAGCACCGCACCGTAGTCGACCACGCCATCGCCCGGAACGGTGAAGACCCCGGCGAGCACCGCCTCGAGAAAGCTCGTGTCGCGGTTGCGCACCGTCTCGAGCACGTCGCCGCGCACGTCCTTGCAGTGCACGTGGGCGACGCGCGCGGCATAACGCCGCGCAAATTCGGCCGGATCGCCGCCCGCGAAGCGCAGATGTCCGGTATCGAGCAGCAGATCCACAGCAGGCCCCGTGCACGCCATCAGCGCGTCGACGTCCTGCGGCGACTGCACGACGGTGCCCATGTGGTGGTGATAGGCGAGACGCATGCCGGCGCGGCGCATCCGTTCCGCGAGCGCGGTGAGCCGCGCGCCGAACTCCGGCCAGCGACCGCGCGGCATCCAGGGGCGGCGCGACATCCGCGCCGTGCGTTCGCCGTGGACGCTACCCGTGACCTCCGCGACCACCATCACCTCGCAGCCGAGCGCGAGCAGCAGCTCGAGGTGCGGCTGCATTGCCGCGAACTCGGTTTCGACGTCGCGCTCGAGCAGCCGCGCGCTGTACCAGCCCGAGACGAGCGCCAGACCATGCGCCGCGAGGATGGGCGCGAGCTCGGCGGCGGTGCGCGGAAACTTGTTGCCCAGCTCGACGCCCTCGTATCCGGCCTCGCCCGCCTCGCGCAGACAGGTCTCGAGCGGGGTCTCGGCGCCGAGGGACGGCAGATCATCGTTGCTCCAGGTGAGCGGATTGATGCCCAACCTCACCTTCATGAACGTCGCCACTCCGCGAGCCTGTGTTCGTACTCCCGCCGCGCGCGCTGTACCTCGGCGCTCTCGGACACCTCGGCCACCGGCACGTCCCACCAGGTGCCGCCGGCGCCGGTGACGCGCCTCGGATCGGTTTCGATGACGATCACCGACGTCGCGGGAAGCGCGCGCGACCGCTCGAGCGCCGCGGCGAGTGCCGCGATGCCGGTCACGCGCTCGGCCGCCGCGCCCAGCGCGCGTGCGTGCGCCGCAAAGTCGATCGCGGGCGCCGGGTAGCGGCCGCCCGGGTCGTCGAGCAGATTGTTGAAGGATTCGCCGCCGCAGGAAGCCTGCAGCCGGTTGATGCAGCCGTAGCCGCGATTGTCGAGCACCACGATCGTCAGCTTCGCCCCGAGCGCGACGGACGTCGCGATCTCGGAGTTCATCATCAGATAGCTGCCGTCGCCGACCAGCACCACGACCTCGCGTTCCGGCCTGGCAAGTTTCACGCCCAGGCCCCCGGCAATCTCGTAACCCATGCACGAGTAGCCGTATTCCAGGTGGTAGGCATCGGCGTCGCGGGCCCGCCACAGCTTGTGCAGCTCGCCCGGCAGCCCGCCGGCTGCGCACACCACGGTGCCGTGCGGCCCGATCCAGCGATTGACGGCGCCCAGCACCTGTGCGTCGCCGGGCAGCGGCGCGCCATCGTCCGCCGTCGCGCTCTCCACCGCCACACGCCAGTCGTCCGCGAGCGCGGCAACGCGCCGGCGCCAGGCATCGTCGCGAGGCGCAGCGAGCACGGCCGACAGCTCCTCGAGCGTGCGTCGGGCGTCGCCCTGCAGGTGCAGCGCCCCGTACTTGATGCCATCGCGCCGGCAAACGTTGATCGCGATCAGCGGACGTGACCGATCGGCGAACAACGCCGCCGAGCCAGTGGTGAAGTCCTGCAGCCGGGAGCCGACCGCGACGATCAGGTCCGCCTCGGCCGCGAGCTGATTCGCCGCGGCAGCGCCGGTGACGCCGATCGAGCCGGCGTTGCAGGGATGATCGAAGGACAGAGAGCCCTTGCCCGCCTGGGTCTCGGCAACAGCGACGCCGAAGCGCTCTGCAAAGCGCGCCAGCTCGGCGCAGGCATCCGAGTACTGCACTCCGCCGCCCGCGATCATCAACGGCCGCCGCGCCGAGCTCCACAGGCGCGCAGCTTCGGCGAGCGCCGCGCCGTCCGCGCCGTTGCGGCGCGGCCCGTGGACGCGCGTCGCGAACAATTCTGCCGGGAAGTCCCAGGCCTCGGCCTGGACGTCCTGCGGGAGCGCGAGTGTCACCGGACCGCAATCGGCTGCGTCGGTGAGCACGGAGATTGCGTCGGGCAGTGCACGCAGCAGCTGTTCGGGGCGTGAGATGCGGTCCCAGTAGCGCGACACCGGCCGGAAACAGTCGTTGGCGCTGATCGTGCCGTCGGCGAAAGCCTCGACCTGCTGCAGCACCGGATCCGGCCGGCGGCTGGCAAAGACGTCGCCCGGGAGCAGCAGGACCGGCAGGCGGTTGACGTGCGCCAGCGCGGCGGCCGTGACCATGTTCGTGGCGCCCGGCCCGATCGAGGTCGTGCAGGCCATCATCCGACGCCGGCGCAGCGACTTTGCGTAGGCGATCGCGGCGTGGGCCATCGCCTGCTCGTTGTGCGCCCGCAGCGTCGGAAAGTCCGCGCGCACCTGCGCCAGCGCCTCGCCGAGACCGGCCACGTTGCCGTGGCCGAAGATGGCGAAGACACCCGCGAACAGCGGGACGGTCTCGCCGTCGAGCACCGTTTGCTGCGCCATCAGAAAGCGCACCAGCGCCTGTGCGGTCGTGAGTCTCAATGTCTTCATGCGACCGCCTCGCGCGCGGCCCTCCAGCGACCAATGAGCCGCTCGTAGCAGTCTGCCACGTCGGAAACCGCCTGCGCGTCGTCGAGCTCACCGGCAAACCAGCCGCGTGCGGCGGCGCCGAAGATACTGCGGCCAACGGCGAATCCACGACACAGCCGCACGCGCGCCGCGACCTCGAACGACTCGGCGAGCTGCTGCTCCGACGCCTCGAGGCCGAGCAGCAGGATCCCGTTGCACCAGGGATCGCGCCGCTCGATCACCGAAGTCAGGGCGCGCCAGGACGCCGGGCTCTGGCTCTGGAGCTTCCACCAGGCGGGCCTGATGCCGAGATTGTAGAGACGCGTCAGGGCACGAGCGGTCGTATCGTCGTCGTTGGCCGCGCCTCGCGAAGGCACGATCAGCTCGAGAAGCAGCTCGCGATCGAGCTCATCGCAGTCGGCCTGCAGGGCCTGCAGTCGTTCCTCCTGACACGCGCGCAGCTCGCGTGCGTCGTCGGGATGGTAGAAGGCGAGGCACTTCACGACATGGTTGGCTGGCCACGTGAGCAGCGACAGCCCGAAGTCATCGCGCGGATCCAGGCACAGCGGCCGCGAGCCAGGCACCTCCGCCGGGCGGGCGACCCAGTAGCCGGCTCCGCCGAGCCGCTGCAGAACGGCGGCGCCGTGCCGTTCGTCGACGATCACGCCGATGCGCGCCCCCTCGCCGGTTCGTTGCGCGACGCGCTCGACGGCCTGCGCGATGAGATCTTTGAAGCCGGCGATACGCGTGGCGGGCACGCCGACTTCGCCCGCGAGCGCCTCGAGCTGCCGCCGATGATCGAATGCCAGCACGTAGAGATCCGCGCGCGGCGCGCGCGTGGTGGTCGCCCGGTGCAGGTGGGCGAGACGATCGTCGAGATCGGGACGTCGCAGGCTCGGCGCACGCGCGAGGTACTCATCGAGCTCGACACGGCTCGGCATCGCCGGCGTGCAGCCATGGCGGCTGACGACCAATGCCCCGCAGGCGTTGCCGAGCACGGCCGCCTGCGCCAGCGGCCGCCCGTCGAGCCAGCCCGCGAGCAGCCCGGCGAGAAACGCGTCGCCCGCGCCCAGCACGTTCAACACCTCGACCGGGAAGCCAGTCACAGGACGCCCCTCGTCCCCGCCCTCGAACACCACGCAGCCGTCGGCGCCGCGCTTGAGCACGATCGAGCCACGCGTGAGAAGGCGGATCGCGGCGAGCGCATCCGTCGTGCGCGGGCTGCCCCCGGCGATGCGGATCTCCTCCTCCGTGCCCACGACCAGGTCGCAGAGCGGCAGGCATTCGGCAAGCGCCGCCGTCACCGCCTGCGCGGGGCGATAGCGCTCCTCGCCGCGGCCTGCGCCGACCAGGTTCCACAGCACGGGCCGGTAATCGACATCGAGCACGGTGCGCACACCGTTGCCCCGGGCGAAGCGCAGTGCCTGCAGTGCCGCCGCGCGCGTGGAATCGCTCGACAGATGCGTGCCCGTGATCGCGAGCAGGCGGCTCGAGGCAATCCACTGCTCGTCGAAGTCATCCGTCGTGACGCCCATGTCCGCGCAGTCGCGGCGGAAGAAAATGTGCGGATAGCTGCCCTCCCCCGCGATGCCGAGCACCACGAGTCCCGTCAGGCGCCAGGGGTCGGTGCGCACGTGGCCGACGTCGACGCCCTCGCGTGCGAGTTGCTCGCGAACGAAGCGTCCCATGTGCTCGTCACCAACGCGCGTGAGCATCGCGGGCTTCAGGCCGAGCCGCGCGAGGCCCGCCGCGAGATTGGCCGAGGAACCGCCCAGGTACTTGGCGAAGCTCTGCATGTCCTCGAGCCGGCCGCCGAGTTGCTGTCCGTAGAGGTCGACCGCCGCGCGGCCGAGGCAGATGGCGTCGAGCGTCTTAATCGCCGTCGTCATCGAGCTCCCTCGGCCACCAGCAACGCGCATCGCGCGCCATGGTCCAGGCGTGCTCGGCGGCGAACTCCGGCACGAGGTACGGGTTATCGGGCAGGTGACGGATCACCCACGAGTAGTACATGCCGTAGCCCGGCGCGGCGCACTGCGCATGGTCGTATCCGGCCGGGATCCGGATGGTGTCGTACTGCCGCACCTTGACGACCGCCTCGCCGAGCTCTGCGTGCCCGTAGCCCTGCGGCTCGGTGAACCGGTAGTGGTAGATCTCGGGTTGCGCGTGGTGATGCGGCGGGTAACTCGACCAGCTGCCGGGCAGCGTGACCACCTCGCCCAGCACCAGCTCCACTGCTTCCGGCGAATTGCGACGATCGAAGATCGTGCGCACGAACCGCAGCGAGCGTCCGTGCACCTGGCCGACGCCGCGATGCTCGTTCGGCACCTCGGCCGGAGCGAAGGCACGCGCCGGAAACGAGCGCGTGTTGGCGCAGCGATAGATGGTGAGCTCGGCATCGGTCAACGCCTCGATCGCGAAGCGCGCGGCCGCCGAGGCGTGCAGCGCGCTCGCCGACTCGTCGAAGAGCGAGCCACGGACGAACTCGAACGCGACGCCGCCGACCGAGCCGCGTACCCGACCGCTCATCAGCAGCCAGGCGGTCTCGCCTGCGATCACTCCTTCGCGGCGCTCGCCGGCGGCAAGCCTCAGCACGGCAAGCCCGATCCCGGCCGACTCCTCTCGCGCGTCGTGACGCGCGATCGTGGTCTCGCCGGGCGGGAAGCCGCCTCGGTGTCCGGTGAGGTGGTTGGCGCGCATCGGTGTCAGCTCCTGGCCGGGCGGGGCGCGAGCGCGACCCACGCCGACTCGGCGTTCGACCGCTCGAACATGTCCATCACGTACTGCACGCGCGCGCCCTCGTGGAAGTCGGGCTCGCCGCGCTCGCCGCGGGCGATCGCCCGCAGCAGGTTGCGCGTCTCGATGACCTTGAGATCGTTGATTCCGAGCTGGTGACCGGGCGCGGGACAGAAGGCGCGGTAATCCGGATGCTCGGGCCCCGCGAGGATCGTGCGGAAACCGCGCCGTCCCGCCGGATCGTCGTTGCTGTACACGCGCAGCTCGCTGAACCGCTCCTGGTCGAACGCCAGGCTGCCACGGGTGCCAAAGATACGCACCGCCAGTCCGTGCTTGTAACCGGCTGCGACGCGGCTGATCTCGAAGCTGCCCGGCACACCGTTGGCGAACTCGACCAGCGCCAACGCGATGTCCTCGTTCTCGACACGCCGCATCTGTCCCGTCGCAGGCTCGACCCGCTCGCGGATGACGGTGCGCAGCGAGGCGTGAACGCGGGCGAGGTCGCCGATCAGCACGTGGCCGAGATTGATCAGGTGCGACCCAAGATCGGCGAGTGCGCCCGGGCCGGCCAGCCGACGCTCGCAGCGCCAGCCGAACGGTAGCGCGGGATCGGCGAGATAATCCTCGAGATAGCGGCCACGGAAGCCGATCAGATCGCCCAGCTCGCCCGCCGCGATCATCTGGCGCGCCGCCTGCAGGATCGGGTTGCAGGGAAAGTTGAAGCCGACCAGGTGCGTGACGCCGGCGCGGTCGGCCGCCTCGGCCATCTCCGCAGCCTCCTGCGCCACGAGCGCCAGCGGCTTCTCGCAGTACACGTGCTTGCCCGCCGCGACAGCCGCCAGCACCATCTCGCGATGCAGGTGATTCGGCGTGCAGACGTCGACGACGTCGATCGCCGGATCGGCGATCAGCGCGCGCCAGTCGCCCGTGCTGCGGCGAAATCCCAGTGCGCGCCGTGCCGCCGCCGCCTTCTGCGCTTCGCTGTCGGCGACCAGCTCGAGCACCGGCGATTCCACCTCCTCGAACACCGTGCCGACCGCCGCGAGCGCGATGGCGTGCGAGCGTCCGATGAAGCCCGTGCCGATGAGCCCGATGCGCGCGGCGCTCATGAGCTCTCCGCGCGGAGCGCGACCGGCCGGCCGGTGGCGTGCGAACTCTGTGCGGCATCGGCGACCTCGAGCGCCTTGAGCCCGTCGCGCCCGGTGGCGAGCTCGACCTTGTCACCGGCCAGCGCGCGCAGGAAATCCGCGAGCTCCAGCCGGTACGCATCCGCGTAGCGCTCGAGAAAGAACGGCAGCGCGGGGTCGGAGGTGAAGCCCTTCTCGTCGGCGCGCTCGACGCGCGTTGCGGTGGGGTTCTCGGCCCGCAGCATGCCTAGCGTCCCGAAGGCCTCGATGCGCTGGTCGTAACCGAAGCTGCAGCACCGGCTATTCGTGATCTGGCACATCCTGCCGCTCGCCGTGGTGAGGAGCGCCATAGCCGTGTCGACGTCGCCCACCGAGGCGATCGTGGCGTCGACGAAACAGGCGCCCCGTGCGAACACCTCCACCGGCTCCTCGCCGAGCAGCCAGCGTGCCATATCGAAGTCGTGGATCATCATGTCGCGAAACAGCCCGCCCGACCGGCGCACGTAATCGAGCGGCGGCGGCGCCGGATCACGGCTCGTGATCGAGAGCGTCGCGAGCGGTCCGATCCGGCCGCTGGCGATCTCGCCGCGGATGCGCGCGAAACCGGGATCGTAGCGCCGGTTGAACCCGAGGTGCAGCAGCACGCCGGCGCGCTCCGCTACGCCCAGGCATCGCGCTGCCCGCTGGAGGTCGATATCGAGCGGCTTCTCGCAGAAGATGGCCTTGCCGGCGGCAGCGCAGGCTTCGATCAGACTCGCGTGCGTGTCGGTCGAGCTGGCGATCAGGATCGCGTCCACGGCCGGATCGGCGATCGCGCTGTCGGCGGACGTGACCCGTGCGCCGGTGCGCCGCGCGAGCGCGTCCGCCGCCGCCGCGTCCGTGTCGGCCACCCAGGCGAGATCGGCGCCGGGCAGCGCGACGAGGTTGGCGGCGTGTATGCGGCCGATCCGGCCGGCGCCGATGAGCGCGAATCTGGGCATCTCAGTTGTCGCGCGGCGCGCGCTGCTGGACGCGATAGGCGTAGCTGATCACCAGCGTCTGCGCGAGACAGAGCGATGCCGTGAGCGAGCGGAACTGGCGCACCTCCGCGTCCCTGATCTCGAAGTACACGTCCGCCTCGCGCGCGATCGGGCTCAGGCGGCTGTCGCTGATCGCGATCACTTGCGCGCCGCGTGTGCGACTCGCCGCGACCACCTCGGCGGTCTCCCGCGCATATGGATGGAAGCTCACCGCGATCAGCAGATCCTTGTTCTCGACGATTCCGGCCTGCTCGCCCAGCATGCCGGCAACGCCGTCGATGAGATATGCGCGCTTGTCGACATGCCGCAGCGCGTAGGCCAGGTACGCAGCGACCGGAAAGGAGCGCCGCAGACCGATGATGTACACCGCCGCCGCGCGGCCGATCAGGTCGAGCGCGCGCTCGAGATCCGCGGGTCGCACGACCTCCTGCATGTGCTTGAGCGCCAGGATGTTGTTCTCGGCGAACTCGCGCATCAGCTCGTGCGGCGACTGCCGCCCGCTGTTACCGGAGCGCTCGCTGTACTGGCGGATGCGCTCCGAGTAGCTGGAGCTCGGAGCGAGGCTCAGGATCTCGTCGCGGAACAGCTTCTGGATGTCGCTCGCGCCTGCGTAGCCGAAGGTTTTCGCAAAGCGCACGATCGTCGACGGCTGCACCTTGCACCGGTTCGCGATCACCGCCAGCGTCTGTAGCGCCATGTCGTTGGGATGGTCGAGCACGTACTTCGCAACCTGCTTGAGCCGCGGGCTCAGGTCGTCGTAGCGGCGGACGATCTCCGCACGCAGGCTCTCGAGATCCTTCGGATGACCCACCGCCGTGCGCCCCGCGGTCTGCTGCGTCGAGGCCATGCTAGGCCAGCCGGAACGGGGATTCCAACTTCGGCACGCTCATTCCATCCGTAGCCGGTGCCGGGAAACGGGGGGAAAGCGGCCCCTCCCCCTCAGAATTTCACCTGCACGCCGAACATAGCGTTCCAGGAGTAGATCTCGTTTTCGGCGAGCCGGCTCTTGTCGCCGCTGTAGAAGCGCAGCGGTTCGTCGTTCAGGTTCTGTCCCTGCAGGAACACCGTGATCATCTCGCCAAAGTCGTAGCTGGCCTTGAAATCGAGCTGGCCGTGCTCGTCGACGTACAGATCCGTCTCCGGCGAGTCGCCGAGCGCGTCCAGGTACTCGCTCTTGTAGGAGTAGGCGAGGCGCAGGCCCAGGCCGCCGCGCTCGTAGAAGAGCGCCAGGTTCGCCACGTGCTCCGACTGCAGGAAGAACGGCACCTCGCTGTCGCGGTCGAACACCGTCGCCTCGCTGTCCGAGTAGCTGTAGCCGAGAGAGACGCCGAGCCCATCGAACGGCGCCGGCAGCGCGCTGAACGCCTGCTGATAGTTGATCTCCAGCCCTAAGATCTCGCCGGTGTCGGCGTTCTGCGGCTGCACGATCTCGAGCTCCTCGTAGAAGCGGCCTTCGAAGTCCACCTCCTCGAGCTGCTGCACGCGGGTGAAGATCGGGTTGTCGATGTCCTTGTAGAAGATCCCGGCTGCGATCACGCCGGACGGCTGGAGGTAGTACTCCACCGACAGATCGAGATTCATCGACTCGAGCGGATCGAGGTCGGCGTTGCCCATCTCGATCGCGCCTTCGAAGACGCCTGGCTCGTCCTCGATCTCCTCGGTTTCGAAGATGCGGAACGGCACGATCTGCTCGTATGACGCCCGGCCGATGGTATTGGTCCAGGCCGCACGCACCAGCAGGTTCTCCTGCGCCGCCCAGCGCATCTGCAGCCCCGGCAGCCAGTTGGTGTAGCTCTTGTCGCCGCGGGTCTGCGGCGGCGGCGCCTCGATGTCGCCGTCGACGAACTCGAGATCGTAGGCGCTGTACTCGGATTCGGTCTGCTCGACCCGCACGCCGCCGATGACCGTCAGCTCGGGCACCAGATCGATCTGGGCCATCAGGTACCCGGCCGTCACCTCCTCGGAGATCGTGTAGTCGACGCCGAAGGACTCGGCGATCGTGTCCGCGTCGTTCAGCTCGAAGCCTGCCGAGTTGGCGTCGTAGAAGCGCTGCGCAGCGTCGAAGTCGACCTTTGGGCCAAAGTCATAGCAGTGCTCCGAGCAGTAGAAGTCGGCATCGGGGGCAAGCGCAACATCGGACAGGAGCAGGTCGCCGTCGAACCCGTCGTATACATCCATGTCCTGGTCGCTCTCCTTGTTCCGGTCGACGAACTTGGCGCCGAACTTGATGAAGCCGTCACGCTCCCAGCGGACGAAGTCGCGCTTGAGATCGAGCTGCGCGATCTTGAGCTCCTCCTCGACGATCTGGTGCGCCCGGTACATCTCGTCGAACTCGAACAGCGTCGCATCCTGGAATTCGGACCCGGCGGTCACGTCGAAGAAGAAGCTCGACGTGTCGTAGGTCATCGGGATCGCCTCGTCGAGCTCGAACACCCAGCCGAAGTCCCAAGGTGTGTCCTGTTCGGCCTCGCCGTAAGTGAGCGCCGCGCTCAGCGTCCAGGCGCCGAACCCGAAATCGCCGCCGAGCGTCGAGGTCTGGATCGACTGCTTCTCGAGCCGGCTCTGGATCTCGCGGCTCCCCTCGCCCTCCGTGAACGTGCCCGAGGTCGGCGTCTGGTCGATCAGATCGCCATTGCGGTAGTCGTAAATCGTCTCCGGCTGCAGCTCCGTGTCCTCGAATTCGTTGTACAGGTTGCGGAAGTAGAGCTTGGTCGCATCGTTCGGGCGGAACTCGATGTTGGCGACGACGCCCGAGCGGATCCGCTCGATGGTGTAGTCGCGAAGATCGAGCGCATCGGGCACCAGGAAGTCGCCCTCCTCTTCCCACGGATCGCCGCCCTGCAGGTTGTGCGACGCGTACTCGCGCTCGGAGTAGCTGCCTGACAGCACGATTCCCCAGCGGTCATCCGCACCGAAGGTCTGGCCCCAGGCCGCAGAGCCGCCGTAGGGATTCTCGCCATTCAGTTCGTAATAACCGTACTCGATCGACGCGTTGGCGAAACGACCATCGGGATCGTCGAAGGCGCTCGGCGTCACGATGTTGATCGCGCCGCCGATCGAATTGCCGTCCATGTCCGGCGTGACCGCCTTGACGACTTCGAGCTTCGACAGGAGATTCGCGGGCACGGTGTCGAGCGCGATTCGTCGCGTGTCGCCCTCCGGGGTGGCGAGGATCTGATTGTCGAGCGTGACGTTGTTGAGCCCGGGATCGATGCCGCGGATCGTCACGTAGCGGCCCTCGCCCTGATCCACCGTGGTGGATACGCCCGGGAGCCGCTGCAGCGCCTCGGCGGCATTCTGATCGGGCAGCTTGCCCGCGTCGTCGGCGGTGACCGAATCCTTGATGACCGCCGCCGCCTTTTTATCCTGCAGCGCCGTCGCCTGCGAAAGGCGAAAGCCCGTGACGGTAATCTCCTCGAGCCCGCTGCCGGCCAGCGTGAATGCCTGGCTCACCGCACCCGTTTCGGGCACGACGACCGCCTGCGTGGCCGCGGCAAATCCCACCGAGCTGACCTCGACGGTGTGGCTGCCGGCAGGCACGTCGAGGATGCGGAACTCGCCGGAGCGGTCGGCCACTGTACTGCGGTCTGTGCCCTGGATGCGTACGGTGGCGTTCGGCAGCGGACGGCCGGTCGCGGCGTCGGTGACGCGGCCGACGATCTCACCGGCGCCGGCCGTGCCGATCTGCAGGAACACGGCGACGGTGACGCCGGCGCACACGACAATCGATTTGCGGATGCTCATGGATGCTGGCTCTCAAGTCTTGCTGCTCTGCATTCCCGACCGCGCCGGCCGGGGCCCCTGGATCTGCGCAGCCTCAAGGCGCTGCCACCAGCGTATGGAATCGACGTTCCACGATGCTTGGATTGTAGAACAAAGATTCCGGCGCACGCAACGACGGCTCCCGGCGTTTTCAGGCAGCGCCGGCGCGTCGCCACGCTCGCAGAACTCCGTGACCGTTGCGTTACGCCTGCTCTGCTATATTCCGGCCCCGGGGCCGTCCCGCGCCCCACGACCGAACCGAGGTTTCCGACATGAAGCCAGCGTTGCTCGCTGCCGTCGTTCCCGTGATGCTGGCCTCAGCCGGACTCGCGCAGGCGCAAAGCGCCTGCGTCTACCCGCAGGCACCGCAGTCGTTTCCCGACGGCGCAAGCGCGTCGAAGGACGAGATGCTCGCCACGCAGGCCACGATCAAGACGTATCAGACCGCCGTCGAGCAGACCTATCTGCCCTGCCTCGAGACGGAGAAGAGCGAATCGCTGGCCAAGCTCGACGCCGCAGACGAGGCCTACGAGCAGAAGAAGACCGCGCTCGAGGAAATCCACGCGAAGAAGCACAACGCCGCGCTCGACGAGCTGCAGGCCGTGGCGGATCGCTGGAAGGAAGAGATCACGGAATACAAGGCCCGCGACAAGAAGGAGTAATCAAAGCCCGCGCGCAGCGATTTCCCGGCCCGGGCGAACGGACTGGGTATGAGTTCGGGCGACTCACTGCCAACGCCGGCCGCAGCGGCGGCCACCATTCTGGGCCGCCTGTCAGAGCTGCCGGTAGAATCCCGTCCGCTCGCGGCGCTTTCCGGCGCCGTGCTTGCGCAGGAGGTGCGGGCCGAGCGCGACCAGCCGCCGTTCGATCGCGTCACCATGGATGGCATCGCCTTTGCCAGTGCCCGCAGCGGCGCCCGGCGGCTGCAGATCGCGGGGACCCAGGCCGCGGGCCGGCCGCCCCTCGTGTTGCCCGAGGGGGATGTGTGCCTCGAGGTCATGACCGGCGCCATGCTGCCCAGCGGCTGCGACTGCGTCGTTCCCGTCGAGCGGATCAGGATGCAGGACGGCTGTGTTGAACTGCCGCCCGACCTGACCATCGAACCGGGTATGAACGTGCACACGCGCGGACTCGACTCGCGCGCCGGTGAGCCGCTGCTCGGTCCCGGGGTCCGGCTCGGCGCGCCGGAGCTGGCGGTGCTCGCATCCGCCGGTCTGTCGCACGCTCGCGTGCATGCCGAGCCGCGCATCATGATCGTCACGACTGGCGACGAGCTGGTCGAGCCGGGGTTGCCGATCGAACCCTGGCAGATCCGCCGCTCGAACGCGCACGCGCTGCGTGCCGCGCTCGCGATGCGTGGTTTCGCGCGCAGCGCCGAGGATCACCTGGCCGATGACCCGCGCGAAATGCGCAAGCGCCTCGCTCGACACCTCGCCACGCACGATGTGCTGGTGCTCACCGGCGGAGTCTCGATGGGCAGGTTCGATCACGTGCCGGCGGTGCTGCGGGAGCTGGAGGTGCGCCAGGTGCTGCACCGGGTCGCACAGCGGCCCGGCAAGCCGCTCTGGTTCGGCATCTCGGGTCGCGGCCAGGCGGTGTACGGGTTGCCGGGCAACCCGGTATCGGCGCTGATCTGCCTGCTGCGCTACGTCGTGCCGGGCCTGCTGGCGGCGAGCGGGGCGTCACCCTCCAGCCAGGAGGAGATCCGGCTCGGCGCCGCCTTCGAAGTCCGCCCGCCGCTCACCTTCTTCCTGCCGGTGCGCCTCGAATCGCAGCCGGGTCAGGGGTCGGTGGCGATGCCGCAGCCCACGCACGGCTCGGGCGACTTCGTCTCGCTGCTCGGTACACAGGGCTTCGTCGAGCTGCCGCCCGGCCCCAGGGTTTATCCTGCGGGTCACGTGGCTCCGTTCTATCGCTGGTGAAATGACCGACCCTGCCTCAGCGCCGCGCATCCTGCCCTGGCCCGGGAAGACCCAACCGCGCGACCAGCTTGGACGCCCGATGCACGACCTGCGCATTTCGGTCATGGACCGCTGCAACTTCCGCTGCCCGTACTGCATGCCGCGCGAGACCTATCACGACCGCTATCGCTTCCTGAAGACGGCCGAGCGCCTGTCGTTCGACGAGATCGCGCGCGTCGCGCGCATCGCCGCGGGGCTCGGCGTGACGAAGCTGCGGCTCACGGGTGGCGAGCCGCTGCTGCGCACCGGGCTCGCGGATCTGGTGGGCGAGCTCTCCGCGATCGAAGGCATCGACGACCTCGCGCTCACGACCAATGGCGTGCTGCTCTCCGAACAGGCGGCGCGGCTCAAGGCAAACGGCCTCAAGCGCGTCACCGTGAGCCTCGACACGCTGGACGAGACCGTGTTCCGCGCCATGAGCGGCGGATTTGGCGACGTGGCGCAGGTTCTGGCGGGCATCGAGGCGGCGCTCGTAGCCGGGCTTGCCCCGATCAAGGTCAACGCCGTCGTGCAGCGCGGCGTGAACGACCAAACGATTCCGGCGCTCCTCGAGCATTTCCGCAGCACACCGGTGATCGTCCGGTTGATCGAATACATGGACGTCGGGAATCGCAACCACTGGAATCGCGAGCAGGTCGTGCCCTCGGCCGAGCTGCTGGCGCGCATCCGCGAGCGCTGGCCCGTGACCCCGCTGCGCGGGCAGTACCGCGGCGAAGTCGCCGAGCGCTATCGCTACGACGATGGCGCGGGCGAGATCGGCTTCATCTCCTCGATCACCGCACCGTTCTGCGGCGACTGCAGCCGTGCACGGCTCTCCTCGGAAGGCATGCTCTACACTTGCCTGTTCGCCGCAGTCGGCACGGATCTGCGCGGGCTGCTGCGCAATGGTGCGAGCGACCAGGAGCTCGCGGCGCGTCTCAACGCCCTGTGGGCCGCCCGCGAGGATCGTTACAGCGAGCAGCGCGCCGCGCTCGGCGACCGCGGTCGGACGCTGCACAAGATCGAGATGCATTACATCGGCGGGTGAGCGCGATGCTGAGTCACGTCGACGAGCGGGCGCAACCGACCATGGTGGACGTATCCGGCAAGCCGCTGATGCGCCGCACCGCGGTCGCCGCGGCGCGCGTGCGTTTTCCGCGCGATGTCGCCGAGCAGCTGCGGGCGGGCCAGTTCGTCACCGCCAAAGGGCCCGTGTTTCAGACCGCCATCGTCGCCGGCGTGATGGCCGCCAAGCGCACTCACGAGCTGATCCCGTTCTGCCATCCGCTCGGCATCGAGGATTGTCGCATCGAGATCGACATGGAGGGCGACGAGGCCGCTATCCGCTGCTCGGTCGCCATCAACCATCGCACGGGCGTGGAGATGGAAGCGCTGACCGGCGCCTCCGTCGCGGCGCTCACGGTCTACGACATGTGCAAGGCGCTGTCGCACGCGATCGTGATCAGCGAAACGCGGCTGCTCGAAAAGCACGGCGGCAAGCGCGAAGTCAACCAGCGCGCGCCGCTCTACGGGCTGGTGCTTGCCGGGGGCTCGAGCACCCGGATGCGGCGCGACAAGGCAGCGCTTCAGATCCACGGCGCCTCGCAGCTCGCGTGGAGCTACGCGCTGCTCGTGCGGCACTGCGAGCGCGTGTTCGTCTCCGTGCGCCCCGAGCAGCGCGCGGATCGCGTGCGGGCCGGATTTCCGCAGATCGTCGACGGCGAGCATGGCGCCGGGCCGATCGCCGGCATCGCTGCCGCGCAGAGCGCGCACCCCCGCGCCGCGTGGCTGGTCCTCGCCTGCGACCTGCCGTTCGTCGACGACACCGTCCTGGCACGGCTCCTCGGCGCGCGCGAGACCGGACGTCCGATCGTCGCCTACCGCAGCACAAACGACGGGCTGCCCGAGCCGCTGTGTGCGATCTATGAGCCTGAGTCGGCCGCAGCCGTACGCGAGGCGATCGCCGCCGGTCGTCACTGCCCGCGCAAGCTCGTGATCGCGAGCGGCGTGCCTCTCCTCGAGCAGACCTCGCCCGCGCTCGGCAACGTCAATACGCCCGAGGAGCTGGCGGCGGCCGAGCAGCAGCTTGCAGCGGCGCGCCCATGAGGAAGTCGATCGAGGTCCACTACTACGCGATCCTGCGCGACCAGGCCGGGCGTCGCACGGAGCGGGTGGAAACCGCCGCGGCGACCGCGGCGGAACTGTTCGATGAGCTCGCGGCCCGGCACGGACTGTCGCTCGCGCGGAGCGACATGCGCGTCGCGATCAACGAGGAATTCGGCGACTGGCAGCAGTCGCTCGCCTCGGGCGATCGCGTGGTATTCATCCCCCCGGTGGCGGGCGGCTGATGCGAAAAAATGGCTCGGAGCCGATTTCCGGCGGGGGGCTGACGCGCGGCTTCGAGTTGCGCTGCGATCCGTTTGTGCCGGACGCGCTGCGCGCGGTACTCGCCGACCCCGCCTGCGGCGGCTACGCGAGCTTCGAGGGCTGGGTGCGCGACCACAACGAAGGTCAGCGCGTGCTGCGGCTCGAGTACGAGGCCTACGAGCCGCTGGCGCTGCGTGAAGGCGAGCGTATCGTCGCCGAGGCGCGCGAGCGCTACGGCGTGCGGCGCGCCGTCTGCGTGCACCGCACCGGCAGCCTTGCCATCGGCGAGCTCGCGGTCTGGGTGGGAGTGAGCGCCGCGCACCGCGACGAGGCCTTTGCGGCGTGCCGCTATATCATCGACGAAGTGAAGCAGCGCGTGCCGATCTGGAAGAAGGAGCACTACCCGGGCGGCGACAGCGGTTGGGTCAATTGCGAGCGCTGTGCGCACCCCGAGCACGACCACGCGTAGGGGAAAATTGGCTCGGAGCCAATTTTCCCGGTTACGGTCTGAGCTGACCGGAGCCACGCACCACGTACTTGTAGCTCGTGAGCTGCTCGACGCCCACCGGGCCGCGGGCATGGAAGCGGTCGGTGGAGATGCCGATCTCGGCGCCCATGCCGAACTCGCCGCCGTCGGCGAACTGCGTCGAGGCGTTGTGCAGCACGATGGCGCTGTCGACGCGGGACAGGAAGCGCTCGGCCGCCGCCGGATCGGCGGTGACGATCGCCTCGGTGTGCGCCGAGCCATAGCGCGCAATGTGCTCAATCGCCGCGTCGACGCCTTCAACCACTCGCGCGGCGATCACCGCATCGAGATATTCCGTGCGCCAGTCCTCCTCCGTCGCCGGTCGCACGCGTGGATCGGCGGCGCTGACTGTGGCATCGCCGCGCACCTCGCAACCCGCGTCGAGCAGGTCGCGCACGATCGGAGCGACGTGCGTAGCGGCACAGCCCGCGTCGATCAGCAGCGTCTCCGCGGCACCGCAGATGCCGGTGCGCCGCAGCTTCGAATTGCGCACCACGGCGCGCGCCATCTCCAGATCCGCCGCACGATCGACATAGACGTGGCAGTTGCCCTCGAGGTGGCCGATGACGGGCACCCGCGCCTCGCGGCGCACGCGCTCGACGAGGCTCTTGCCACCGCGTGGCACCAGCACGGTGATGCGTCCGTCGAGGCCGGCGAGCATCGCCCCAACCGCGGCCCGATCCGTCGTGGGAACGAGCTGTACGGCGGTCTCGGGCAGGGCGGCGGCCACGAGCCCCGCCGCGAGGCAGGCGTGGATCGCCGTCGACGAGCGCAGGCTCTCGCTGCCGCCGCGCAGGATCGAGGCGTTGCCCGACTTGAGGCACAGCGCGCCGGCGTCGGCCGTGACGTTCGGCCGGCTCTCGTAGACGATCCCGACCACCCCGAGGGGCACGCGCACGCGCTGAATCTCGAGGCCGTTCGGCCGCCGCCACTCGGCGACGACTGCCCCGATCGGGTCCGGCAGCGCCGCGATCTCCTCCAGGCCACGCGCCATCGCCTCGACGCGGACGTCGTCGAGCGCCAGCCGGTCGAGCAGCGCGGCACCAAGCCCGGCGGCGCGCGCCGCGGTGAGATCAGCGGCGTTTGCGGCGAGGATGGCGACCCGGCGTGCGCGCAGCTCGCGGGCGGCCGCCAGCAGCGCGCTGTTCTTGGCGTCGGCCGGCGCCACGGACAGCACGCGCGCAGCGTCGACGGCGGCACGGCCGATGCGGTCCATCAGCGCGGCCAGCTCCGAATGCGATTGCGTGTCGGCCATGCCGAGGATCGTATTACAGGTGGGCGCCCGTCAGCTGAGTACGAGGTCGTCGCGATGGATCATCTCGTCGCGGCCGCGATAGCCGAGCAGCGCCTCGAGCTCGCCGCTGCGGCGCCCGACGATCAGCTCCGCATCGGCGCGCGAATAGGCGCACAGGCCGCGCGCGATTTCCGCGCCGTCGGGACCACGCACCACGACCGGGTCGCCGCGGTCGAAACGACCGTCGACGCTGGTGACGCCCGCCGGGAGGAGGCTGCGGCCGTCGCGCAGCGCCTGCGCCGCCCCGGCGTCGACATGCAACTCGCCCTGCGGCTTCAGGCTCCCCGCGATCCACTGCTTGCGCACCGTAAGCGGCGCGCCTTCAGCGACGAACCAGGTGCAGCGCGCGCCCTCCGCGAGACGCCGCAACGGATGCTGCTCCCGACCGCTGGCCACGCAGATGTGGCACCCGGCCGCGAGCGCGATCCGCGCTGCGGCAAGCTTGGTGGCCATGCCGCCGGACCCGACCGCCGAGGCCGCTCCGCCCGCCATGGCCTCGATGTCCGGCGTGATGCGCGTGACCTCCGGAACGAAGCGCGCCTGCCGATCACGGCCCGGATCCGCCGTGTACAGCCCGTCCACGTCGGACAACAGCACCAGACACTCGGCGCTCACCATCTGCGCGACGCGCGCTGCCAGCCGGTCGTTGTCGCCGTAGCGGATCTCCGCGGTTGCGACCGTGTCGTTCTCGTTGATCACCGGTACCGCGCCGAGCCTGAGCAGCGTGGCGAGCGTGCCGCGCGCGTTGAGATAGCGGCGGCGCTGCTCGGTGTCGCCGAGCGTGAGCAGCACCTGGGCCACGGTGAGCCCCTGCTGCTCGAGCACCTCGGTCCACGCATGGGCGAGCCGGATCTGGCCGACGGCCGCCGCCGCCTGGCTCTCCTCGAGTCGCAACCGTCCGGCAGCGAGGCCGAGCGGGACCCGCCCGAGGGCGATCGCGCCCGAAGACACGACTACCAGCTCCTGCCCGCGCCCGCGCAGGCCGACCAGGTCCGCAGCGAGCGCTTCGAGCCAGGCGCGATCGAGCCGGCCCGTCGCGGCGTCGACGAGCAGCGATGAGCCCACCTTGACGATGACGCGCCGCGCCTCGTGCAGCCGTCGTGCTGGACCCGCCGCGGCGTTCATGTCAGCGCGAAATGCTCCGCGGACAGCGCCATCAGGCCGGCGGCGCCGGCGCGCGCGGCCGCCTCGTGCGCACCGGCGCGCGGCAGCAGTCGCTCGAAGTACAGTCGCGCCGTCGCGAGCTTGGCGCGATAGAAGTCGGTATCGCCGCCCGCGGCCGGCAGGCGACGCAGGGCGACCCCCGCGGCCAGCAGCCAACACCAGGCCAGGCACAGGTGACCCGAGTACTGCAGGTAATCGACGGCGGCCGCCCCGACTTCGTCCGCGTTGTCGGCGGCGGATTCTGCGAGCGACACCGTCAGCGCATCCCAGCCGTCGACGCGACGCGCCAGGTCGGCCGCCAACGCGGTGAGCTCGGGCGCGCTGCCCTCGCGCCGGATCGACTCCCGGATCCTCGCCGCCATCGCCTGCTGGCTGCGGCCGCCCGTGCCGAACACCTTGCGGCCGAGCAGGTCGAGCGCCTGAATGCCGTTGGTGCCCTCGTAGATCGGCGTGATCCGGGCGTCGCGCAGCAGCTGCTCGACGCCCGTCTCGCGGATGAAGCCGTGGCCGCCGTGGATCTGCACCGCCAGACTCGCCACCTCGACCGCTACGTCGGTGAGAAACGCCTTGACGATCGGCGTGAGGAAGGCAACCAGCTCCTGGGAGCGGCGGCGTGCCTCCGCGTCGGGGTTGAGCTCCGCGCTGTCGAGCTCGCGGCCGACCAGAAAGGCGAGCAGCCGCCCGCCCTCGACGAACGCCTTCTGGGTGAGCAGCATCCGGCGCACGTCCGGGTGAACGATGATCGGGTCGGCGGCGGCGCCCGAGGAGTGCGTGGCGCTGAGCGAGCGACCCTGCCGCCGCTCCCGGGCGTAGGCCAGCGACGCCTGCCACGCGAGCTCCGACAGGCCCTGCCCCTGCAGCCCGACGCCGAGTCGGGCGTGATTCATCATCGTGAACATGCAGGCGAGGCCTTCATTCTCCCGCCCGACGAGCCATCCGGTGGCGTCGTTGAAGTGCATCACGCAGGTGGGCGAAGCGTGAATGCCCATCTTGTGCTCGATCGAACCGCAGACCACGCCGTTCGCCTGGCCCGGCTCGCCGCGGCTGTCGGGCAGGAGCTTCGGCACCAGGAACAGGCTGATGCCGCGCGTTCCAGCCGGCGCGTCGGCCAGCCGCGCCAGCACCAGATGCACGATGTTGCCCGACAGGTCGTGCTCGCCGCAGCTGATGAAGATCTTCGTGCCGGTGATTCCGTAGCTGCCGTCGCGGCGCGGCTCCGCCCGCGTGCGCAGCAGCCCGAGGTCGGTGCCGCTGTGGGCCTCGGTCAGGCACATCGTGCCGGTCCACTCGCCCGTGACCATCTTCGGCAGAAAGCGGGCCTTGAGCTCCTCGCGGGCGTGCATCGCGACGGTGCGCGCCGCGCTTTCGGTCAGCCCCGAGTACATCTTCCAGGCCATATTCCCGGAAATCAGCATCTCGCTGAATCCCAGCGCAAATCCGCCGGGAAGCCCCTGCCCGCCCCAGCGCGGATCCTGCGTCATCGCGATCCACCCGTCGCGGCAATAGCGCTCGTAGGCCTCCCGGAACCCGGGGGGCGTGCGCACGCGCCCCGACTCGAAGACCAGACCATGCTCGTCGCCAACCCGGTTGGTCGGCGCCAGGACCTGCTCCGCAAACCGCGCCCCCTCCTCGAGGATGCTCTCGAGCAGCTCGCGGGAGAGATCGTCTCGTCCGTACGAGCGGTAGTGGTCCTCGAAATCCAACACCTCGTGGACGACGAAGCGGATGTCACGCAGCGGGGCGCGGTAGGAGTGCACGAGTCGACTGCTCGCAAGGCGCAGGTCGAGGCATTCTACGTGACGGCGCCCACACCCTCCGACGGATGGGCGGTTGCCTGCCGTCCGGAGCGGCACGTATAGTTGATTGCGACCGGCCGGAAACCGTCCGATGTCTGCCGAGGAACCATCCGTGAGCCGCGATTTCGACCCGACCCAGGGCCAGTGGTACGAGGACCTGGAGCGGGATGAGACTTTCAAGGTGCTCGCCGTCAATCCGGACGACGCGCTCGTGCGCGTGCAGTGGCTGAACGGCGAGGTGGAGGAGCTCGACCTCGACGCCTGGAACGAGCTGGACCTCGAGCTGGCCGACGAACCCGAAGGCTGGGCGGACGACGACGAAGACGACGAAGAAGGCGACGACGAAGACCTCGATGACGAGGACTGGGACGAGGACGAGGACGACGATGATTGGGATGACGAGGACGAGGACTACGACGACGAGGACGACGAGGACCGCGACCGCGAGTGATTGACGCGCCCGGTACTTGATTCCCTCGCCCCGCGCCCCAAACACCGGCCTACGTTCCACCGGAGCACCCTGAATGAAGCGCATCCTGCTCTTTCTCGCCACAAACCTCGCGATCGTCATCCTGCTGGGCATCGTCCTGCGGCTGCTCGGCGTAGAGAGCATCCTCGACGAATCGGGAACGGGCCTCAATCTCGGCGCGCTGCTGATCTTCGCGGCCGTGTTCGGGTTCGCGGGGTCGTTCATTTCGCTCGCGATCTCGAAGTGGTCCGCCAAGCGCCTGATGGGCGTGCGCGTGATCGCGCAGCCCGCCAACGCCACCGAGAGCTGGCTCGTCAACACCGTGCGCAACCAGGCGCAGCAGGCCGGCATCGGCATGCCCGAGGTCGGCGTGTTCGATTCGCCGCAACCCAACGCCTTCGCCACCGGTGCGCGGCGCGATGCCGCGCTGGTCGCGGTGAGCACCGGGCTGCTCGCGAGCATGTCGCAGCAGGAAGCCGAGGCCGTGCTCGGCCACGAGGTAAGCCACGTCGCGAATGGCGACATGGTGACCCTCGCGCTCATCCAGGGCGTGGTCAATACGTTCGTGATCTTTCTCGCCCGCGTCATCGGCCATACCGTCGACCGAGTCGTGTTCCGCAACGAGCAAGGTCACGGACCTGCCTTCTGGATCACGACCATCGTCGCCGAGCTGGTGCTCGGGCTGCTCGCCACGATCATCGTGATGTGGTTCTCCCGCCAGCGGGAGTTCCGCGCCGACGCGGGGGGCGCCCGCCTCGCCGGCCGGCAGCACATGATCGGCGCACTCGAGCGGTTGATGCAGCGCCACGCCGGGGCGCTGCCCGACAAGATGGCCGCCTTCGGCATCTCGGGCGGCGTCGGCCAGGGTCTGCGGCGGCTCTTCATGACTCACCCCCCGCTCGAGGAGCGGATCGCCGCGCTGCGCTCCCAGGCCGGCTGAGCGTCGCTCAGCGCTGACGCGGGCGGCCTCCCGGCCGCGCCGCCGCCGGCAGCGGGCGCGGGCTTGACACTCGCGCGACCAAGTCCGAGCCTTTGCTGCGCCCGTGCGGCCCGAGCACGCCCTCTGCGGAGCTTGCCATGAAACCCACGATCGTCCCCGCCGAGTTTGCAGACACGGCGTCCGCCGCGGATTCCTGGCTGCAGCGCATCGGCCGGCGCTTGTTTCTGAAGAAACTCGCCCGGCTCGAGCACGGCGAGGTGACCGTCGTCGACGGTGCCCGGCGCCACCGCTTCGGCCGCCGTACGCCGGAGTTCGGCTTGCACGCGACAGTCGAGATCCTGCACCCGCAGACCTATGCGGACGTCGCCTTCGGCGGCTCGACCGGCGCGGGCGAAGCCTACATGCACGGCCATTGGCAGAGCGACGACCTGACCTCGCTGGTGCGGATCTTCATCCGCAACCGTCACGTGCTGGACGCGATCGACAGCGGCTCGGCGGTTGCGACCGCGCCCCTGCGGCGACTGCTGCATGTCGCGAACCGCAACAGCCTGAACGGCAGCCGGCGCAATATCGCCGCGCACTATGACCTGGGCAACGAGCTCTTCGCGCTGTTTCTCGGCACGACGATGGCGTACTCCTGCGGGATCTTCGAACGCGAGGAGGCAACGCTCGACGAGGCGCAGCTCGCCAAGTTCGAACGCATCTGCCGCAAGCTCGAGCTCTCGCCGGCCGACCACCTGCTCGAGATCGGCACCGGCTGGGGAGGGCTCGCGATCCATGCCGCGCAGAACTACGGCTGCCGCGTCACCACGACGACGATCTCGAAGGAGCAGCACGAGTGGGCGGCGGCGAAGATCCGTGCCGCAGGACTCACCGATCGGATCACGCTGCTGCTGGACGACTATCGCGATCTGCGCGGCCAGTTCGACAAGATGATCTCCGTCGAGATGATCGAGGCGGTCGGCCATCACTATCTCGATACGTACATCGGACAGTGCTCGCGGCTGCTCAAGTCGCACGGCGCGATGCTGCTGCAGGCGATCACGATCCGTGACCAGCTGTACGAGTCGGCGGCACGCGGCATCGACTTCATCCAGCGGTTCGTCTTCCCGGGGAGCTTCCTGCCCTCGCTGTCGGTGATCGCCGATTCCGTGCGCCGGGTGACCGACATGAAGATCTTCCACCTTGAGGACATCGGCCCGCACTACGCGACGACGCTCAGGACCTGGCGGGAAAACTTCTTCGCGCGTCTGCCGGACGTGCGCCGCCTCGGCTATCCCGACACATTCGTCCGCATGTGGGACTTCTACCTCAGCTACTGCGAGGGCGGTTGCCGCGAACGGCAGATGGGCGACCTTCAGCTGCTGCTGACCAAGCCCCAGTGCCGATTGCCGGTCCCGGCGTAGACGCGCGGCTCGACGGCGCAATCGGTCGCATCCGGGCCTTGCTCGGACGCGATGCCTGTCTCGATGCGCCCGAGGCCGTGGAGCCGTACCTTACGGACTTCCGTGGCCTGTTCCGCGGGCGCACGCCGCTCGTCGCGCTGCCTGCAGCGACTGCCCAGGTGGCGGGCGTGCTCGCGATCTGCAACGAGGCAGGGATCGGGGTCGTGCCGCACGGCGGGAATACGAGCTACTGCGGTGGCGCCACGCCGGATGGCTCCGGAACGCAGATCGTGCTGGCGCTCAGGCGCATGAACTGCGTCCGCGAGATCGACGCGGCAAATTTCTCGATCACCGTCGAGGCGGGTTGCGTGCTGGCCGACGTGCAGCGCGCGGCGGCGCAGGCGGACCGGTACTTCCCTCTCTCGCTGGGCGCCGAGGGCACCTGTCAGATCGGCGGCAACCTGTCCACCAACGCCGGCGGCCTCACCGCGCTGCACTATGGGGTGGCACGGGAGCTGGTCCTCGGTCTCGAGGTGGTGTTGCCCGACGGCCGTGTGCTCGAGGGGCTCAAGAGCCTGCGCAAGGACAACACGGGCTACGACCTGCGCCACCTGTTCCTGGGCGCCGAGGGCACGCTGGGGGTGATCACCGCGGCGAGCCTCAAGCTCTTTCCCGTGCCACGCACGGTCGCGACGGCGTTCGTTGCCGTCGCCGACGTGGCCGCGGCCGTCGATCTGCTGGGGCGGTTGCGCGCCAGCACGGGCGACACCGTGACCAGCTTCGAGCTTCTGCCGCGCTTCGGGGTAGAGCTCGCGGCGCGACACATCCCCGGCGTGCGCGACCCGCTGGATGAGCCGCACGGCTGGTACGTCTTGTGCGAAATCGCCTCGGCGCGCGACGACCCGTCGCTGCGCGAATTGCTCGAGGATGCGCTCGCCCGGGGCCTGCAGGATGGCTGCGTGCGCGACGCGGTGCTGGCGGAGTCGGGCGCACAGCGCGACGCGCTCTGGCGGCTGCGCGAGTCGCTGCCCGAGGCGCAGCGGCACGAAGGCGCAAGCATCAAGCATGACGTGTCGGTACCGGTCGCGCAGATCCCGGCATTCGTGGCGCGCGCCACGGCCGCCGTGCTGGCACTGGTCCCCGACGGCCGGATGCTGGTGTACGGCCACGTGGGCGACGGAAACCTGCACTTCAACGTGAGCCAGCCTGCGGGCGGGGCGCCGGCGGAGTTCCTGGCGCACACCGCGGCGATCGCGCAGGCCGTCTATGCCGAAGTCCACGCGTTCCGTGGCAGCATCAGCGCCGAGCACGGCATCGGACAGCTCAAGCGTCGTGAGCTGGCGCAGCACAAGGGGGCCGTCGAGCTCGATCTGATGCGCGCGTTGAAACGGGTCATCGATCCACATGGCATCATGAATCCCGGCAAAGTGCTGCCGGACCCGGAATGACAACACCAAAAGGGGGGAGACCAACATGCACATGTCGAAAAAGCTCGCCGCGGAATTCATCGGCACCTTCTGGCTGGTCCTCGGGGGATGCGGGAGCGCCGTGCTGGCGGCGGCCTTTCCGGAGGTCGGCATCGGTCTGGCAGGCGTGGCGCTCGCCTTCGGCCTCACGGTGCTCACCATGGCCTACGCGATCGGCCACATCTCCGGCTGCCATCTGAACCCGGCCGTCACGATCGGGTTGTGGGCAGGCGGCCGGCATCCGGCGGGGCAGATCCTGCCCTACGTCGTGGCCCAGGTGATCGGCGCCATCGTCGGCGCATTCGTGCTGTACCTGATCGCGTCCGGCAAGGCCGGCTTCGACGTCGCGTCGGGACTCGCCTCGAACGGCTATGGAGAGCATTCGCCCGGCGGCTACGGCCTGCGCGCCGCCGTCATCAGCGAGCTCGTGATGACGTTCATGTTCCTGGTGATCATCCTCGGCGCGACCGACCGCCGCGCACCGGCCGGATTCGCGCCGATCGCGATCGGACTCGGGTTGACCCTGATCCACCTGATCAGCATCCCGGTCACCAACACCTCGGTGAATCCGGCACGCAGCACCGGGCCCGCACTGATGGTCGGCGACTGGGCGATCGCGCAACTCTGGCTGTTCTGGGTGGTGCCCATCGCAGGCGCGCTGATCGCCGGGTTCGTTTATCGCTGGTTGGCGGACGAGGGCTGAGTGTCGCTGCCCAGGATGGGCGCCCTGCTCAAATCCAGGATCGTCATCGGCACGGCGATCGTCGCCGCGCTGATCGGTCTCTATGCACTGCTCGGTTTCAGGTTTGCGCCGAACTTCGTCCGCAACAAGGCGGTCGAGTACGTGCGCGCGCAGTACGGGCGCGAGCTCACGATCGGCGAAGTTCACATACATCCCTTCAAGCTCCAGCTCGATGCACGCGACATCGCCTTTCCCGATGCCGACGGCGAAAGGATGCTGGCGCTCGAGCGGCTGTTCGTCGACGTCGAGCTGTCGTCACTGTGGAAACGCGCGCTGTACTTCAGCGAGGTCGATCTGGGGGCACCGTACGTCCGCGCCGTGATCCGGCCGGACGGGGCGATGAACCTTGCCGATCTCGCGGCGCGGGGCGAGCCGGCACCGCCGGCGGAGCAGGAACCCGAAGCGCCGACCCGTGTCTGGATCGCCGACCTCGCGGTCGCCGACGGCTTTGTCGACTATCTCGACAGGGCGCGCGCCCGGCCGTTCGAGCGCCGCTTCGCGCCGGTGTCCTTCGTGCTGAAGGATTTCCGCACGACTCCCGAGGGTGGTGACTTCCGCTTGAGCGCGCGCAGCGACGCAGGCGAGGAGTTCGCCTGGAAAGGCCACTTCGCGCTCGCGCCGCTCGTCAGCTCCGAAGGCGAATTCACGATCGCAGGGCTGCGCGCCGTCGGGGTCGGCGAGTTCCTGGCCGACAGCCTGCCCTTCGACCTGTCGGCCGGGTCGATCGACCTCGGCGGCCGCTACCGGCTCGCGCTCGGCGACGCGACCGAGCTTGAGGTCGGCCTTCCCGAAGTCGACGTGGAGGGTCTCGCGCTTCGCGCCCGCGGCGTCGAGGAAGACTGGATCCGCATCCCCTCGATCGTGGTCTCGGACACCACCCTGGCCATGCCGGCGCAGACCGTGGCCGTCGGACGCATCGCTGCGTCCGGGCTGACCGCGCAGTTGTGGCTCGACAAGGACGGCTCGATCAATCTCGAGCGCCTGTTCGCGCCGGACGCAGCTGCCGCAGCAGCGACGCCCGAGGCATCCCCGCAACCGGCCGCTCCACCGCCTGCGGCCGCGGAGCCTCCCGCGCTACAGACACAACCCGCGCAGGGAGCGGAAACCTCACAGGACTCACAGTGGTCGGTCACGCTCGCCGTGGTCGAACTCGCCGACGCGCGCGTCGAGGTCGAGGACCGCACGCTCTCTCCCGCCGCGCGATTCGTGCTCGCGCCCGTCGCCGCGACGCTCAAGGACCTGAGCCTCGCCCAGGATCGCGCCGTACCCTTGAGCCTCACCACCCGGATCGACGAGTCGGCAAGCTTCAAGGCGGAGGGCACGATCGTGCCGGAGCCGTTTGCGGCGGATCTCGGCATCGAGCTCGACGGCTTCGAGCTGCGCAAACTGCAGCCCTACGTGGCCGAAGCAACCGACATGACGGTCCGTCGGGGGCAGCTGCACGCCGCCGGCAGGTTCACGCTGACACCGCCCGGCGACAAGGACTCGGATCTCGCCTTCGCCGGCGATCTGCGCGTGGCGGGCTTCCGCTCCATCGACGACCTGCTCAGGGAGGAATTCGTCAACTTCGAGCGGCTCGACGTGCGTAAGCTGCGCTTCGCGATGGCGCCCGATGCGCTCAGCATCGATCGCGTCGTGCTGCGCAAGCCCTATGCGCGCGTCGCCATCAGTCCGGACCAGGTGCTCAACGTCGCCGCGGTGTTCGACCCGGAGGGGACGGCGGCGGCGCTGGCCGAGCGCAAGGCGAAGGCGGCCGCGGAGGCCGCCGGCGGGAGCGAGACGCCCAAACGTCCCGCGCGCAGCACGCGCAAGGCCGCACGGCAGAAAGAGCCGCCTGCCGCCCCGCCGCCGCGCACCGAGCTCAAGGAGACCGGCTGGCCGGTCCGCATCCGCGAGGTGCGCATCGAGTCCGGGCAGATGAATTTCTCCGACCAGTTCATCCAGCCGAATTTCGCGGCGGACATAAAAGACCTGAACGGCACGTTCCAGGGCCTGTCCACCGATCCGAACTCGGCGGCAAAGATCGATCTCAAGGGTGAGGTGGGGGAGTTCTCGCCGGTGACCATCGCGGGTGAGATCCAGCTCTTTGCCTTCGACCGGCATACCGACGTCGGCATGAAGTTCGAGAACATGCCGCTGCCAGTCTTCAACCCGTACTCGGGGCGCTTTGCCGGTTACAACATCGCCAAGGGGTCGCTCACCACGGATCTCAAGTACGTGATCGAGGACCGGTTGCTCGACGCGCAGCACCACATTCGTATCGATCAGCTCGAATGGGGTGAGGCGACGGCTAGCAAGGAGGCCGTGCCGTTGCCGATCAAGCTCGCGACCTCGCTCCTCAAGGACGTCAACGGCGTGATCGATCTCGACGTGCCGGTCAAGGGCACGCTCGACGATCCCAAGTTCCGCATCGGTCCGATCGTCTGGCAGATCATCAAGAACATCCTGGTCAAGGCCGTGACCTTTCCGTTCCGCGCGCTCGGCTCGCTGTTCCAGGGCGCCGAGGAGGCACAGTTCGTGCAGTTCGCGCCCGGTGACTCGGCGCTCGATCCGGCTTCCGCCGGCCAGCTCGACGCGCTGGCCAAGGGGCTCGCGCAGAAGCCCGAGATCAAGCTCGACATCCCGATCGGCGTCGTCGAGGAGCTCGACCGCCCGGCGCTGGTCGAGCGGGCGCTGACGGCCGAGATCGATGCGGCCACGCGCAGGAAGCTGCGCGTCAGGCCCGACGAGGAAGCGCCGCCGACGCTTGCCGCGCTCGAGCCCAAAGAGCAGATCGCGGTACTGAGCGCGGTCGTCGAGAAGCTGACCGGCGCCGCGCCCCAGCTTCCGGAGCCGCCGCCGCCGCCCGAGGGCACGCCGCGCGCGGAGGCCCGGGCGATGGAGCAGACGGCCACGCTCGAGGCACTCGAGCGGCAGGCGCGCGCGGCGATCACGGTCGACCCGCTCGCGCTGGAGCGTCTCGGTCAGGGCCGCGGCGAGGCGATCCAGTCGGCGCTGCTGGCGGGTGGCGCCCTGCCGCCCGACCGTGTGTTCCTCGCCCGCAACGACAAAGTGACGGCGCAGGACGGCAAGGTCCGCTTCGAGCTCGGCGTCAAGTAGCCGAAGGGTCGCGCCAGCGCATCAGTCCTTCCTGCGCCACGCTCGCCACCAGCGCCCCCGAGCGGTCGTAGATCCTTCCTAAGGCAAAACCCCGCGAGCCCGATGCGCTCGGGCTCGAGAGCACGTACAACAGCCAGTCGTCGATGCGCACCGGCCGATGAAACCACATCGCATGATCGATGCTGGCGATGGTCCGCCGCCCGTCGAAATGCGAGATGCCGTGCGGCAGCAGCGCCGTCTCGAGCAGCTGAAAATCCGACAGGTAGGCGAGCAGGCAGCGATGGAGGATCGGGTCGTCGGGGCAGCGATCGATGACCCGGAACCACACGTGGCGCACGACGTCCGCTGCCTGCGGCGTTTCCGGGAACGGCTCGACCGGCCGGAACGCCCAGGGGCGCTGCGCTGCCCAGACGCGCCGACGCTCGGGCGGCAGTCCCTCGAGCCGCGCGCGGAGCGCGCTCGTGTGATCCGGCAGCGCGTCCGGCGGCGGCACGACGGGCGCGGACAGCTGGTGGTCGAGACCCGCCTCGGGTTTCTGGAACGAGGCCGACATGTGAAAGATCTGCTGGCCGTGCTGGATCGCCACCACGCGCCGGCTGGAGAAGCTGCCGCCGTCGCGGCTGCGATCCACCTCGTAGACGATCGGCGCATTGAAGTCGCCGCGTCGCAGGAAATAGGCGTGCAGCGAATGCACCGCGCGCGCCTCCACCGTGGCGCTCGCCGCGACCAGCGCCTGGCCCAGCACCTGCCCGCCGAACACCTGGGTGCTGCCGATGTCGCGACTCTCGCCGCGGAACAGGTTGATTTCGATGCGCTCGAGCTCGAGCAGGTGCAGAAGGTCGGCGAGCAGGTTGTTCATCGCCGGCGCGCCTTCATCCGGACACCCCGAGCCGCTTCTGCATGATGGGACTCGTGGTCGTGTACTGGAGGTGCACTTTCTTCGCCGGGTTCAGGTACTCGGCGATCGCGAACGCGGCGAGCGCCGCCTCGTGAAAGCCGCTCAGGATGAGCTTCTTCTTGCCGGGATAGGTGTTGATGTCGCCGATCGCGAAAATCCCGGGCTCGCTGGTCTGGAACTTCGCGGTGTCGACACGGATCGCCTTGCGGTCGAGCTCGAGGCCCCATTGCGCGATCGGGCCGAGCTTCGGGTGCAGGCCGAAGAACACCAGCACGTGATCCGCCTCGAAGCCGACGCTGCTGCCGTCGCCGCGACGCACCTCCACGCCCGCCAGTCGCCCGTCCACGATCCGCAGCGCCGCCGCGGTGCCTTCGACATACTGCATTCGCCCCGCGGCGACGAGCTCGCGCATGCGGGCGACCGACGCTGGCGCGGCACGGAACTCGGCACGGCGATGGACGTGCACCAGGCTTGCGGCCTTGCCGCAGAAATCCAGCACCCAGTCGAGCGCGGAATCGCCACCGCCGAAGATCACCAGGCGCTGGCCGTGGAACCGCGCGGCGTCGCGCACGCGATAATGGAGCTGACTGCCCTCGAAGAGCTCGGCGCCTTCGACGGCCAGCTTTCTCGGCTGGAAGGAGCCCAGGCCCGCCGCGATCACGATGGTCCTCGCCAGGAACTGCGTGTCGAGCGTGGCGCGCACGAAGAAGCGCCCGTCCTCGCGGCGCGCGAGCTCCGTGACCTCCTGGCCGAGGTGGAAATGCGGTGCGAAGGGCTTGATCTGCTGCATCAGCCGGTCGATCAGCTCCTGCGCCCCGCACACCGGCAGCGCGGGGATGTCGTAGATCGGCTTGTCCGGGTAGAGCTCCGTGCACTGCCCGCCCGGGTGCTGCAGGGAGTCGACCACATGCGCCTTGATGCCGAGCAGACCGAGCTCGAAGACCTGAAAGAGACCCGCCGGGCCTGCGCCGATGATCAGGGCATCCGTTTCGATCGGGTTGGAAACGGCTGAGTCACTCGCGGGGTACATCGGTCGATCTCCGCGAAGCCTCGCGGGCGCCGCGCTGGAACGTGTCTGGCATGAACGGCGAATTGTAGCGGAGCCCTCCGATATTTGAGCGCCCTGCTCCCGTGCTAGGCTTTCCGCAGACGGCTCAACCGGCATGGAGGATCGCGCGATGGCCAATGCCCCTGACAAACCCTTCCTGACCGATGTCGAGACTCTTCGGCGCCGGGCCCGCGAGCACATCATGCAGGGTGCAGTGACGCCGGGTTACCCGGCGCATCGCGAGACCGTGGTCAAGCTGCTCAACGAGGCACTGGCGACGGAAATCGTCTGCGTGCTCCGCTACAAGCGGCACTACTTCATGGCCGACGGGATCGCCGCCGACGCGGTCAAGGCCGAGTTCCTGCAGCACGCCAACGAAGAACAGCAGCACGCCGACCAGATCGCTGCACGCATCGTGCAGCTCAACGGCGAGCCGAATCTCAATCCCGACGGTCTCTCCTCGCGCAGCCATGCGCAATACGTCGAGGGCGAGGACCTGATCGACATGATCAAGGAAGACCTGGTCGCGGAGCGCATCGCGATCGACAGCTACCGCGAGATGATCAACTACGTGGGCGATCAGGATTCGACGACGAGACGCATGCTCGAAGGCATCCTCGCCATGGAGGAAGAGCACGCCGACGATCTGGTCGGATTGCTGGAGGAGATGGACCGCTAGCGGTGGGCGGTCAGACGGCGAGGCGGCCGGCATCCGGCCGCAGCGTCCACAGCACCCACTTGCCGAGCAGCGTCGCCACGAAGACCACCGCGCAGGCGGCGATCGCCGCGTTCAGATAGCCGGGCACGCTGCTCTCGAGATCGCGGTGCTGCACGAGCAGCAGCACCGCCGGCGTCAGCAGCAGCGCCTGCAGCGGGGCCGTGGGACGACCGACGGTCAGCATCAGGAACAGCATTGCGCCGACCGTCGCGACACGCAGCCAGAGCTCGTCGACCGACTGGACCACCACCACGAGCAGCAGCGTTGCCACGAGCGCCAGGGCCAGCCGCGCCACGGCGCGCCCCGGTGCACGGTCCAGTGCGGGTTCGCCGATCGCGGCCGCGGCGAGCGGCAGCCACCAGCCATGCGCGAACTCGGCGACGCGCGCCGCGAGCCAGGCGATCAGCACCAGCACCGCGAGCAGCACGGCATAACTCAATGCGGTCTGCGGGTGGACCGCGCGGCTTTCGACGCCGACGTTGCGCAGCAGGGTCATGCCGAGCACTACGCCGTACACGCACCCAGCCAGCATCGTGCCTGAGCGCTCGAACACCGCGGCACCCGAGGCCGGCTCGAAGGACCCGATCAGCGCCGCCGCAAGCACCGAGAGCAGGCCGCGGTGCAGCCCCTGCGAGCTCGCGGCGCCGACCGCGGCGGCGACAGCCACGATCAGTGCGGCCACGCCGTCACTCGATTCCGCGGTGACGGCGGCCGCCGCATAGACCAACGGCAACAGCGCGGCAAAGGGCGCCAGCGGCCGCGCGAGCAGCGTCAGGTTTATCGCGAGCACGGCCCCGAGCGCGAAGTATTCCGACACGTTCGTGTAGCCGGCGAGATACGCCGCCGCCGAAGGCACGAGAATCAGCAGAACCAATCCGAACGCTCTCAGGATCATGGCTGCACCGCCTGGCTCCCGCCGGTTTGCCCCCAACCCGGCCGGGTATTGCGTTTCTTGTAATTCTCGTTTTTGCAAGATCCACGCCACAACCCTGAAATCTCACAAAAACAGTCACTTAGACTTGCACCATGGAGCGGCCGGCCATGATATGTAAAAACGTTCGACGGCTCGACCGACACTCGCGATGGCCCGGCACCGGCCGGGTGGGGATACTTCGCCGGTGCGTCTGACACCGATCCTGGTCCTCGTCTCGCCCCTGGTCGCGGCCTGCGGCAGCAGCGGCGGGTCGGGCGGTAGCGGTGCCTGCGGCGTCGACGCGCAGAAGCAGTGGGTCCTCGAAGCGACGCGCGACTGGTACTTCTTCGACGACCTGCTGCCGGCGAGCGTCGATCTCGCCGCGTTCACGACCGCGCCGGATCTGCTCGATCATCTGACCGCGACGGCACGCACGCAGGGCAAGGACCGCTTCTTCAGCTTCCTCACCACCCGCCAGGAGGACAGCGCGCTACTCGGCGAGGGTGAGTTCATCGGCTTCGGGTTCCGCACCCGCACTGACCCCGGCCCACGGGTCTTCGTGCTGGAAGTCTTCGTGCCGAGCCCGGCCAGCGAAGGCGGGCTGCAGCGCGGCGACGAAATCGTCGCGGTGGACACAGGCAGCGGGTTCGTCGCAACCGCAGAGCTCCTCGCGTCGGGGGATACGATCAACGAGATCCTCGGACCGGCCGAGGAAGGCCTGCAGCGCGGGTTGCGGCTCGAGGGTCCCTCGGGGAACCGCGAGGTGTCGCTCGTCAAGCGCACGGTCACGATCGACCCGGTCCCGGACGACGGCGGCGTGCGCGTGCTGCCGCTCGAGGGAACGGCAGGCGTCGGCTATCTCAACCTTCGTACCTACATCTCCACCGCCGACGCGCAGCTCAGGACTGCGTTTGCGGATTTCCGGGCGCGGGGGATCGATCAGCTGATCGTCGACCTGCGTTACAACGGCGGCGGGCTCGTCAGCACGTCGGAGCTGCTCGGCGATCTGCTCGGCGGGATGCAGAACTCCTCGGACGTCATGTCGCGGACGCTGTTCAATGCACGGCACTCGGGGGCGAACCTGACGCGCCTCTTTCAGCCGCAGTCGCAGTCGGTCGCGTCGGTGCGGATCGCATTTCTCACCACCGAGGCTACGGCCTCCGCGAGCGAGATCAATGTGAACACGCTGCAGCCCTGGGTCGAGGTCGCGATCGTCGGCGCCGACACGTTCGGCAAGCCGGTGGGACAGAGTGCTTTCGATCTCGAGGGCTGCTCGGACCGCATGCGGCTCGTGACCTTCAAAACCGTGAACGCGCTCGACGAGGGCGATTACTTCGACGGCCTCGCATCGACGCTCGCCTTCGCCTGCGCGGCGGACGATACGCTCGCAGGCACGCCGGGCGATGCGGATGAACCCCTCACGGCCGCAGCGCTCGAGTGGCTGCAGAGCGGCGCTTGCGGCAGCGTGATCGAAGCAGACGCGGCCCGGCTCGAGGCCGCACCGGGCGCCGAGCCGCACGCGCGCTTCCCGCGTCCGGCGCGGCCCACCGCCGCGCAGGCGTGGCTGCCGGGCGTGCAATAAGGGTCACCAGACGGGGTCGGTGATCGCCCCTTCCTCGATCGGACGGCCGATCCCGAGCACGACCTGCCAGTCGTCGTTGCTCGCTATGGAGAGATGGAACCGCAGCGGGCCGAGCGGCGTGCGCCCGCCGAACAGGAGCGTGCCGGCGTACAGCGGCCCTTGGTGCAGCTCGTCGATCCGCTCCTCCATGTCGCCGGCCGTCACCGCGAAGCCGAGGTACAGCGCCTGTCCAAACAGGCTGCTGAGCTCCGCGATCTTGTGCATGTACATCGTCGAGGCCAGCCAGTAGTCCTCGCCACGCAGCTCGCCGAGGCTCAGGCCCGGAAAACTCACCGCTCCGCCGAGTACGAACAGATCGTAGATCGGCAGCGTCGTATCGAAGGATGTGCCGCCCGCCAGCCGCCAGTGCACGAGTTGTTGTGCAAAACGGTACGAGCCGCTCACCAGCGCATCGACCTTCTCGTAGCTTGCGACCTCGCTGCCGAGCGCGTCGTCGGAATGAAAATAGCTCAGCCGCCCCAGCCAGCCGTGGCTCGGCAGGTCGATGCGATCCCGGTTGTCGAACACCGCGCGCGCCGTCCAGCCACCGTAGCCTTCCGTCGGGACGTCCGGCAGGGCGGGATCCGCTATGTCGCGATCCGCCGCCTGCATGCCGGAGACCGCGCCGGCGCGCAGCTCCGCGTGACTGCCGAACACGCGGCCGACGTCGAAATAGCCGTAGGCGCGATCCAGGTCGTAGCGTGCGACCGCCTCGCCGTCGATGAAGAAGTCCTCGAGCGAGCGTCGCGCCAGGATCCCGGGCTCGACGAACCAGGAGCGGCGCGCATCGAGCGGCTGGTACAGCGACAGCTCGAACGTGCTTGTGCGGCCGAAGTAGAGCTGCCCGTGGATCTCTCCGCCGAGCGGATTGATCCAGGTGCGCAGGTAATCGCCGCCGAGCACGAAGGCGGTGTTGCTGTCCGAGCCCATCATCAGACCGACGTCGAAGCGCACGATGTTCGGCCCCCAGGACTTCTCCTGCAGGTGCACGTCGAGCGTGGGCCGTGCGGCATCGCCGCTTAGCGCGTACTCGGCACGTTCGAACTCCCCCGAGGCGAACAGGCGGTTCATGCGCTCGGAGAGCAGCCGCTCGTCGACGACCGAGCCTGTGTCGAGCTCGAGATTCTCGAGTACGAAACGCTCGCTGACCCGCGTCAGGCCGTGGACGTCGACGCCTGCGAGCTGCGCGCTGCGCCGCTCGCCCCGTGCGGTCGCGTCGCGCCAGGCCGCGTATTCCGGCTCGCTGACCGACAGTCGCGCCAGCTGCTCGCGCCTGGCGAGCGCCGCCTGACGCCCAAGCGGTATGGCTTCGTTCGCCCGGTCGAACGAGCCGCTCGTGATGTCGCCCATCGGCACGACGATCGACACGTCGTCCGGGCGCAACGTCTTGAGCTGCTGTCGCTCGTTGGCTCCGACCAGCACGTCGATCGTCCTCATCACCATCGTCAGTGGCGACTGCAGCTCCTCCGCCGTCGGCACGGGGTTCGGCACGGACACGGCGATCACGATGTCGGCACAGGTCTCGCGCGCGATGTCCACGGGCACGTTGCGCGACAGACCGCCGTCGCCGAGCACGCGACCGTCGATGATCACCGGCGCGAACACCCCCGGCACGGACATGCTGGCGCGCATCGCTTCCGCCAGGTCGCCCTGCGCGAGCACGACCATGTCGCCGGTCTGCATGTCGGTCGCGACCGCGCGGAAGGGAATCGGCAGGCGGTCGAAGTCGCGCACACCGAGGCTGCGGGCCACCAGCAGGCCGATCGTCTGCTCGATGTTCTGCGTGTTGATGAAGCCCGCCGGCGCCGTCAGCCCGCCGTTGCGCACGCCGAACTCGAAGCGGTTGCTGTAGATGTCTCCGGCGAGCTTGCGGCGCATCGGCTGGTGCGCGCGCTCCCCTTCGAAGGCAATGGCCTGCTGGAACGAGATGCCGCGGATCGCCTTGTCGACCTCCGCGGCGGTGAGGCCCGAGGCGTAGGTCCCGCCGACCAGCGCGCCCACGCTCGTGCCCACGATGCAGTCGACCGGGACTCGCATCTCCTCGAGCACGGACAGCACACCGACATGCGCGGCCCCCTTGGCGCCGCCGCCGCCGAGCACGAGACCGATGCGCGGCCGCGGCGCCGCAGACACGGCCGACGAGCCCTCCGCGGCGTGCGCCACCCAGCCCGTGGAGTCGATCGCCACTGTGGCCAGCCCCGCCATCACGAGCGCCGGCAGGCTCATGATCTGCGCCGGCGCGCGCGCGCCGCCGCCCCGGGGGCGCTGTGTCGATTCCCTGTCCGGCATGCCGTCGTCGGATCCTGTGACGGTGCGCATCGTAGCGCAGCACCCGGCGCGCGGGCGATTGGCTATAGTCGCAGGCCAATGAAGCACGACGCCAGAAGCGCGAAGGCCACAGCCAGGCTGATCGAGCCGTATCGCGTGGACGACGGAAGCGGCTTCCGGCTCGCGGACTGCGATCCGGAGGACACTCTGCATTTCGGTCACGACGACAAGGACCACGCGGAGGCGGAGCTCAAGCAGGGCGTCAAACTGCTGGCCGAGCTGCAGGACATGCTGTATGCGCAGGACCGCTGGTCGCTGCTGCTGATCTTCCAGGCGATGGATACTGCGGGCAAAGACGGCGCGATCAAGCACGTGTTCTCCGGCGTGAACCCGCAGGGCTGCCAGGTCACGTCCTTCAAGGCGCCGTCACACGAGGAGCTCGATCACGACTACCTCTGGCGCTGCTTCCGCGCCCTGCCGGAGCGCGGTCGCATCGGGATCTTCAACCGCTCCTATTACGAGGAGGTGCTCGTCGTTCGGGTCCACCGCGAGCTGCTGGACGCGCAGAAGCTCCCGCCACGGCTCGTGACCCGTGACATCTGGGACCAGCGCTTCGAGGACATCCGCAACCTCGAGCGCTACCTGTCCCGCAACGGCACCGTTATCCGCAAGTTCTTCCTGCACCTGTCGCGCGGCGAGCAGCGGCGGCGTTTCCTCGAGCGGCTCGACGAGCCGGAGAAGAACTGGAAATTCGCCGTTGGCGATGTGCGCGAGCGTGCGCACTGGAAGCAATACATGCACGCCTACGAGGAAACGATCCGCAATACGGCCACGGTGCATGCGCCCTGGTTCGTCGTGCCGGCCGACCACAAGTGGTTCACCCGGCTGGTCGTTTCCGCCGTGATCATCGACGCGCTCTCCTCGCTTGAGCTGCACTACCCGCGCGTGAGCGGGAGCCGGCGCCGTGAGCTGGCCGCCGCGCGTGTCGAGCTTGCGCGTGAACGCCGCGGGAACCGCGCGCGCTGACGGGCCGGCTCAGGGATGGATGGAGGCGAGCGCGAGCGTCTCGACGTGGTGCGTCTGCGGGAAGAAATCGAAGGGCAGGATCGCATCGATCCGATAGCCGCCGTCTTCCAGCACCGCAAGGTCGCGGGCAAGGGTTCCCGCGCTGCAGGACAGGTAGGCGAGCCGCGTGGGCCGCAGCTCGCGCGCCAGCGCGCCGGCGACCCCGGCGTCGAGCCCGGAACGCGGCGGATTGAGATACGCGAGCCCGACGCCGTCGGCGCGCCACCAGTCGCGAATCTGCGGCAGCCGTTGCAAACAGCTGCCACGCAGGATCGCGGCGCCGGGCGCGTTGCGCGCCGCGTCGCGCACCGCCGCGCCGGACAGCTCGATTCCGAGCGTGCGTGCCCCCGCCTCGGCCCACAGGCGAAGACTGGCACCGTGACCGCAATAGAGATCGAGCACGCTGGTGCCGGGTTCGGCGCGCAGATGCGCGGCCGCAGCGGCCAGCGCCTCACGATGCAGATCCGGCAACGGCTGCAGGAAGGCCTGCGGGCCGTGCATCAGCCCGAGCGCATCCCGCGAGTCCGCGCCCCCCCAGATCAGGCGCCACCCGGAGCGCGCGAAGAGGCGCCGCCCGGCGGAGGGGTGCAGGTGCAGCCAGAGTCCGTCGATGCCGGTCGCCTCGAGTCCGTTACGCAGCGCGGCGAGCGGCTCCGGCGCCACCGCGCGCGCCTTGACGATGAGGGTCGCCTGCCTGCCCGCGACCTGCAGGTACGCCACCGGCAGCACCTCGCGCGACGGCAGTCGCCGCACCAGATGCCGCACCAGTCGCCGGATCGTCGGATCGTGTACCGGACAGTCGTGGATGGCGATCAGCTCGTCGCGGCGCATGAGGCCGAAGCGCCAGCCGGCGGCAGCGTCGTGCGCCGCGGAGAGCGTCACGCGCTGCCGGTAGCCGAGCCGCGCTGTCTCTGCTGCGCCGCGCAGCGGTCGCAGGCGATCGGCCCACGCGTCGAGGACGCGGGCGAGATAGGCCGCCTTCTGCGCGTGGCTCGCGGCCCGGTCGAGACTGCGGTGGCGGCACCCGTGGCAGCGCGGCTCGCAGCCCGGCGGCAGCGGTTGGTGTACGCTCACGCGCCCATGTTGCTCCTGAAGCGCATCCGCGCTCAACGGCGTCAGCGATGAGCCGCCTCCCCACGATTGCGGACGTCGAGGCGGCGCAGCAGCGTCTCGCCGGTCACGCGCGACGCACGCCGCTGCTCGCCGACACAGCGCTCGACGCGCTGACCGGCGGGCGGATCCTCTTCAAGCTCGAAACCCTGCAGCACACCGGCTCCTTCAAGTTCCGCGGCGCCTACAACCGGTTGGCGCAGCTCGGGGATGCGGAGCGGCACCGGGGCGTGACGGCCTATTCCTCGGGCAACCATGCGCAGGGCGTCGCCGCGGCGGCTCGGCTGCTCGGCATTCCGGCGACGATCGTGATGCCGCGCGATGCGCCGCGCATCAAGCTCGCCAACACGCGCGCGCTCGGCGCGGAGGTCGTCGAATACGACCGCGACCGCGAGAGCCGGGAGGATCTGGCCGCGCGCATCGCGCGTGAGCGGCAGACGGTGGTCGTGCCGGCGTTCGACGATCCGGACATCGTCGCGGGCCAGGGCACGGTCGGGCTCGAGATCGCCGAGCAGTGCGCCGAGCTCGGCGCCGTGCCCGACGAGGTTGTGGTCCCCTGCAGCGGCGGCGGCCTCGTTGCGGGCATCGCGCTCGCGGCCGAGGCTCGCCTGCGGGGCGCGCGCGTCTGGGCGGCGGAGCCGGCGGGATTCGACGACTACCGCCGCTCGCTCGCGGCGGGCCAGCGTCTGCGCAACGAGCGGTTGAGCGGCTCGATCTGCGACGCGCTGATGTCGCCCGCACCGGGCGAGATCCCTTTCGAGATCAACCGGCGGCGCCTCGCGGGCAGCCTCGTCGCGAGCGACGACGAAGTGCGTACCGCCGTCGCCTGGGCGGTCCGTGGGCTGAAACTGGTAGTCGAGCCCGGTGGCGCCATCGCGCTCGCGTGCGTGCAGCAGGCGAGACTGCCGATACAGGGCCGCACGGTCGTCGTCGTGCTGAGCGGAGGCAACATCGACGACGGACTGCTGCAATCGATCCTGGCGCACGAGCCACCCGCTGCGGAGGACGCGCAGCCGCGGGCTGCGACATGAGGCGCACCGCTCGGGCCGCGCACCGCACGGCGGCGCTGCTGCTCGCGCTCTCAGGCGCGGGCGCGCCTGCGCCGGCGCGCACCGAGTGGCTGCAGCGTGAACAGGCCATCATGGGCACGCGCTGCGTGGTCGAGCTGTGGGCCGAGGACCGGGACCGCGGACTGTCGGCCATCGAAGCCGTGTTCGCCGAGTTCCGGCGCATCGACGCCGCCATGAGCACCTACAAGCCCGAGAGCGAGCTGTCGCGCGTCAACGCGACCGCGGCCCAGGCGCCGATGCGGATTTCCCGCGAGCTCTACGATCTGCTCGCGATGTCGATCGAGTATTCGAAGCTCACCGGCGGCGCGTTCGACGTCACCTATGCGAGCGTCGGCTACCTGTACGACTATCGCGCCCACGTGCACCCGGACGCCGATGCGATCGCAGCGGCTCTGCCCGGCATCGACTACCGTCACATCGAGCTCATCCCCGAAACTCAATCGGTGCATTTCCGGCAGCAGGGCGTGCGCATCGATCTCGGCGGCATCGGCAAGGGCTACGCCGTCGATCGGGGCATCACCGTGCTGCAGGATCTGGGAATCGAACGCGCGCTGGTCAACGCGGGCGGCGACACGCGAATCATCGGCGACCGGCTCGGCCAGCCGTGGATCGTCGGCATCCGGCATCCGGACGACGAGCGCCGCGTCGTGTTGCGCATCCCCCTGACGGACACCGCGATGTCCACCTCCGGCGACTACGAGCGTTTCTTCGAGGAGAACGGCGTGCGCTATCACCACATCCTGGATCCGCGCACGGGCAGGTCGGCGAGCAAGGTGCGCTCGGTAACGATCATCGCCGCGACCGCGACGCGCACCGACGCGCTCACCAAGAGCGTGTTCGTGATGGGCGCCGAGGACGGGATCCGCTTCATCGACTCGCTCGGCGACGTCGATGCCATCGCCGTAACGCCCGAGGGGAAGGTCGTCTACTCGAAGGGTCTGGCGCCGCCCTGACGCGACCGGAATGGAAAAATGGCTCAGAGCCAATTTTTCCGCGCTCTGAACGAAAATGGCTCAGAGCCAATTCTTCCGCGCTCTCATGGCCCTTCCCTGGGTCCTCATCCTGCAGAGACCGGGAAAAATCGGCTCCGAGCCTGCTACGGTTTGACGACGCGCGCGGCACCGTCGCCGCGGCGCAGCACCTTGACGCGCTCGCCCGGCGCAAATGCCACATCCGCGGACTGCACGACGGCGATGGTCTCGCCACGATCGAGGTCGACGGTGATCTGCAGCCCATCCTGGCGGGTGGTGCGCTCCTCGACCGCCTGCCCCGCCGCCGCACCGGCGACCGCGCCAACGGCGCCCGCGACGCCCCGACCACGGCCGTCGGTCACTGCCCGGCCGAGCTCGTAGCCGATGTACCCGCCGCCCGCGGTGCCGAGCACGCTGCGGTTGCCCTCGATCTGCACGGGCCTGATGTCGTTCACGCGGCCCTCCACCACGGACCAGGCGGTGCGCGCTTCGTTGCGGGAATAGACCCTGCCCGAGCTCGGCGTCGTACAGGCGCCAAGGAGCGCAAGCGTGGCCAGCACGGGCGCGGTGCATGTGTTTCGCGGCATCGATGGCCTTCAATCGGGTGCAGCCGTCGCTCGGGCCAACGCACCTGCACGCCCTTCGTTGACAGTCGCCGATGCCCGGGAACCACGCCGGACTTGCCTCCAACCCTCGAAACCCGGCACGCTCCGCCGACCATGGCCAGCACCCCGTCGCGAGGCATCGATCGCCCGCACCGCCGCGTGATCTTCGCCTCGAGCCTCGGGACGGTGTTCGAGTGGTACGACTTCTACCTTTACGGGTCGCTTGCCGCGGTCATCTCCCGGCAGTTCTTCTCCGGCGTGAACGAGACCACGGCCTTCATCTTCGCGCTGCTCGCCTTTGCCGCCGGCTTCGCTGTGCGCCCGTTCGGCGCGATCGTGTTCGGCCGGCTCGGCGACATGGTCGGTCGCAAGTACACGTTCCTGATCACGATCGTCATCATGGGCCTGTCGACCGCGATCGTCGGCGTGCTGCCGGGGTATGCCACCATCGGGGTGGCGGCGCCGATCATCCTGGTCGTCCTGCGACTGCTCCAGGGGCTGGCGCTCGGCGGCGAGTACGGCGGCGCGGCCATATATGTCGCGGAGCACGCGCCCGAGGGACGACGCGGGCTGTACACGAGCTGGATTCAGACCACCGCCACGCTCGGCCTCTTTCTCAGCCTGCTCGTGATCCTCGCCTGCCGCGTGACGCTCGGTGACGCGTTCGACGCCTGGGGGTGGCGCATCCCGTTCGGGCTTTCGATCGTGCTGCTCGCGGTGTCCGTCTACATCCGGCTGCAGCTCGACGAGTCGCCGGTCTTCCAGGCGATGAAGGCCGAGGGCCGGCATTCGCGCGCACCGCTCACCGAGTCCTTCGGCGAGTGGCGCAACCTGCGGGTCGTGTTGCTCGCGCTGCTGGGGGCGACCGCCGGCCAGGCGGTCGTCTGGTATACGGGCCAGTTCTACGCGCTGTTCTTCCTCACGCAAACGCTCAAGGTCGAGCCGCTCGCGGCAAACCTGCTGATCGCAGCGGCACTCGCGATCGGTACCCCGTTCTTCGTCGTGTTCGGCGCACTCTCCGACCGCATCGGCCGCAAGACGATAATCATGGCCGGCTGTGTGCTCGCCGTCGTGCTCTATTTCCCGGCGTTCAAGGCCCTCACCCATTACGCGAACCCGGCGCTCGAAGCGGCGTCGCGCGCCACACCGGTGACCGTGATCGCCGCCCCCGGTACCTGCAGCTTCCAGTTCGACCCGCTGGGTCGCGCCCGGTTCGTCGACTCCTGCGACATCGCGCGCGCCGCGCTTGCCCGCGCCGGTGTCCCGTACACGAACCGCGCGGAGCCCGACGCAGCGATCGCGCGGATACGGATCGGCGCGACGGAGATCGCGTCGTTCGACGGCACGGGACTCGATGCCGCGGGGCTCAAGGCGGCCAGTGCGCAGTTCTCCGGCACCGTCGGCGCGGCCCTCGCGGGTGCGGGCTACCCGACGCGGGCGGAGCCGCAGAGCATCGACTATCCGAAGGTGCTCGCGCTTCTCACGCTGCTCGTGCTCCTCGTCACGATGGTCTACGGACCGATCGCCGCCTGGCTGGTGGAACTCTTCCCGGCGCGGATCCGCTACACCTCGCTGTCGCTGCCGTATCACATCGGCAACGGCTGGTTTGGCGGTTTTCTGCCGACCGTGTCCTTCGCGCTGGTCGCGATGACCGGCGACATCTACTACGGTCTCTGGTACCCGGTGCTGATCGCGGCGATGACCTTCGTCATCGGCACGCTCTTCCTCCGCGAGACCCGCGCCGTGGAGGAACCGCTCGGCGTTGCCGCCCGGATGCCCGACTGACCTTCGCATCCCGGCGACATGGAACTCGAAGCGCTGCGGCTCAGCCTGTACGTCGCCCTGCGCAGCGTAGCGCTCGGTCTGCCGCTTGCCGTTCTGGTCGCCTGGACCCTGTCGCGGTCGCGCTTCCTCGGGCGCACGGTGCTCGATGCGCTCGTGCATCTGCCGCTGGTGCTGCCGCCGGTCGTGGTCGGTTATCTGCTGCTGCTGCTGTTCGGCACGCGCGGCCCGCTCGGCGCCTGGCTGGACGCGACGTTCGGCGTGCGGCTCGCGTTCACGTCCGCGGGCGCGGCGCTGGCCACGGCAGTGATGACCTTCCCGCTCATGGTGCGCGCCATCCGGCTGTCGCTCGAGAGCATCGACCCCGGTCTCGAGGACGCTGCACGGACTCTCGGCGCCGGGCCGCTCGACCGCTTCTTGACGATCACGCTGCCGCTGATGGCGCCCGGCATCGTCGCCGGCGCGATCATCGCCTTCGCCGCGGGACTCGGCGAGTTCGGAGCCGTAATCACATTCGCGTCGAACATCCCGGGCGAGACCCGCACGCTGCCGCTCGCGCTCTACACCGCTCTGCAGTCGCCCGGCGGCGACGCGCTCGCGGCCCGTCTCGCGACGCTGTCCTTCCTGCTGGGTCTCGCAGGTCTCGTGCTCGCGGAGTGGGTGTCGCGCGGGCTGCGGCGCCGCCTCGGACGGTAGAGGTGCTCGAGGTCGACGTCAGCCTGCGCCGCGGCGAGTTCGCCCTCGAAGCCGCGTTTGCAACTGCGACGCCAGGAGTCATCGCGCTGTTCGGCCGCTCGGGCAGCGGCAAGACGACGCTGGTCAACGTGATCGCGGGTCTGTTGGCGCCGGACCGCGGCCGCATCGTGCTCGACGGGACGCTGCTCGAGGACACGGCGTCCGGAACATCGCTCCCCACGGAGCGCCGCCGCATCGGCTACGTGTTCCAGGATCCGCGGCTCTTCCCGCACCTCGACGTCGCGGGCAATCTGCGCTACGGCCAGCGCCGCGCGCAGCCGCGCGGCACTGCGCCGGAACTCGCCGATGCGGCCGCACTGCTCGGTCTGGAGCACCTGTTTCGCCGGCGGCCGCACGAGCTGTCGGGAGGCGAGCGCCAGCGCGTTGCGCTCGGGCGCGCGCTGCTCGCACGTCCGAGGCTGTTGCTGCTCGATGAGCCGCTCGCCTCGCTCGATGTGGCGCGACGCGAGGAACTGCTGCCGTGGTTCGAGCGGTTGCGCGACCGGCACGCGCTGCCGATCGTCTATGTGAGCCACGACTTCGAGGACGTCGTTCGCCTCGCGAGCCACCTCGTGCTGCTCGAACAGGGCCGCGTCGTCGCGCAGGGCGAGGTCACGCGCATGGCGACGCTGCCGGCGCTGCGCGCGGTGCTCGGTCCTGAGCACGTCGGTGCGGTCATCGACGGTCGCGTCGAATCGGTCGAGACCGCCGCCGGGCTGGCACGGATCCGCATCGGGCACAGTGTCATCGCTGCGTCTCAGACCGACCTCGCTCCCGGCCAGGCCGTGCGACTGCAGATCCTGGCGCGCGACCTCATCCTCGCCACGCAGCGGCCGACCGCCCTGAGCGTGCGTAACGAACTCGAGGGAGCGATCCGCGCCATTCTCGACGATGGACCCGGTGCGGTGCTGGTGGAAGTCGATGTCGGCGGACCGGTGCTCGTTGCGCGCGTCACGCGCACCGCGGCGGCGGATCTCGCGCTCGAGAAGGGGCGAAGGATCTGGGTGCTGGTCAAGGCGCTGTCGCTGCGCGGCCGCGTCCACGTGCAAGGCTGAAGGCCAGGGAAGCATACCGTGGCCGGCACCGTCATCCGCATCACCGCGCTGCTCGTGGCGCTGCTGGCGCTCGGCGCGCCGTGGCGCGGCCGCGCCGACGACGATCCGCCCGCCGATGTGCTGGTGTTCGCCGCGGCCTCCATGTCCGACGTGCTGAGTGAGCTCGGCAGCCAGTACCGGCTCCGCACTGGCCGGACGGTGACCTTCTCGTTTGCGGCAAGCTCCGCTCTGGCGCGTCAAATCGAAGCCGGCGCGCGCGCCGACGTGTTCGTCGCCGCTGATGAGGAGTGGATGGACTACCTGCAGCAACGCGGACTGATTGCCGCCGGGTCGCGCCGCGACATCGCCGGCAACCGGATGGTACTGATTGCGCCGGCAGACAGCGCGGTGCGCGTAGAGCTAGGCGAGCGCGTCGACCTCGGCCCGGCGCTGGGCACGGGCCGTCTGGCGCTCGCCGACCCGGACATCGTGCCGGCGGGTCGCTACGCCCGCTCGGCGCTGCAGCGGCTGGGCGCCTGGACGGCCGTCGAGCACGCCATCGCGCGCGCCGAGAACGTCCGCGTCGCGCTCGCCTATGTCGCGCGCGGCGAAGCGCCGCTCGGCATCGTCTACGAGACCGACGCGCGCATCGAGCCGCGTGTGCGGATCGTGGCGCGCCTCCCCGAAGACACCCATCCGCCGATCCGCTATCCCGCGGCGCTCACGCGCACCGCCGGCGGGAAGGGCGCGGGCTTTCTCACGTTCCTGGTGAGCGCTGAGGCGCGCGCGGTGTTCGACCGTTACGGGTTCAAGGCGCCCGACTGAGCGCCCGCCTCAGGCGCAACCCATCAGTCCGGCACGGCCCGCTCAGCGTACATCGAGGCGTCGGGCGCGCGTGACCTTCCACTCGTCGTCTTCGAGCTGCAACTCGACGACGAGCTGCTCGACATCGGCCGCGAGATCGACGGTCGTGGCGTTCGCGTCGCGACCCAGCGACCCGAGCGTCAGCTCGACGCGGGCCATGTCCCGGTACGGAAACTCCACGCCGTCGATGCGCGTGATCAGGTGGATCGACTGGTTCGCAATCAGATAGCCATGAACATAACGCTGCAACTCGGCGCGGGTTCGTCCCTCCTCGTCTTCGTAATGCGGCGATACGAGGTCCATCAGCGCCGAGAGATCGCGCGCCTCGGCGGCCTCCTCCGCGGCGGCGATCACCGTGCGCACCTGTTGCTCGGGCGATGCCGTGTCGCCGCAGCCCGCAAGCAGCAGCGTGGCGATGGCGGTGGCAGTGGCGACCCGATCCTGCGTAGCCCGTGTGCGCATGGGCACCGGGCAGATTAGCCGGTCAGAGGAAGGCCTGCGAGTTCGACAGCGCGTAGCCGAGCGATGCCGTCACGATCGTCACCGCGGCGGCGAGACCGGCCAGCATGCGGAGCAGCAGCCCACGGTTCGGATCGCGGTCGCGCATCTTTCGTCTCCTGCCTTCCTGTCCACTGATATCGGGAAGCAAGACTAGCGGCGGCGATTCATCGAATAAACCGCAATAATCCGTATTCTCAATTCAGCCTGGCCGACCAATCGGGTCTCATCGGAGGACGCGCCTGTACACTGCCGCGGTTTCGGTGATCCTGACCGCAGGGGGGCGATTGTCGACGACGACGCGTGTGCTGGCAGGGCTCGGGCTGGGGCTGCTCGTCGGCGTGCTTTGCGCCCTGGCGGGCGACGGCATCGCCGAACGAGTCGCTGCGATCGTCGCGCCCGTCGGCACGCTCTGGCTCAATGCGCTGCGAATGACCGTGGTGCCGCTGGTCGTCGCCTTCGTCGTGGTCGGCGTCGCCGACGCGAGCAGTGCCGCGGCCGCCGGACGCACCACGGCGATGGCGCTGGCCTACTTCGTCGCGCTGCTCGCGGCGGTCGCAATCGCGACGGCGTTGCTGGCGCCAGCGGTCTATGCTCTCTGGTCCCCGGATCCCGCAACCCGCGACGTTCTGCACCTGCCCCAATCGGCTCCTGCGCCGGAGATACCGGGGCTCGCCGACCAGTTCGCCAACCTGCTGCCCGACAACGCGATCGCCGCGGCGGCGGGGGCCGCGATGGTGCCGCTGACGCTGTTCGCGCTGGTACTCGGCTTTGCCGTCACCCGGCTACCGCCCGCGCAGCGCACGTCCCTCGTCGAGTTCTTCCGCGCGCTGGCGCAGGCGATGCTGGTGATCGTGGGCTGGGTGCTGAAGCTTGCGCCGATCGGCGTCTTCGCGCTCGTGCTGCCCGTCGCAATACGCGCCGGCAGCGGCCTGATCGGTGCCGCCGGCTGGTACGTGCTGGTGCAATCGTGCCTGCAGGGCGCGGTTGCGCTCGCGATGTATCCCGTAGCAATCGGGCTCGGGCGGGTGTCGTTTGGGCGGTTTGCGCGCGCCGCGGCACCCGCGCAGAGCGTGGCGATCGGCACGCAGTCCTCGCTGGCTACGCTGCCCGTCATGCTGGAGGCCGCGACCCGCCGGCTCGACATCCCGCCGCAGCTTGCGGGGCTGGTACTGCCGCTCGCCGTCGCGCTGTTTCGCGTCACCAGCCCCGCGAACACGCTCGGCGCCGCGTGCTTCGTCGCATGGCTGTACGGCGTCGAGCTGGCACCGGCGCAGCTGCTCGGCGGGGCGCTCGTGGCCCTCGTCATCAGTCTCGGCTCGGTCAGTCTGCCGGGACAGGTGACCTTTGCCGCCTCGCACATTCCGGTGCTGCTCGCGATGGGCCTGCCGCTCGAGCCCGTCGCGTTGATGCTTGCGCTCGACCCGATCCCGGATGCCGTGCGCACGGTCGGCAATGTCACGGGTGATCTGGCGGTTACGACGGCGGTCGCACGCCGCCACGCGCGCTCGGAGGAGCCGCACACCAGGACCGCGACGCACCCACACCAGGAGCCCGCGCGATGAGAGCGCTTGCCTGCATGCTCGGCCTGCTCGTGATCGGGGGTTGCACGGTCGACGACTCGGCGCAGGGCCCGAGTCCGGACCTGCAGACCGCTGCTACCGTCGACCGCATCGCCGACCAGTACCTTGCGGACACGCCGATTGCGGGCCTCGCCGTCACCATTGCCCGCGACGGACACGTCGTCCACGACGCAGCTTACGGCTACGCACGTCGCTCGCCCGACGTCCCGGCCGACGCTTCGGTGCCGTTCGAGCTCTTTTCCGGTAGCGAGCCCGTGACCGCGGTGCTGTTGTTGCGGCTGGCCGAACGCGGCCTGGTCGATCTGGATACGGCGGTGGGCACCGTCGTGCGTGGCCTGCAGGGCGGCTATGCCTCCGCCACGCTTCGTCAGCTTCTCCGTCACAGCTCCGGCAACACCGACATCGCCGTCGACCGGCACAATCCTGCAGCGCAGTACACACGACCGCCGACCCGGGGAGAGCTCGCGACCTGGTTCGCCGGCGCGACGAGCATTGCGGCGGCCGACGAGCAATGGATGCATTCCTCCGCTGGATACGTGCTTGCGGGCCTCGCGGCGGAAGCGGCAACGAACTCGCCGCTCGCCGTGCTGCTGCGCGAGGAAATCGCGCGGCCGCTGGGGCTGACGAGCCTCGGTTGGTGCCCGGATCTGGCTGCGGCCCGCGCGGCAGCGTACATGACTGCGGGCGGCGTCACGCAGCCCGCCCCACCGATCGATTACGGCTGGCTCGGCGCTTCCGGCGCCGTCTGCGCAACGACCGGCGACCTTGCACGCTGGTGGCTTGCCGTACGCAGCGGACAGCTCATCTCGCCGGCATCACTGGAGGAATGGATGACACCGGTCACGCTGGAGCGCAATGGCGTGCGCGCGGACTTCGGCCAGGGGCTCGGCGTCCGGCTCGGCGCTTACGGCGGGCATACGCTGATCGGTCAGACGGGCGACAGTGCGGGCGGCACGACCGTCGTCGCCGAGTATCCCGACGACCGTCTCCTGATCGTGGTCGCGGCGAATACGGCCGGGCCCGGCGTTCCGCACGCGATTGAAGTGCAGGCTGCGATCGCGCGCGAACTGCTGGGCATCGCCGAGGCGACCTCCCCTGAAGTGCCGCTCGGACCGGAATCGCTCGCGACCGTGCCCGGGCTGTATCGTTCGCCGGAGGGCACGTTCTGCGTGCAGGCGCTCGAGGATGTGCTCGTCGTATCGACCGACGAGGAACAGGCTGTGGCACTCGAACATCTCGGCGATGGTCGCTTCATCCGGGCGGAAGCGCCCGAGAGCCTCGAGTATTTTCTCGGCTGGCCCGATCACGTCGAATGGTTCGGTTACGCGTGGTTCGGGCTGCCGATGGACCTGGCGGCAAAGCACTCAGACGGCTGCGACGGCGAGGACCCGGGATGACCCGCGACGATCGACCGCGCCTGCAGGCGCTGCTCGACAAGCAGGAGATCCACGAGCTCGTGTTGCGTCGCGGCTCGCCCTAGCCCGGCCGCTGCGTCCCGGGAGCGCGGAAATCCCAAGTTCTATTTGACAATAAGCCTGGCCGGGCCGGCTTCAGGCGGCGCTGGATTTGTGCGGCGACGTGGAGTCTCATAGGCTTAGCAGCTAATAACTAGAAGGCCACGCAAGTAGAAGGCCAGAAGGGTTGACCGTGCGCAAGGAACGCTGGCGCACCCGCGCGGGAATGGCGGGGCTCGTGCTGCAACTGTTGGCGGCTGCGGCGGCATCCGCGGCGACGGTGCCGGCCGGCTTCGTCGACAGCACGTACGTCACGCTGCCGGGCGATGCCACCACGATGAAGTTTGCGCCCGACGGGCGTCTGTTCGTCTGCCAGCAGAGCGGCGCGTTGCGGGTCGTACAGGACGGTAACCTGCTCGCCACGCCGTTCGTGACGCTCCCGGTCGATTCGTCGGGCGAGCGCGGACTGCTGGGCGTCGCCTTCGATCCCGACTTCGCGACCAACCAGTTCGTTTACGTCTATTACACCGCAACCACCCCGACGATCCACAACCGGGTGAGCCGCTTCACGGCGGACGGCAATGTGGCGCTGCCCGGCAGCGAGGTCGTGCTGCTCGATCTGGAGCCGTTGTCGGACGCGACGATGCACAACGGCGGCGCGATTCTGTTCGGGAACGCAGGGAAGCTGCTCGTCGCCGTGGGAGACAACACCAGCCGCGGCAAGGCGCAGCGGCTCGACAGCCTGCTGGGCAAGATGTTGCGCATCGACTCCGACGGCTCCATCCCGACGGACAACCCGTTCTACGATACGGCAACCGGAGTGTACCGCGCGATCTGGGCGCTGGGGCTGCGCAATCCGTTCACGACGGCCGTCCAGCGGAGTACCGGACGCGTGTTCATAAACGATGTCGGAGACCACAGCTGGGAGGAAATCAACGAAGGGGCCAAGGGCGCCAACTACGGCTGGCCGCTGGCCGAAGGTCCGTCCGAAGATCCGCAGTTCACCAACCCCTTCTACGCCTATCCCCACGGCAACGGTGTGTGCGCGATTACCGGCGGCGCCTTCTACGAGCCTGCGGTTCCCGCCTTTCCGGCCGAGTATGACGGCGACTACTTCTACGCCGATTACTGCGCGGGATGGATCCGGCGGATCGACCCGATTACGGCTGCTGACACGGACTTCGCGAGCGGGATCGAGAGCCCCGTCGACCTGAAGATCGGGCGCGACGGAGCGCTCTATTATCTCACTCGCACGGACGGGCGGGTCGGCCGCATCGCGTACGCCGCAGCGGAGCCGCCTTCGATCACGTTGCAGCCGGCGAGCATCACCGTCGCAGCGGGGCAGTCGGCGACCTTCACCGTCAGTGCGACCGGGAGCACGCCGCTCGCCTATCAGTGGCGCCGCAACGGCGGCGACATCGCTGGCGCGACGGGCTCGAGTTACACGCTCTCTAACACTCAGCTCGGCGACAGCGGAGCGTTTTTCGACGCCGGCGTCACCAACGACTTCGGCGCGGCGACGAGCGAGGCCGCGCAACTGACCGTGATGGAGAACTCCGTTCCGAGTGCAAGCATCACTCAGCCCGTTACCGGCACAACGTACGCCGGCGGCGACGTCATCAACTACGCCGGCACGGCCAGCGATGCCGAGGACGGTACTCTGCCGGCGAGCGCTTTTACCTGGTGGGTGAATCTGCATCACGATTCGCACACCCATCCCCACGTCTTGCCGGTGAGCGGCTCGAAGACAGGGTCCTTCACGATCCCGGCGAGTGGCGAGACATCCGCCAACGTCTTCTATCGCATCCACCTCCAGGTTCGCGATTCGGGCGGACTCACGCGTTCCCGAATCCGCGACGTCCTGCCGCGCAAGTCCACCGTCACTCTGGCAACGGAGTCGGCCGGCCTGCAGCTGCGGCTGGATGGTGCGCTGGTGTCGACGCCTTACAGCTTCGTCGGCGTCGTCGGCATCGAGCGCAGCCTCGAGGCGGTCTCACCGCAGAGCGCCTCGGGCTCGACCTGGGCGTTCTCATCGTGGTCGGATGGCGGCGCGCGCGTTCACACCATCTCGACGCCGGCCGTGGCCACGACCTACACGGCGCAGTACGCGATACAGCCTGCCGTTTCGCTCGCCATCGCGAACGCATCGCTGTACGAGGGCAATTCCGGGACGAAAGAGGCCTCGTTCACGGTCAGGCTGTCCGCGGCGAGCGCCGCGCCGGTGAGCGTCGCCTGGAGAACGACCAGCGGCTCGGCGAAGGGCAACTCCGATTACATCGCCGCCAGCGGCACATTGACCTTCCCGGCGGGAACCACGTCACGAACGATTGCCGTGGCGATACAAGGCGACACGATCGTCGAGGGCAACGAGGTCTTCTACGTTGATTTGTCCGCGCCGACGGGTGCGACGCTGGCGGACGCTCGCGCGATCGGCACGATCCGCAACGACGACGGTCCGGGAACGCTCGTCTTCAGCGCGTCTGCTTACCAGAAGGTCGAGAACGGTGGCAGCGCGATCATCACGGTGACACGTAGCGGCGGACTCGACGCGGGCATGACCGTCGCCTATTCGACCGCCGACGGAACCGCAATCGCTGGAAAGGATTACACCGCCGCGAGCGGCACGCTGACCTTCGCAGAAGGCGTCGTTGCGCTGACGTTCCCGGTCTTCATCACCAACGACGCGCTCGACGAGAGCAACGAGACCGTCAATCTGTCGCTCAGCAACCCGGGCGGCGGCGCGGTGCTGGGCACGCGGCGGACCGCGGTGCTGACGATCGTCGACAACGACGTCGGTGGAACGCTGAATTTCAGTCTCGCGGCCTACGAGCGCAGCGAATCGAGGGACGTCGCCGTCATCACGGTAGTGCGCAGCAGCGGCTCCGCGGGCGGCGTCGGTGTCGCGTATTCCACGTCACCAGGCACGGCGGACGGGACCACGGACTATGTGCCTGCGTCCGGCACGCTTACCTTCGCCGCGGGGCAGTACTCGGCGACATTCACCGTCACGCTCAGACAAGACTCCGTCGCCGAGCCCGACGAGACCGTCAATCTCGCGCTCTCGAATCCGACCGGCGGCGCGAAGCTCGGCACGCGCACGGCGGCAGTCCTCACCATCCTCGACGACGATTAGCGCGTTCGCGTTCGCGTTCCGCGGTCCGCGCGGGACCCGGAGCGAGTCTCGCCCGTGACGGACTCTTCCGACACGGCACGAACGCCCCGCTGCCGCAAGTCGGCGAATTGCGACGCTTTTTCTGCGAGACGGTGTAGGAGGAATCGTACCCGCCCGAGGGGTGTTCCGCGGACATCCCCCCGCCGCGCGCGACGGCATCCTGCCCTCGCGCAGCTCAGCGCACTTCATCATCGTCGACGGAGGAAACAACATGACGACTCTCAACAGGTACGCACTTGCGGCGGTGGTCGGCGGCTTCGCGCTGTCGGGTCCGGTCCTCGCGGGCGATGACGCCAAGTGGGATCGCCTGGATGCCGACAAGGACGGCAAGGTGACTCAAGCCGAGTACATCGCGGGCTCGAAGAGCTCCTTCGAGAAGCTCGACGCGAATGCGGACGGCAAGGTGACGTCCGCCGAGATGGACACCGCTTATGCGACGTCGAAGCCGGGTGTCGGCGCCGCCAAGATGCCGTCGTCCGCGGACAGGATCAAGACGCTGGATACGGACGGCGATGGAGCGCTGTCGTCGGTCGAGCACGAGGCAAGCTCGCGCACCATGTTCGACACGCTGGACACGAACAAGGATGGCAGCCTCTCCGCCGATGAAATCAAGGCCGGCCACGAGGCCAAGGCGGGCGAGAAGTCGTACTGACAGGGCTTGGCCCGGAGCCCGATATCCCGCGATATCCGGCTCCGAGCCGGCATCGACTCCCGCCGGGAAAACTGGCTCTGAGGCGAATTTCCGTTTCGGCTCACGGCCGAATTAACATGGCCGCGGCATGAGCCGCGGTCCCCTTGCTCCCCGCCTCGCTGGCGCGAGCTGCTTCGCCTGCGGCACAGCACACGACCCGCGTTCACTGCTCGGTGTGTGCGTGGCGTGCGGCATGCCGCTGCGCATCGACTACGACCTCAGTGAACTGCGGCTGCGCCTCTCCGATCTCGTTGGGCGCCCGCCGACGCTGTGGCGCTATCGCGAGCTGCTGCCGTTGCGCGAGCGTGACGAGGTTTCGCTGGCCGAAGGGTTTACGCCGCTCCTGCCGGTGGAGCCCGGTGTGTGGATCAAGGACGAGTCGCGCAACCCGACCGGTTCCTTCAAAGCGCGGGGCATGGCGCTCGCGGTGTCGATGGCGCGCTACCTTGGCGCAAGGGCGCTCGCCGCGCCGTCGGCGGGTAACGCCGCCGGCGCACTCGCCGCGTACGGCGCTCGCGCGGGGCTGCCGGTGACGGTCGCAATGCCCGAGGACACGCCGCCGGGCTGCTTCGCCGAGTGCCGCTTCTACGGCGCGCAGGTACACGCCGTGCCGGGCACGATCGCCGACGCAGCCGCATTCCTGCGCCGCCATCGCGGCGACGAGGTCTTCGATGTCTCGACGCTGCGCGAACCGTGGCGGATCGAAGGCAAGAAGACCATGGCCTTCGAACTCGTCGAGCAGCTGGAAGGCACCATGCCCGACGTCGTGCTGTATCCCACCGGGGGCGGCACCGGGCTGATCGGCATGTGGAAGGCCTTCGAGGAAATGGAGCGGCTCGGCTGGGTCGAGCCGGGGCGGCGTCCGCGCTTCGTCGCGGTGCAGGCGGCGGGCTGTGCGCCGATCGTGCGTGCCTTTCACTCCGGCGGCGATCGCACCGAGCCGTGGCCCGACCCCAGCACGCGTGCCTGGGGGTTGCGCGTACCCTCGCCGCTCGGCGGCTTCCTCTGCCTGCGGGCGCTGCGCGAGACGGGCGGCACGGCGCTCGCCGTCGAGGAGGACGCGATCGAACGCGCGAGCGCGACACTCGCCGCCCGAACGGGTATCGACGTGTGTCCGGAGGGTGGCGCGGCGTGGGCTGCGCTCGAGCAGCTGCGCGCGAGCGGCTTCGTCGGCCGCGACGATACCGCGGTGGTGTTCAATACGGGCGCCGGCGCCAAGTATCGCTGAGCGGCCCGCTCGAAGTGGAATTCGACCGGCGCGACCTGCGATCATTGTGGATCGAGCCGACACGTGCCCGGGAGGGGCAGGGAGTTGCATATGGCTTACGTGGATGGATTCGTGATCCCGGTGCCCAAGAAGAAGGTTTCCGCGTATCTGCGCATGGCACGCAAAGCGGGCAAGGTCTGGCGCGAGCACGGCGCTCTGCAGTACGTGGAGACCGTCGCGGACGATGCGCCCGTCGGCAAGCTGACCTCCTTTCCGCGCAGCGTGAAGATGAAACCGAGCGAGACGGTGGTGTTCTCGTTCATCACCTACAAGTCGCGCAAGCATCGTGACCGCGTCAATGCGAAGGCGATGAAGGACCCGCGCCTCGCCTCGATGATGAACATCAAGGCCATGCCCTTCGACGGCAAGCGGATGATCTGGGGCGGCTTCAAGGCGCGCGTCGAAATGTGAACGCCGCTCTCGAGCGTGCACTCGCCGCGATGGCGCAGGCCATCGCGGCCTGCTGAACCCGCCCGCGCATCTCACGACGTGGCCGATCGAGGCCTCCGGCCGGCGGCGTCCTGCCAGGCAGGCGCCGGTCAGCGCTTGCGCTGACCGGCCCTGGATTGCATCGCCTCGAAGCCGGCGGCAGCCTTCTTCACGTCCTCCGGGAAGTCGGACATCTCCTGGACCTGGCGCACCTCGATGACCTCGTCTGCGGAGGCCGGGCAGCGCTTGGCCCACGCGATCGCTTCCTCGCGTGACCCGACCTGGATCATCCAGTAGCCGCCGATCACCTCCTTGGCCTCGGCGAACGGCCCATCGGTCACCGTCGGCGTGCCGCCGGCGAACGAGACGCGTGCACCCATCGACGGCGGGTGAAGACCGTCGAGCGCCAGCAGCACGCCCGCTCTCTGCAGCGCCTCGTTGTACTTCATCATGGCCTCGACCGCCTTTGCATCGGGCATCGTGCCCGGCCTTGCGGCCTCGTAGCCCTTGGGAATCATCAGCATCATGAAACGCATGGTGGGCTCTCCGTTGCGCGCGTGATCACTTCGTACCCGCGACCACCATCCATGGCACGCCGAACTTGTCGGTGACCATGCCGAAGCTCGAGGCGAAGAAAGTCTTCACGAGCGGCTGAGTGATCTTGCCCTCCTTGGCGAGCGCCGAGTACAGGCGATCCGCCTCGCCGTCGTTTGCCACCCAAAGCGCGAGCGAGAAGCCCTGGAACACGGGGTTGCCCTTGCCGAAGCCGTCGGAGGCCAGCACGACCGTCTCGCCGATGCGAAGGCTCGAATGCATGATGTTGTTCGCCGCGCCCGGCGGCACCTTGGCGGGGTCGGGCGGCTCAGGGCTGTCCTTGAAGCGAATCAGCGCCTCGACCTTGGCGCCCAGCGCGGTCACGTAGAAGTCCAGTGCTTCCTGGCAACGGCCGTCGAAGAACAGATATGGCTGGATTTGCATGTTCCCTCCTCCAGGCCGCGTCGCGGCCGATGTGTCCGTGGGACTCGATCCAGTAATCGTCGAACGGCGGAGACCCTATTCGACAGCGCGCGTGACAAATGATTGCATGCGGCGCTAACTGGCGGTCTGCGCTCGGCTTTTCGAGGCGATCGTATGATCGCCGCCGCTTGACCGGGGCTGTCGATAGGACTACGGTGCCCCGCCACAACAAAGGGGAACCAACATGCGAACTGCGGTCATCACGATCGGAACTGTACTAGCTTTCCTGTCGATCACGGTCGCTGCCGACGAAACATCGGACCTGATTGATCTCGACAAGAAGTGGGGTGCCGCCGGCGTCAAGGGTGACTTGAAGTCGATCGCGCCGATGCTGTCCGACAAGCTAGTTTCGGTCACCGAGAACGGCGTGCGCGACAAGCAGGGCGAGCTCGCGGACAGCGAGCCCGCGCCCGCGGGCACCGTCTATGAACCAACCGACTTCAAGGTGACGTTCATCGATCCGGACACGGCGATCATGACTCACAGCACCAAGGGCGAAGGCGCGCACCACAGCATGCACGTCTGGTCGAGGCAGGGCGGCAGCTGGCACGTGGTCGCAACGTCGACTACACCGGCAGCGAGCAAGTAGTGCAGTACGGGTCCGTCGTGGCCGAAGGTGCGGTCACGGCGGGCTCACTTCGGCGCTAAGTCGTCCGATGACGGCTATCGCCGCCAGGCGCCCGATCGCGTCCCAGCTCGTCATCGCGCAGTCTCCCCACGGTCGCGCACGATGCAGCGGAAGCCGACGTGGCTTGTCGACGTATCGATCGGCTCCGCATGCCGAGCGGCCGGCCGATAGCGGCGGCAGTAATTCGGCGCGCAGAGATGCGAACCGCCCTTCAGCACCTTGCGCGGAATACGGATGTTCGGCTGACAGGAATCGAAGCTCGCGTCCTCGGCTCCGCCGCGCGGGTTCTTGGCGACGCCGCAACAGGAATTCTCGAGAGGCAGCTGGTGCTTGTCGGCGTACCAGTCCGTGGTCCATTCCCACACGTTGCCGATCATGTCGTAGAGGCCGTAGCCGTTCGGCGGAAACGCGGTTACGGGTGAGGTGCGGGCGTAGCCGTCGGTCTTCAGGTTCTCGTGCGGGAAGGCGCCCTGCCAGGTGTTGGCCATCTGCCTGCCGCCGGGCGTGAAATCCACGCCCCACGCGTACTCGGCGCCGTCCAGACCACCGCGCGCCGCAAGCTCCCACTCGGCCTCGGTCGGCAGTTCCTTGCCGGCCCATTTCGCGTAGGCCTCTGCATCGCGAAACGCGACATGTACGACCGGATGATCGTCGAGGCCGCGAATCGAGCTGCCCGGTCCTTCCGGGCGGCGCCAGTTGGCGCGGAACCGGAAGTCCCACCACTGCGACCAGTCGCGCAGATCAACGGCATGCTTCGGCGGAGTGAAGACCAGCGAGCCAGCCTTGAGCATGTGCGGCAGCGCGCCGGGATAGTCCTTTGGGTCCGGCGGGATTTCCGCGAAGGTCACGTAGCCGGTCGCCTCGACGAAGCGGCGGAACTCCTGATTCGTGACCGGCGTGCGATCCACCCAGAAGCCGTCGACGCGCACGCGGTGTGCGGGGGCTTCTTCCGGATAGTGCCGGTCAGAGCCCATCAGGAACTCGCCGCCGGGTACGCGAACCATTCCGGGCGCGGGCGCGCTCTCGGCGGGCGTATCGGTCGAATCCGGGTTCAGTTGTGCTTCCGGCATGTGCGACCCGACCCTCACCCTGCGTGGCCCGCCGGACATGACCGTCCGATGGTCGGCGTTGGCAATGTTGCGCCAATGTGCGGGCCGAGCCAAGTGTCAGACGCGGGCAATAAATCGAGGCATCGTGGCCCGCGGGGTACGGCGGAGCGGGGGTGATGACTTTCACCGTCAGCGAGGACGGCGCAGCGCTTCAGAAGCACTTCACCGCTCGCCGTGCGTCCGTCGAGGCGTCAGGGAGGTTCGCGATTCACTTCACCTTGGTGACGTCCGGCAGCTTCCACGTCTTGTCGAAGAACGTCTTTTCCGGCCCGTACAGCCGGAACAGGACCTCGAACTTTCCATTCGCATTGGTCGGCACCCAATTCGACTCCTGGTCGGGCGGAGCGGTCGGTCCGAACCAGATGTCCACCGACCCATCCGGGCTCGTCTTCAGCCCGCGCGTTTGCGACGATCGACTGGACCACCTCAGATTTTGAATGAGCGCGTGCGTTGCGCGGTCATACACGGTGGCAGACCAGTATTGCGTGACCGGCGCATTCGCCGGCACGGTCAGGCGGTAGGTGCTCGCCCCGCTGAAATCGCGGCCCTCCTTGTCCTTGATCGTCATCAGGTAGAACTGGCCCTCGCCCAGGTGCTTCGGGGTGAAGAACGCAAAGGAGAACAGCACGCCGCGCTCATCGACCGGGTAGGTGTCCGCATCGGAGTAGGCCGCTGAAGCCGCCTGCATGTACCCGGGCAGGGCCGGCAGGGCCCAACGAGTGCCGTCGTAGAACGGCTGGGCGAAGAGCGCCTCGTATTGCATCTCCAGCAACGCGTGAGCTTCGCCCGCCGCGGCGCTCAGGATCGCCTTGGTCGCGTCGTCGGGACTGAAGGTCCTGCCCTTCTCGATACCGATCGACTTCAGCACGTCGATCATCACCTTGTCCCGCGGCAGCCAGACCTCCCGCTGGATGAAGCGGTCGAGCGACTCGAAGAAGCGCCAGTCGTAGGGGATCGTCGCGTCGTACACGACGTCGATCGCGTCGCGGTAGGCCGTACCGCGTGGATTCGCGACGTCGGCGAGCAGAAATACCCTGATCCGCTTTCCGTATTCCGCGGCGCTTGCCACGTCGGCATCGCTACCGCTCTTCAGGATCGAGCGCAGCAGCGCGTAGCCGTGGTAGGTGGCGGATGGCAGGACGATGTATCCCTTCGGCGTCGTGCCCGTGTAGCGGGGTGGCAGTATCAGGTATCTGCCCCCTGCCCCCTTGTCGACGCCAGCCGGTCCGACATCCCCCAGCGGCGTCTGCCAGGCATCCATGATCGTGCCGTTGATGACACCAGCGTCTGCCGGCGGTATCTCGATCACGATCGGCCCGTCCTTCGTGTTGAAGAACGGCATGAGGTAGATGGCATCCGGGTTCGGCGTGAGCGTCTGGTTCTTCCAGTCCGGCAGACGCGACCAGTAGACCACCTCGTTGAAGGCACCACCGGTCGTGCGGACCATCGCCTGGTACATGAGATCGTAGTTGACCGCCGGCATGCCCCAGATGATCGTCTCGATCGCGCGGCGCTCGACGAGGCGGCGAGCCAGATTCTCCGGGGCCAGGCTCGAGTCCTCCTTCGCCACCGCGACCTCCTTCTGCTTGGCCGGGCGTGGCTTCGTCTTGGGCGCAGGCGAAGTCGCCGTCGGAGCCGGCTCTTTCTGGCACCCGCAGAGCGCGACGAGCGTGATCGATACCAGTATCGCTGTGATTCGATGTAGGCGCATCTTCCAGTCTCCTTCAACGACCCTGCTGCGGTGCGTGCACGAGACGTGCGACCCGCCCAAGCGATCACTGGAACGGAAACACCTTCTTCCAGTCCTGCTTCATGTCGACCACGACCCAGTTGCGCGTCTTGGCCTCGTCGAGCGCCTTGTCGAGGCGCCCAACCGAGGAGGTGCGGTCATATGCGGTTTCGCGCTCGCCGTCGGTGTGATGCACGAGCAGTGCGATGGACGGCACCGAACCCGCCGAGACGTACTGCAGCATCTGCAGATCGCCGTCCGAGTTACCGAAGGCCGCGATCGGCCGGCGGCCGATGAACTTCTGAATGCCGACCGGCTTGCCCGGACCGTCGTCGACGTGATCGACCTGTGGCAACCGCATCAGCACCGGCTTGCCGTCGACTAAGCGGTACTCGAGCTTGCCCATGCTGCCGACGGCCTGCTCCGGCGGTATTCCATAGACCTTCTCGGTCCACGGTCGCATGAAGTCGACGCCGCCGCCCGAGACGATGTACGTTTTGAAGCCATTGGCGCGAAAGTAGGCGAGCAGCTCCAACATCGGCTGATAGACCGTCTCGGTATAGGGCCGGCCGTACGTCGGATGACGTGCCTTCGCGATCCAGTCGCTCGCAATGCGGTTGAACTCGTCGCTCGACATGCCGGTGTGCGTCGCGGCTATCAGCTCCACGGCGCCCTTCTGCCCCTGCGCGGCCAGCGCCTTCACGTCGTGGTCGAGGACCGCCTTGTAGGGCTGCTTGTCCGTCCACTCCGGATGCTGGGGCGCGAGCGTCTTGACGCGGTCGAGCATGAACGCCATTTGCACGTACATCGGCTGCTCGGACCAGAGCGTACCGTCGTTATCGAAGACGGCGATGCGTGCCTCCGGGGCGACGTAGTCGTTGCTCTTCTGGTCGGTAATTGTCTGCACGAACGCAGTGATGCGGTCGCGCACGGTGCCTTTGTTCCAGGAGGGCAATGGATCGGTTTGCGCCCCTGCGGTGGCGCAGTACAGGCCGACAATGAGAGCGCAGATCCTTCGTCGAGCCCACATGACGCGCCTCCCTCCCTGCCAGTGCACTCTGCCGACGCTGAAAGTTGGCGATGATGAGCCGGCGCCTACAGGCTGGCAAGAATCGATGCGCCCACCGCAGCGACGAACTGCAGTAAGCTTGCCCCGGTCCGATCGGGGGGAGGTCACGTGTCGGCCTGGTCTCACGCACTTGGCGCGGCGGCGCAAACGCCACCGTCCCGCAACC